>CAIPNM010000222.1 GCA_903866395.1 uncultured bacterium
CGTGAACTGGGGGCGGCGCGCGTCAGCACGCTGCCTGGCGTGGAAGAGAAGGTGACCTTCCCGTTGCCGCGTGGGCTTAGCGCGAAGTGAGCTGCAGCATTGCCCGCCACTGATCGGGCATTACCGGCGTAATCGATAGCCGGTTGCCACGCCGCAGTACCTGCATCTCGGCGAGCGCGGACTCGGCGCGCATCTGCGCAAGGGATACGAGCGGAACGCGTTCGAGTGCTTTCACATCGACCAGTATCCAGCGCGGTGCGGCGGGCTTGCTTGCCGGATCAAAGTAGGCCGATCGTTGGTCGAATTGCGTGGGATCCGGATAGGGCGCAGAGGCCACCTCGGCAAGACCGGCCACACCGGGCTCCGCGCAGCCCGAGTGATAGAACAACACACCATCGCCGATTCGCATGGCGTCGCGCATGAAATTGCGCGCCTGGTAGTTGCGAACGCCTACCCAGGGCACTGTGCGGTTTGGCGCGGCGAGTGCGTCATCGATTGAGCACTCGTCGGGCTCGGACTTCATCAGCCAATATTGCCGGGGAGTGTTCATGGGAAGAACTTCGGACTCGGGCCAACGGCACCTTGCCGTTGACGCCCACATGAGACTGGGAAATTGGGCCCCGCCTGTGCCGGCAGACCAGCATCCTGAACCGTGAAGTTCAGGTCGGCCACAGCAGGCACCGCATCAGGTTCATCCGACGAGGGACGATCACAACAGCGGTACGCGAATCGCCGTGGCCTGAGTCACATTATTGGTTCAAGGAATGTATGGCCTAGTCGAACACCGCAGGGTGTTCGGATTGTATCGCGCCCAGGCAGGCTGCCCTGCCATCAGAAAAGATTTTCCTGCTGCCGAAGCTCGGTCTCGAGGGTATCGTTGATTTTGCGCAGTCGGCGGCTCACCTCGGCGGCCTGCTGAGCCTGGGTGTCGTTGCCGTTTCCGAGGATCTGATGGGCGAACTGTAGCGCCGCGAGCACCGCGATTCGATCGGTGCTGGTGACGCGGCCTGAGTCGCGGATTGCGCGCATCTTGCTGTCAACCATCTGCGCCGCCCGGACCAGCCGGTCTTTGTCCTCGGGGGTGACCGATAGCCGGTACTCGCGATCCAGGATCCTGACGTCGATCTGTTCCATCTGGGGCTCGGTGACGGTAAGGGGTTCGAACGGGGCAGCGACCCGCTACAGGGTGATCAGGAGCGGTCGGCCATGTCGGCCGGCAAGCGGGAGAGCGCGAACTCCACCCGTGCGCGGGCATCTGCCATCCGCTCTCGAAGATCGGCGTTGAGGGTCTGGCTGTCAGAGAGCGCAGCCTTCAGGCGGGCGTTTTCATCAACCAGTCGGCGCATGTTGGCGAGCAGACGATCGATCTGGTCACCAAGAAGTTGTACGTCTTGTTCCATGCCCGGATGTTAGGCAGACCGAAAGGGGGGGTCAAGTTGACGGGTCCGGCAAGTGGGGCGTCAGTCGCTATCCGGGCCTAAGATTGGCTTCGGTTACCATCGCGACCGCCAGTTGTCCGGTGCGGCGATTGGTGAAGCGGATCAGGGGTTTCGTGAACATCATTGAACGGGTGGGTCGAAGGGCGTGGCAGCTTGGCCTGCGGTCGCTGGTCGCGTTGGCGGTCGCGCTCCCTCTGGGGGCGGTGGCCACGCGTGGGTGGGCCGAGCCTGCCCAACCGGTTTCACACTGGATTGCCGCGACGGGCGCATCGCCCGCGCAGGTCGGGCTGGTCGCCGTGCCCGTGACGGGCGGGCCGCCGCTCCTTGAATGGAACGTCGCGCGGGCGTTGAATCCCGCCTCAACCATCAAGCTGCTGAGCACCTATGTTGCGCTGAACGTTCTGGGGCCAGAGTACCGCTGGGTCACGACTGCGCATCTGGGAGGCCGACTGTCGGATGGCGTGCTCGAGGGTGACCTGGTGCTACGCGGTGGCGGCGACCCGAAACTGGTCGTCGAAGACCTGACAGAATTTATCCGGCGCATGCGGGCGGCGGGGCTGCGCGAGATCCGTGGCGACCTGGTGATCGATGACGCGCTTTTTGATTTGCGCGCCGAACCCGGGCAACCGATCGATGGTGACGCCTCGCAGCCCTACAACGTCGCGCCGCACGCCGCGCTTATGAATTTCAAGTCGGTGCGGGTGGTAGTGAAGCCGGCGGGGGGCGCAGCAAAAATCGCCCTTGATCCTCCGCTCGCGGATGTCCGGGTCGTCAATGAACTGAGCGTCCAGGCGGGGGCCTGCCAGCCCGGGTCGCTTGCGCTCTGGGTGCGCGACACTGCAGCGCAGGCTGAAGCAGGGTCCTCGGCTGCGGCCTCGATCCGGGTCGGGGGGCGTTATTTCCCCGCGTGTGGCGAGCAGGGCATTTATGCGGCGGTGCTTTCGCACCGCGACTTCATCCACGGCTTTTTCAAGGCAGCGTGGCAGACCTCGGGGGGTGTCATCCGGGGGAAGACCCGGATCGAGGCCGGGGCGGCAGCCCGGCTCGCGGTGTGGCAGCGTTGGGAGTCGCCGCGGGCGCTCTGGGAAATTTCGCAGGACATCAACAAATTCAGCAACAACGTGATGACCCGCCAGGTGTTGCTTGGGGCGAGCGCAACGCCGGCTGACCCCGCGTCACCGCGACGCATGCGCGAGATGGTGCAGCGTTGGCTCGATAGCCGAGGCCTGCATTTTCCGGAGCTGGTGATCGACAATGGTTCGGGGCTCTCGCGCGAGGAGCGGATTAGCGCAGCCAGCCTCGCCCAGTTACTGGTTCACGCGGCCAGGAGCACGCATGCCGACCTGTTCCGCATCACGCTGCCACAGGTGGGTATAGACGGCACCATGCGTGCGCGGCTGCAGCGACACCCTCTCGCGGGCCGCGCCTGGATCAAGACCGGGAGCCTGCGCGATGTGAAGTCGATTGCAGGCTATGTGGATGCAGCCTCGGGCAGGCGCTATGCCGTGGTGATGATCATCAACGGCGAGAAAATTTCGGGTGCTCAGCCGGCGCAGGATACGTTCCTGCGCTGGGTCTATGACAACGGCTGATTGGGCCCAGCCGAGCTGAGCGTCTGTGGCTTAGAGCCCGAGTTGCCCCCACAGCGTATCGACCCGGGCCTTGACCGCGGCATCCATCACAATGGGCCGCCCCCATTCCCGATTGGTCTCGCCCGGCCACTTGTTGGTGGCGTCAATGCCCATCTTGGAGCCTAGCCCCGATACGGGCGAGGCGAAATCGAGATAATCGATCGGCGTGTTCTCGACCAGCGTGGTGTCGCGCGCCGGGTCAACGCGGGTGGTGAGCGCCCAGATCACTTCCTTCCAGTCGCGCACGTTCACGTCGTCGTCGACCACGATGATGGTCTTGGTGTACATGAACTGGCGCAGAAAACTCCAGATACCGAACATCACGCGCTTGGCATGACCCGGGTACTGCTTGCGCATCGACACCACCGCGAGCCGGTATGAACAGCCCTCTGGCGGCAGGTAGAAGTCGACGATCTCGGTGAACTGCCGGCAGAGAATGGGCACGAACACTTCGTTCAGCGCCACCCCCAGGATGGCTGGCTCATCGGGGGGCTTGCCAGTGTAGGTGCTGTGGTAGATCGGCTCGCGTCGCTGGGTGATTCGATCGATCGTGAAAACCGGGAACCAGTCCTGTTCGTTGTAGTAGCCGGTGTGATCGCCGAACGGACCCTCCAGTGCCATTTCCCAGCCGGTGAGCGCGCTGGCTGGCAATTCGCCACGCCACCCGAGACGGGCGGCGTGCGCACGCGTGAGCGTGCCGTCGGGGTCGGGCCGCAGACTGCCCTCGAGCACGATCTCGGCGGTGGCGGGGACTCGCAGATCGCTCCCTATGCAGCGGACGATCTCGGTACGGCCGCCACGCAGCAGCCCTGCAAACTGATATTCGGAGAGTGTGTCGGGCACCGGCGTGACTGCGCCGAGGATGGTGGCAGGATCGGCGCCCAAGGCCACCGCCACCGGGAAGGGGACGCCGGGATGGGCGATCGCGTGGTCCCGGAAATCGAGCGCGCCGCCGCGGTGCGCAAGCCAGCGCATGATGGTCTGGTTGCGCGATATGACCTGCTGCCGATAAATGCCGAGGTTCTGGCGCGGTTTGCCCGGGCCGCGCGTGACCACCAGCCCCCAGGTAATCAGCGGCCCGGCATCGCCCGGCCAGCAGGTCTGGATAGGCAGCGAGTCGAGATCGACCTGTGCGCCTTCAAAAACCTGCTGCTGGCAGGGAGCGCTTGAGACCTCGCGCGGGCTCATGGTGAGCGCATGCCGCAAGAGCGGAAGCTTCTCCCAGGCATCGCGCAGGCCCTTTGGCGGTTCGGGCTCTTTGAGGGCAGCCAGCAACTTACCCACCTCGCGCAGGGCCTCGGTGGATGACTCTCCCATGCCGAGCGCCACCCGATAGGGTGTGCCGAACAGGTTCGCGAGCACCGGGATGCGCCATGAGCGTTCGGCGTGCCGGGGATGCTCGAACAGGAGCGCAGGCCCCTGCGCGCGCAACACCCGGTCAGCGATTTCGGTCATGTCGAACTGCGGCGAGACCGGCAGGGCGATGCGGCGTAGTTCGCCTGTGCGTTCGAGTTGGGTGATGAAATCCCGCAGGTCGGTGTATTTCAAGATGGGCTCGTGTTGATCGGGGTCAGGATAGGGCGGCAAACCGGCTATCCCGCAGTGCGCGAAGGGGATTGCCAAGTGAACAAAAGGGACCGGCCCGATGGATGGCGTGCCAGTCTGAGGCGGGATCTTGCGCTGGTTTGGCCCGCCGGGACGGTCAACGTAAAATATACCCGTTCACATAAAAAACACCTGCCTCCTCGATTCAGGCGAGACCGCTCCTCGGTCGAGCCCCGGGGCGCGCTGCCGATGCTGGGTCACGCCGGTCAGCGCGCCGTTCCTGCCAGTCTCTGTCCGCCCGCCAGCGCTTTTGTTGGTGGGCGGGTTTCCGCTTCTCGGGCGGGTCTGAGCCGCGCAAGGAGGCAATCTGCTGGAGAAGTCTCATGAACATTGAAGCTCGAGGCGAGCGTTTACAAGCCTCCCAGGTCGTCCTCGCGTTCGTGTTGGCGGCGGTCGTGGCGGGGTGCGTGCTGTGGGCCCTCGTCACCGTTCATTCGGTGAGTTCAGGGGCGCGCCTGGCCACCCAAGGGCTGACTCAGGTCGATCTGTCTCGACCAGGTCTCCAAGGGGAATGGCTTCGAAAGACACCCGGGTGGAGCGCCACCACGCCTGCGCCTGCGCTGGTTGAGGCACCGCCCCTTGTCGAGCAGCGCGCGGTGGCGGAGACTCCCCGCGCGCAGCGCCGCCTGACCGATCACATCGTCGATCGTTATCAGGTTGATGCTATTCAGGCCGCGCAGGTGGTTGCGCTCGCCTACGAGGTGGCCGATGAGGTCAAGCTCGACCCGCTGCTCCTTCTGGCTGTGATGTCGGTGGAGTCATCCTTCAACACCTTCGCCCAAAGCGTGCGCGGGGCACAGGGGCTCATGCAGATCCGTACGCAGGTCCATGCCGAACGCTTTGAACGGTTCGGCGGTAGCGAGGCGGTGTTCGATCCTCAGGCGAACATACGTGTGGGCGCCGAGTTGCTGCGGATTTATCTGCTCCGCGAAGGCAGTACCGAAGCCGCGCTCAAATCCTATGTCGGGGCCGCGCGTCGGCCGCACGACAGTGGCTATGGTGCCCGGGTGCTGCGCGCGCGCGACGGGCTCCGTGGCGTAGCCGAGGCGCCCGATGATCTGGTGATGCGTGCGCTCCCCGGAACCAGTGTGCGCGATGGCGCCAACCTCTCGGGGTCGTAATTCAGGAGCCGATCAGTCGCGACATCCGGCGCACGGCCTCCTCAAGCTGCGGCAGGGCCGTGGCATAGGACAGTCTGAGATACCGATCGGCTTGGTGCGTCCCAAAATCGTGCCCTGGCACGATCGATACAAAGGCTTCCTCCAGCAGTCGCTCGGCGAAGCTCATGCTGCTTGCGGACACGCGTGCGCAGTCGATCCAGACATAGAACGCGCCGTCGGGGGTGACCGGTACGTCAAGCCCAGCCTCTCGCAGCGCCGGCACGATGAAGTCACGCCGCCTGCGAAATGACTCGCGCTGCGCATCGAAAATCGCCAGGGACTCGGGCTCAAAGCAGGCAAGTGCCGCGTGCTGCGCGAGTGCCGAGGCACAGATAAACAGATTCTGAGCCAGTTTTTCGAAGGCCGGCACCAGCGACTCGGGAACCACCAGCCAGCCCAGACGCCAGCCGGTCATGCTGAAGGTTTTCGAAAAACTGTTGCAGACGATCACGTCGTCGCCCAGTTCGAGGGCGCTTCGGGGTCTGCCCTCATAGCTGAGACCGAGGTAGATTTCATCGATCAGGCTGAAGCCTCCCCGCGCGCGAATCGCATCCACGATGCCGGCGAGTTCGTTGAATGCGATGGAGGTGCCGGTGGGGTTGGCGGGCGTGGCGAGAAGCGCGCCTGCAGTGGCTGGGGTCCAGTGCGACTCGAGCAGGGCGCGCGTCATCTGGAAGCGGCTTTCCGGGCCAACCGGAACCAGTGCCGGCACGCCATCAAAGGCTGCCACGAAATGGCGATTGCACGGATAGCTGGGATCGGTCATCAGCACATGGTCGCCAACATCAACCAGCGCGCAGCAGGCAAGCAGCAGCGCAGCCGACGCCCCGGCCGTCACCACAATTCGCGAGGGCGAAATATCGAGCCCGTGACGCTCGCCGTAGTCGCGCGCGATCGCGCGGCGGAGTGGCTCGATGCCCAGGGCGGGCGTGTATTGCGACAGTCCCTGGGTGGCAGCGCGCTGAAGGGCGGCGACCACCGGTGGCGGGGCGGTGAAATCAGGCTCACCGATATTCATCTGGATGACCGGATGGCCGGCCGCTGCGAGGGCGCTCGCGCGCTTGACGAGTTCCATGACGCGGAAGGGCGCGATCGCATCAACGCGCCTGGCAAGGCGCGGGCCGCTGGCGCTACGCCGGTCTGTCGCTTCCGGCAATAGCCTGGTCACGCGCGCGCGTCCCGAGCACAGGCTGCGAGATACTCGACTGCCGCCTGCACACCTCCGGGGCGATAGGGCACGCCTCCCGCTGCCAGGCCCATTTCAACCCCGCCCAATGTGCCGACCAGGGACAGGTCGTTGAAGTCGCCCAGATGTCCGATCCGGAACACCCAGCCCGCGAGCCGTCCGAGGCCGGTACCCAGCGACATGTTGAAGCGCTCGAGTACGAGGCGCCGGAGCGCGTCGGCGTCGTGCCGCTTGCCCGGTTCGGCCTCCGGCATCACGACAGCAGTGACCACCGGGCTCGCCTCGGCGGGATGGCGGCACAACAGTTCCAACCCCCATGCCTGGACCGCGCGACGGGTTGCCTCGCCGTGACGCACATGGCGGGCAAAGACTGCGGCCAGCCCTTCGCTTGCGAACATGTCGATCGCCTCTGCAAGACCATAGAGCAGGTTGGTCGAGGGGGTGGTGGGCCAGTAGCCTTTTTCGTTTGAGGCCAGCATGTCGTCCCAGGCCCAGAACGCGCGCGGCAGGGTGGCGGTACGGCTTGCTGCCAGTGCCTTTGGGCTGATTGCGTTAAAGCCTAGCCCGGGCGGCAGCATGAGGCCTTTCTGTGACCCGGCGATGGTGACGTCCACCCCCCACTCGTCATGACGATAGTCAATTGAGCCGATCGAGGAAACCGTATCAACCATCAGAAGGGCTGGATGACCCGCCGCATCGATCGCACGGCGTACGGCAGCGATATCCGAGGTGATGCCCGATGAGGTTTCGTTATGCACCACGCAGACGGCGCGGATGCTGTGATGGGGGTCGGCGGCGAGGCGACGTCCGATCTCGGTGGCGTCGATGCCACTTCGCCAATCGCCGGGGATGTAGTCTGCAATCAGACCGAGACGTTCGGCGAGGCGCTTCCAGAGTGCTGCGAAGTGCCCGGTCTCAACCATCAGCACACGGTCGCCAGCGGACAAAGTGTTGACCAGCGCGGCCTCCCAGGCCCCGGTACCGGACGCCGAATAGATGATGACTGGCTGCGTGGTCTGAAAAATTTTTCGGATGCCGTCGAGGACGTAGCGGCCGAGTTCGCCGAATTCCGGTCCGCGGTGATCAATGGTGGGATGGTCGATGGCCCGCAGAATGCGGTCAGGAACGTTGGTGGGGCCCGGGATCTGCAGGAAATGCCGACCGGTCGGGTGGTGATCAAGTCGCAGTCCGCTGGGTAGTTTCATGGCTTGTCCGTTTCTTGCGTGCCCGGATGAAGCAGCGCAGGCCGAGTGGGGATGCTGGCGGCGCGCAGGCGTCGCTGGTGTTTAATCGCGGAATTGTAGAGGGTCCCGGCTGCTGCGCCGGCCTTGCCCCGAGAGAGTGCTTGCCATGTCCGATTCCGTTTCCGTTGCCCCGATCGGCTTTGCCCCGTCGGCGTCGCTTGATCGCAGCCGCCTCGCGCGGCGTCTTCGCAATGTGCTGAAGGGTGAGGTGAAGTTCGACCCGGCCACGCGCGGGCGCTATTCGACCGACGCATCGATCTACCAGCAGTTTCCGGTTGGCGTCGTGGTGCCGGCCGATGAGGAGGACCTCGCGGCCACCATTGATCTTGCGGCCGACATGAAGGTGCCGATCCTGCCCCGGGGTGCTGGGACCAGCCAGTGCGGGCAGACTGTGGGCGAGGCGCTGGTGGTTGATTTCAGCCGGCACCTGAATCGTGTGATCTCGATCGATGCGCAAGCTCGCGTGGCCGAGGTGCAGCCTGGCACGGTGCTGGATCACCTGAATGCGCAACTCAAGCCGCTCGGGCTATGGTTTCCAGTCGATGTGTCCACCTCGGCGCAGGCCACCTTGGGCGGTATGGCAGGCAACAACTCCTGTGGCTCGCGCTCGATCGCCTACGGCAACATGGTGCATAACGTGCTGGGCCTGGATGCCATTCTCGCGGACGGCACACGGGAGCACTTCGGTCCATTTGGTCCGCAGGCGTCGCGACCGCTTTCAAGCTCGCGCGCGAGTGCGCTGGTCTCGCGGCTGCATGAGGTTGGGGCGCGTGAGCGCGATGAAATCGAGCGGGTATGGCCGCGTGTGCTGCGTCGCGTTGGCGGCTACAACCTCGATGTCTTTCATCCGCAATCGGAGCGCCCTTACACGGCCGATGGATCGGTGAACCTGTCGCACCTGCTGGTGGGCTCGGAAGGCACGCTCGCGGTGTTCCGGCGGTTACACCTGAAGCTTGCGCCGCTCCCCGGGGCGCGCGTGCTGGGCGTGGTGAATTTCCCCGATTTTCAAGCAGCGATGGCCAGTGCACAGCACATCGTCAAACTGGGGCCGGTCGCGGTTGAACTGGTCGATCGCACCATGATCGACCTCGCACGTCAGAACCCGGCGTTTCGCCCGGTGATTGACGCCGCGTTGGTCCGACATCAGGGCGAGCTGCCTCAGGCGGTGTTGCTGGTGGAGTTCGCGGGGGACGATGCGGCGGGGATTCGTCTCAGGCTCGCCGAACTGGTCGAACTGGTGGCCGATCAGCTGGGTCTTCCCGGGGCCGTCGTGCAGATGACCGATGAACGAGCCCAGAAGGCTTTCTGGGAGGTTCGCAAGGCCGGCCTCAACATCATGATGTCGCTACGCGGGGATGGAAAGCCCGTGAGCTTTATCGAGGACTGTGCGGTCCCGCTCGAGCATCTTGCGGAGTACACCGACCGGCTGACCGATGTGTTTCGCCGCCACGGCACGCGTGGCACCTGGTATGCGCACGCCTCGGTGGGCACGCTTCATGTGCGTCCCATTCTCGACATGCGGGCTGACGGACCGCAGGGGGGCGCTGCCCGGATGCGTGCGATTGCCGAGGAGGCCGCCGAGCTGGTTCGCCGCTACAAAGGCGCATTTTCGGGGGAGCACGGTGACGGTCTGGTGCGTAGCGAATGGGTGGCCTGGCAATACGGCGCGCGGCTCACCCGCGCGTTTGAAGAAGTCAAGGACCTGTTCGATCCCACTGGGCTCATGAACCCCGGGAAAATTGTTCGTGCGACCAAGATGGATGATCGAACTTTGTTCCGCTACCAGCCCGGCTACGCGATGCGACCGCTTCGCACCGGTCTCGACTGGTCGGCCTGGGACGTTCACAACGATCCGCTTACCGAGACCCTGTCTGCCCCCGGCAGCGGGGGCGATCCGGCCGGCGGATTCGGCAAGGCCATCGAGATGTGCAACAACAATGGCCACTGCCGTAAATTCGATGCCGGCACCATGTGCCCCAGTTGGCGCGTCACCGCCGACGAGCAGCACCTCACCCGAGGGCGTGCCAACACGCTGCGCCTGGCGCTGTCGGGACAGCTGGGCCAGGACGCGCTCAGCTCTGATGAGCTCGCACAGACCATGTCCCTGTGCGTGAGCTGCAAGGGGTGTCGTCGCGAGTGTCCAACCGGCGTCGATATGGCGCGCATGAAGCTTGAATATCAATATCAGCTTCGGCAGGTGAAGCCGCCTTCCCTGCGCGAGAAGCTGATCGCCAGTCTTCCGCGCTATGCCTCGGTTGCCTCGCAAATGGCGCCGGTTCTGAACGCGCTGGCTCGGGCGCCGGGCAGCGGCTGGTTGCGCGAAAAATTGTTGGGGCTATCTGCACGGCGCAGTCTCCCCCGCTGGGCGTCTGTTCCCTTTACCCACCAAGCTGAAGCGCCCTCATCTGTGATTGCCGTGCGCGAGGTGGTGCTGTTTGCAGACACCTTCAACAATCACTTTGAGGCCGAGACGCTATCGGCTGCGCGACGCGTGCTGCATGCCGCGGGGTGGCGGGTGCATGTGGCGATGCCGGCAGCGGGCGATGCAACACCGCAGCGTGCACTCTGCTGCGGCCGCACCTGGTTGTCGGCGGGATTGCTGGATGAGGCGCGCGCTGAGCTGCAGCGCACATTCGCTGCGCTCCTCCCCTTTGTTGAACGGGGCATCCCCGTGATTGGCCTTGAGCCCTCCTGTCTCCTTACGCTACGCGATGAGGCGCTGGTGCTCGGGCTGGGTGAGGTCGCACAGAAGGTGGCGGCATCCGCGCAGCTATTTGAGGAGTTCCTCGCCGGGCAGATGGCGGCGGGCGCGCTTGAATTGCCTCTGTCGCCACAGCCTGGGCTCAAGCTGCTGGTGCATGGTCACTGTCACCAGAAAGCCTTTGACGCGCTGTCGCCGGTGCATGCCGTGCTCAAGCGTATTCCGGGGGCAAGCGTTGAGCCGATTGAGTCGTCCTGCTGCGGCATGGCCGGCGCGTTTGGGTTCGAGGCCGAGCATTTCGATACCTCCATGAAAATGGCCGAACTCTCGCTTCTACCCGCAGTACGTGCCGCCGCCGACGGCGCGCTCATCGTCGCTGACGGCACAAGCTGTCGGCATCAGATCCTCGACGGTGCTGGGCGCGAAGCGTTGCATGTTGCTCGTGTCCTGGAACGTTGCCTGTATGATCGCCAAGCCCTGTCCGCCTGACTGGAGCTCGTGCTCCGGGGAGTCATGAATGGATCCGCAACTGCGCAAGGCGGCGCTCGAGTATCACGAACTCGGCCGCCCCGGAAAAATCTCGGTCACCGCGACCAAACAGCTCACCAATCAGCGTGACCTCGCGCTCGCCTACTCTCCTGGCGTGGCGGCGGCCTGTGAAGAAATCGTAAAAGACCCGGGCAACGCCTCGCGCTACACCAGCCGCGGCAATCTGGTGGCAGTCATCACCAACGGCACGGCAGTGCTGGGCCTGGGCAACATCGGGCCGCTTGCAGCAAAGCCGGTGATGGAAGGCAAGGCGGTGCTCTTCAAGAAGTTTGCGGGCATCGACGTGTTCGACATCGAGGTAGCTGAAAACGACGTCGACCGCCTGGTTGAAGTGGTGGCTGCGCTCGAGCCCACCTTTGGTGGCATCAATCTCGAAGACATCAAGGCGCCCGACTGCTTCGAGGTCGAGCGCAAGCTTCGCGCCCGGATGAAAATTCCGGTGTTTCATGATGATCAGCACGGCACGGCCATCGTGGTGGGCGCTGCCCTCAGCAATGCGCTTAGGGTGGTGAACAAGTCCATCACCGAAATCAAGGTGGTGTGTAGCGGCGCGGGTGCGGCGGCGCTCGCCTGCCTGGAACTGCTGGTTGACCTGGGGCTGCCGCGCGAGAACGTCTGGGTGTCTGACCTGGCCGGCGTGGTCTACGAAGGCCGCATCGAGCTCATGGATCCGCTCAAAGCGCAGTTTGCCCGTAAGACCGAGGCGCGAACGCTTGGGGAAATCATTCAAGACGCCGATGTGTTTCTGGGCCTGTCGGCGGGCGGTGTGTTGAAGCCCGAGATGGTGGCGCGGATGGCGCCCAATCCGCTCATTTTCGCGCTTGCCAACCCCACGCCAGAGATCATGCCCGAGGAGGTGAAGTCGGTGCGCGATGACGCAATCATCGCAACCGGCCGCACCGACTACGCGAACCAGGTCAATAACGTGTTGTGCTTTCCGTTCATTTTTCGCGGGGCACTGGATGTTGGGGCCACCTCCATCACGCGCGAGATGGAAATCGCGGCCGTTCAGGCGCTGGCCGAACTTGCCCGCGCCGAAATGTCCGATATCGTGGCGGCCGCCTATGGCGTACCTGGCGGCGGCTTTGGCCGCGAATACCTCATCCCCAAGCCGTTTGACCCCCGGCTGATCGTCATGATCGCGCCAGCGGTCGCGAAGGCCGCCATGGACAGTGGCGTCGCCACGCGTTCCATCACCGATTTCGACGCTTATCGGTCGCAGCTCGAGCAGTTCGTCTATCACTCGGGCAACTTCATGAAGCCGATCTTCAGCAGCGCCCGCCGGGCGCGCGCCCGGCGGATCGCGTATGCCGAGGGCGAAGACGAACGCGTGCTGCGCGCAGTACAGGTGGTGGTCGATGAAAAGCTCGCGCGGCCGGTGGTGATCGGTCGGCCCATGGTGGTGGAGCAGCGGATCGAACGGCTGGGCCTGCGCGTGCGGCCTGGCGCTGATTTCGATCTGATCAATCCCGACCAGGACGACCGCTATCGCGAATATTGGAGCGAGTACCTTCGTCTCACCTCGCGCAAAGGCGTCTCCGAGGCTTATGCCAAGCTCGAGATGCGCCGCCGCCCAACACTGATTGGTGCAATGTTGGTTCGGCTGGGCGCAGCCGACGGCATGATCTGCGGCACTGGCGGGCCCTTCTCCGAGCATCTTCGCTACATCGATCAGGTGATTGGCAAGAAGCCGGGCAGCCGCGTGTATGCGGCGATGAACACGCTGATGCTTCCCGGGCGGCAACTCACACTGGTCGATACCCACGTCAATATCGACCCGGATGCCGAACAGCTTGCCGAGATCACCGTGGCCGCAGCAGATGAATTGCGTCGCTTCGGCATCCTGCCTAAGGTGGCCCTGCTGTCCCACTCGAACTTCGGATCTTCCGATCACCCATCCGCGCTCAAGATGCGCGAGGCCCTCGCGTTGCTGCGGAAGCTCGCCCCAGCCCTCGAGGTTGATGGCGAGATGCACGGTGATGCAGCCCTTGACCCATCCATTCGCGGGGTGGCTGATTGCGCGCTTTCAGGCGGCGCAAACCTCCTGGTGATGCCGGGGATCGACGCGGCCAACATCTCCTACAACCTGCTGAAGACGGCGGCCGGCAACAATGTTGCGATCGGCCCGGTACTCCTGGGGGCGGCGCGCCCGGTTCACATCCTCACGCCTTCGGCGACGGTGCGGCGGATCGTGAACATGACTGCCTGGACCGTGGTGGACGCCAACAGCGATCGCTAGGCGCAGAACCTGTTTCGCGGGGCCCATCCGGCCCCTTGCCTTTCCGGCATAGGCTGACCGATACTTGCACGCATGAACCGGATCTACAAAGAATCCGGGCAGGGGGAGCACAAGGGAGTCCGGATCGGGGGCGCGGGTGTTGCCACAGATCCGGGGCGGGACATGCGGCGTCTGCGCGCGTGGCTCGACGAGCTGGGTCTGCTTTCCCATGTCCGGATCGAGGCAAACGACTCGTCGCTGTGCGCGGGCCTGGTGTCCGAGTCTGGCGTCACATGGGCGCCGCACCTCGACACCACCGCGCTGGGCGAGGTGCTCGCCGAACAGTGCGGCCGCGACGAACGCCATACCGAGCGCGAAGTGCTTACCGGCCTGCTGCTGTCGCCGCTCACGCTCGATTTCCCAGATTTCGACGAGTTTGAATCGGCGGTGCGGATTCGTGTTGACACGGCCCAGGCCGGAGCCGCCACTTCACTCCGGTTCGATATCGATCAGTACCGTCCCGAGGCGTATTGGGAACGTCTGGAAACCGGTAGCTTCAACCTGCGTCCGGGCTGTAGCCTCGTTGGTGCGCTTGCCGCTGCCACGCAGCCCGGTCCGGGCGAGGATCCCTATGGCTTTGGCTGCTACCGCGCCTCCGAATATGTGATGCTGCTTGCGATTGCGCGAGAGGCCGCGCGCGCTCATCCTGAACTCAAGCAGCGCCTGCGTGAGCGCTCAAGTCGCCGGCCGATCGAATCGCGCGAATTTCATGAGGTGCTGCTGCGAGAGCTCGGTACCTTTGAAGAGCCCTTGCCCGCTTGCTGGTTTGTCCCCGGCGATCGCATCTGGTTTCG
This sequence comes from uncultured bacterium, assembly GCA_903866395.1. Taxonomy (GTDB): domain Bacteria; phylum Pseudomonadota; class Gammaproteobacteria; order Burkholderiales; family Burkholderiaceae_E; genus SYIM01. The sequence continues at coordinate 14,588 of CAIPNM010000222.1, forward strand.
CAATCCCGATGCCCATTCAGCCGATGCCGAGGGCTTCGAGGGTTCCTGGGTCATCTATATCGGCGACGGATTGTTCTCCAATTTCTGGAAGCGCAATGCGCCCTTCACCCTCGAAAGGAAATGTGTCGAGATCTACCACTGGCGCAACGCCACCTACCGCGGTGAAGATGGCGGCCTCCGGGTGGATGAAGACGAAGTGGCGCGTCGGGTAGCGCTGACCGAAGCCGATCCTGTGGAGCACGCGCGTGTGCTTGCTCTGATGCAACGCTGGCGCGACCCGCGCGGTGTGTACGAGCACGGCGGCTGCCTGGACCGCACCCGCGAGTGCGCGCGCTGGGTTCAGCCCAATAGCTGCGATATCGTTTTCCCGCCGGCCTGACCGGCTAGGCCGGCGCTTGCCAAACTGCTTGCGCTGTGGCCTAGTACGGAAATGATTACACGATGGCTGTCAGTTTTTGTTTGCACCAGTCTGCTGTTGCTGACCGGTTGGCTGGGCGGCGGTATGGCGCCTGCGCAGGCACAGCGTGCCTCACCCGAAGCGGCCCCAGCGATTGCCTGGGTCGATCTGGCCGAGCTTCCGCCGGAAGCGCGCGAAACGCTGCGCCTGATCAAGGCGGGCGGGCCTTTTCCATACGACAAAGACGGTACGCGTTTCGGTAATCGCGAGCGGGTGTTGCCGCAGCGGCCGCCGGATCACTACACCGAGTACACCGTCCGCACGCCCGGTGAGCGCACGCGGGGCGCACGCCGGATCGTGGCGGGTGGTGACCCGCGCACTTCGGGTGAGTACTTCTACACCGATGATCACTACAAGAGTTTTCGGCGTATCCGTGAGGCCCCAACCGGGAGGCAGGAACGATGACTGCACTCAGCAACATGCCGGCTCAGGCGATGCTGCCGCTGGCAGCGTACGATCTGGATGAATTGCTTCGAAACGCCAAACGCAGCAGCCAGACGGTGCTGCGGGCCGACTTTGATGGCGTCGAAGACAAGGCGGGCGTGATGAGCCGAATCGCCGAGGGCTTCACGCTGCCGGGGCATTTTGGCGGCAATCTCGATGCCCTCTACGACTGCATCACTGATCTCAAGCCGGCAGCCGATGCCGATCAACCCGGCTTTGTCGTGGTGCTGCAGCGTCTGCCGGCGGGCGCGCATTTCGATCGTGACCAGCGCGATGCGCTGCTTGATGTGTTTCGCGATACCGCCGACTTCTTTTTCGATAAGGGCATCGCGTTTCGCGTGTTTTACTCGGTGGCCGACGCGCGGGCATCGCGCCCGGCTGCCTGACCCGCGACCGGGCATCGAAACCGCATCGCATGCGCTGCACTAGTCGGCCGCTGCGATGCCTCACCGGTTCCCCGGGCTCAAAAATCGCCGGCTAAAGCCTGCAGCGCTGCGATTGCAGCCAGCCCTGCGGTTTCGGTGCGAAGCACTCGCGGGCCCAGGCTGACCGCCTGGAAGCCGGCTGAACGGGCCGCCGCCAGTTCTCCGTCATCCAGACCCGACTCGGGACCTGCCAGCAGGCTAATCGGGGAGCGTCCGGGCGCGTTGGCCCGCATGCAGGCCGA
>CAIPNM010000223.1 GCA_903866395.1 uncultured bacterium
CGATAAAGTAGCGACCGACATCACTAGGCGGGGGAGTTGGGGCATCGGCATACAGATCGGTTTGCGCGGACAGGGTAACTATGCGGCCACCGTTGAATCGGTCAAGCAGCAGTCGGCGGACCACGCTGACGCGCCTGACTATCAGGCACTGCGCAACTACATTTTCGCTGGCGCCGGCACAGGGACGCTTCGAGTGAAGTACGGCAACCACAACCGGCAGCTCGAACTGGGCACCAAGGGCATGTTTGCGCGGGGCGAACGTCATGAGCTCACTGCAAAGGTACTCGAACAGGCGGTCGCGCGACAGTATGGCGCAAGGGCGGCAGACCAATTTGTAACTGCCGTCCGGGTGAGCACGACGCAGGGGGATGTCTACAAGCTCGACAAAGCGAGCGTGCGGAAGGCGCTCTATGAAGTGGAGATCGCCTTTGGTCAGGGGGCGGCAGCGCTAAAGCACCCCGATGTGTTGAAGATTCCGCCCGACAGCGCAACAGCGCTCGCAGCCGACATTAAAAAGAACTGGGATTTGGGGGGGGCCATCCCTGGCAAGCCGGGAGCACCAGCCGGGTCCGAGCCGCCCGGGCTTTTTCCCGCGCCATGTATTACCGATATCCAGCGCTACCATGCAACCTGGGACAACGGACAGCTAACGGTCGAGCGCGGAGGAGGTGGCGCCGCTGACCCGGACCAATACTTCAAAGACGAATCCGAGAAGTACATTGCTTTCTTTGAACTGGGATTCGGCGTCAGCCGCGACGCGCCCGAGTTTAAGAACATGTTCCGAAATGTTATTCGTAACTTTAATCAGAATTTCGAGCTGACGCTGAACGAAAAAGTGATGCGCCACGCGATGAGTGTGGGCTACCAGTCTAATTCCTTCATTCCTGACGGCAACAGCGACGCTCCGACGGTTCAGAAGTTGAAATTCGAGGACGGGCAGCTGGTTTTCGATCGTAGCCACTCATTGGCAGTGTCGCTGATTCAGGAAAACCTTCAACTGATGGCAACGATGACCGAGAACTTTCGACTGCCTGTCGAGGCGCTCAAAACAGACGAGAGCCAATTTGATATCTCACAAGTCGCCGTCGGGCCAACCCGCTCCTATGCGATGAAGCAGATAACTTGAGGAACCCAGATGGCGGAGCGGTGGTTTTCAGATTTGGTACGCGGGCTAAGTGACCGTGCCAGCAATTTTCCAGACGACACCCCGGGTGAACTTGAACTTGAGACGGCGCAGTACTTGGTACGCGCTGCACCGGTTGGAGATGGCCAGATGCTGGGCGTCTCGGTCTGTTTTCGATCGGCTGATATGGAGGCTCTGTTCGAGCATCGCGACGTTCTCACGGTGATGATCCGGTTGCATCAGGGCATGGTCGAGAACGGCGATTGGCGGTTCGCCCTGACCGATGCAAATCAGCCATTCTTTGTCAGCCAACTGCCTGGACCTGGGCTGACTGTTGAGCAGTTCGATGCGCTGCTCGAGGACGCGGTCAATCACGCTGATATCGCAGGCAGGCTCGCGCAGCTGGTGGCC
>CAIPNM010000224.1 GCA_903866395.1 uncultured bacterium
CGCCGGCAGCCCCCTTACGGCAGTCGCCCTCGCCCTGCTCAGCTTCCCGTTGATAGCGGCCTCTGCCGCCGCCACCGGTTCGGTCCAGCATGATGCGAACACCGGTATCGACTGGGTCGCCCTCGACGGTTTCTCAATCGCTCGTACCGAGACCACCATCGGCCAGTTCCGCACATTCGTTTCCGCCACCCGGCTCACCACCCGCGCCGAACGTGATGGTGGCGGTTCGGTGTTTGAAGCGGGCTGGACCCGCAAACCCGGATGGACGTGGGCGACACCCTACGGACCGCAATATCGTCCGGCCGACGACGAACCGACCGCTCATGTCACCTATGACGAAGCCCAGGCCTTCTGCCGCTGGGCCGGCGGTCAGCTTCCGAACGACGCGCAATGGACTACGGCGGCTTATCGCGAACAACGCGCAACCCCACCCGCGCCATTCGTGCGCGGACGCACCTACCCCTATCCCACGGGCAACACCCCGGCTGGCGCGCAGTGCCTGGATGACTGCGGATCGGAGTCGGCCCGCCGCTCGGTGCAGCACGGGGCGGCTTTGTCGCGCGGACTTGGCCACGCAGCCGTCAACCAGACGCCAGCTGGCGTGAACGGCCTGCACGACATGGGCGCCAATCTTTGGGAGTGGGTAGACGACCCCCCTGGGCTCGCTGGCAATGCCGAGCGCCTCACCCGTGGCGGCTCTTGGTGGTATGGCAGCGGCCCCATGCGGGAAGACCACCGTCAGAGCAAACCCGGCGACACCGCTGTGGTGTACATCGGGTTTCGATGCGCGAGGCTCGCGCGGTGAAAAGCCTGCGCTTCAGGCGGGCGTTGAGTGTGCCCGCAACGCTGGATGAACCGGCTGCACGGCGGCGATAAAGGCCCAGGCCCCGCCGAGTGAAACCAGGGCAAGCACAGTAAAGCCCAGCCGGTAGTCACCCATCAGGTCGACGAACACGCCCGCCACCAGCGGCCCTGCGACCTGACCAATCGCTACGACCACCGCTGAAACGCCCAGGATCATGCCAATCGAACGGCGTCCGAAGTAGTCTGCTCGCATCGCCTGCATGAAGGGCCCGCGCACGCCCCACGCGACACCGTGCAGCACGGCGAAAGCCACCAGCATCGCAAAGCCGTTGGCGTAGGTCAGCATGATCAGTCCCAGAAAATGCCCCACCATCGCGAGCGCCGCCACGCGCCGCTTCACAAAGCGATCGCCGATCCAGATTCCGAACAGCACGCCACCAATCTGCGCAATGGTCATCAGCATGATCACCAGTGAGGCGAGGTTGACCGAATAACCGAGCCCCTCTTTCATGTGCGTGATCGCATGAACGTTCACAGCCCCCACGATCAGCAGCGCCGCACCATGGCCGATTGCAAGCAGCCAGAAGGCGCGCGTGCGCATCGCCTCATGGAGCGTAAAGCCACGCTTTGCCTGCTCGGCTGCGCTGAGCGCGTGCTCGTCGGCACCGGCAGCTGATCCCGCCGACAGGGCCACCGTCCCCGCGGTTGGCGCGCTCGAAGCTGACGCACCGGCTGGCGCACCGGGCGCAGCCAACGTCTCGCTCGGGGGGGGGAGACCATCGACATGCTCCGCCAGTTCCTGCGGACGCCCGCGAAACACACGACTGATTGGTAGCCCCACCAGCAGCACCAGCACCCCGGAGGCGATCGCCGTCACCCGCCAGCCAAACGCCTGCATCACGCCCGCCACCAGCGGCACCAGCACGCCGCCAAACCCGACCCCCAGTCCCACCGCCGAAAGCGCCCGCGCCCGGTAACGTTCAAACCAGTGAATGATCGCTACGTTGACCGGAAAATATCCACAGAGCGTCATGCCCACGGCGCATACTGCGATCGCCGAATAGAAGGCTGCGAGGCTGTCCACCATGCCGAGCGCGATCAGGCCCAGACCAAAGAGCACCACGCCCGCCCGAATCACCGGCCCTTCACCGAAGCGGTCAACCAGCCACCCAACGAGCGGCCCGATGATGGCGGTTTCAAGCGACATGAGCGCCGCCCCGCCCGAGAGCTCGGTTTTACTCCAGTCGCGTTCGTCGGACAGCACGGCCACATAGGCGCCGTACGACTGCTGCATCAATCCGCCCTGCAGCACCTGGAGCGCCGCGCCTGCGCCCACCATCTTCCAGCCTTGGAAGATTTTCATTCGGAGTACGCAGTACCAAGACGGTCCAGCGCCTGACCGATGCGTGCAACACCGGTTCGGATCTGGTCGGGCGTGGGCGTGGAAAACGACAAACGCAGGGTCGCGCGATCGGTCTGGTCGGCGTAATAAATGTCGCCCGCCACGAACGTGACCTTCTCGTCGATGGCGTGCTTGAGCAGGTCGCGGGCACTCGCCCCGCTACGGATCCGTCCCCACATGAACATGCCGCCCTCCGGCACATTCACCTCGATACGCGACGACAGATGCGTAGCAATCGCTTCACGCATGGCCTGCGCCCGCTCGCGATACGCGCCAAGGATCACGGGCAGGTGCGCCCGCAGCCGTCCCGCCTCTAGGTAACGGGCCACGGTCATCTGGGTGAAGCCGGGATTGGACAGATCATCAAGCTGCTTGGCGATCAGGCAGGCGCGACGAATCGCCGGCGCCGCAATCAGCCATCCGGTTCGAAGCCCAGGCGCAATCACCTTGGAAAAGCTGCCCAGATGCACCACCCAATCGCGGGCTCCACGGACCTGATCAACCAGACTCAACAGATGAGGCTGTGGGTTGCCGTGAAAGCGTAATCGCCCGTAGGGATCGTCTTCAACCACCACTACGCCGAACTGCACGGCCAGTTCGAGCAGACGAAGCCGCCGCGCAAGGGGCATGGTGGCGCCGCTCGGGTTCGCAAACGTAGGCACGACATAGAGCAGCTTGGGCCGCGGCAGCTGACCATTCGCGGCCTCGCGAAGGATGCCCTCGAGCTCATCCACATCAAGTCCGTTGTGATCAACCCCTACCGTGCGCGTCGTCACCTCGGCGATCTTCAGCAGTCGAAGCGGCCCGGTGTAGGTAGGGCGTTCGACCAGCGCCACGTCGCCCGGACGAAGCAGCGTACGCACCAGCAGATCAAAGCCCTGTTGCGAACCCGACGTGACCAAAACATCGTCAACGCCGCACTGCGTGCCTGCTTCGCCCATCCAGCCGGCGATCCCCTCGCGAAGTGCGGGCAGACCGTCGGTCGGTCCGTACTGAAGACACGCCACCGGGGAGGAGACAAGCGCCTCGTCGGCCGCCGCGCGGAGTCCGTCTTGATCAAATAGCTCTGGCCCCGGATAGCCACCGGCAAGCGACACCATGCCTGGCACGCTCATCAGCTTGGCCAGTTCGCGAATCAGGGACTCGCCGATCGTGCGATAGGCGGGAAGAAGATATGACTCGGGTGTGTTCATAGGTCAGCGGCGAGCCTCCCGCTCGCGATACAGCAGATACAGCCCGGCACCAATCAGAAGCGCGATGCCCGTCCAGCCAGTGAGATTGGGCAGATCACCCCACACCACCCAGCCCAGCACCAATGCGATAGGAAGTCCACTGTACCGAAACGGGGCCACGACCGACAACTCGCCGATCCGGGTGCTACGGATCACGAAAAAATAGCCTCCGGTCAGAAAGAGTGCTGCTGACGCCAGCAGCGCCGTTGAGCGCAGATCAAGTGGGTGCCATTCGGCGCCCAGGCAGAAGAGGCCCGAGACCACCATGATGGTGAGCGACGTGACCAGGGTGACCACGAGCGACGGCACACCGTGGGCAATGCGGCGGGTGACCAGATCGCGTATCGAGTGCATGAGCGTGGCGAAGAGACAGAGCAAGCCATACAGATTCAGCCCGTCCGCCGATGGCTGCACGAGTAAAAGCACGCCACCAAAGCCCACCAGAATCGCCATCCAGCGAAGCCCGTCCACACGCTCTCGCAGCACCAATACCGCAAGTGCGGTCACCATCAGAGGCGAGGCCATATTGATGGCGATCGCATCCCCCAGAGGCATGTGCATGAGGGAGAGCAGATAGGTAAAGGTGGCCAGGCAATCAATCAGCCCGCGGGCGAGGACTGGGGGGCGAACATGCTCGCGTGGCCGCACGCGAACGCCGGCCACCTGCAATGCAATGACGATCCAGATCGAGCCAAACGCCGCGCGCACGAAGATCGCTTGCCAAAGGGGCATCGAGTCGCCCAGCGCCTTCATCAACGCATCGTTGATCACAAAACAGGCAAGCGAAACGACCATGAACAAGATGCCTAGCCTGTTCGCCGCATGATCGATGGGCGGACGCTCAGGCGGCGTGAGGTCGTTTGTCGACATGGCCAGGAATCATACTCGCGCTGATCCAGGTCAAATTTCGTCAAACGGCAGATTGCCTCGGCTGAGCGCCCAAGCCTGCGCCACGAACTTCGTGCCATGTGACAATCCCGCCATTGCGAGGACGCCTGATGGCCCTGAAATCGACGATC
>CAIPNM010000225.1 GCA_903866395.1 uncultured bacterium
CACCCGGGCGCTCATATTGAAGCCGGTATCGACCTCAACCGAGCCATCGGCCACGCCCGCGCTCAGCGCCTCGATTTCCTCGGCGGTGAGCAGATTTCCAGTGTCTGCCATGTCGAATCCGAAAATGCAGCAGCCAGGGGCGGCTTATTGAACGACAAACTCGGTGAAATGAACCTCTTCTACGCCGCCAAAATCCTCATACTTCTCGAGGAGCGCGTTGACGGTGAGGCGAATCTTCTCTGCAAGCTCGGTCCTAAACGTCGGCTTGTTGATATCGGCCTCGGTTGACTGGCGCATGACATCCAGAATCGCAGAGCGCAGCGCAAATTCATGCTTCTTCACGTTGTTGAAGACGCGTTCGTCGTAGTAGGTCATGATCGCGAGCCGGATCTGCATGACCTTGCGCGACCCAGTCACGTTGGCGAGCAACGGACGCTCAAGCTCCAAATACGTTTGCTCGAACCGCACGCGTTCGGGGGTTGCACGCTGACGCGGCGCAGGCTTGCCGCCGCCCTTCGCGTCACCTTTGGCGTCACCCTTTGAGTCGCCCTTACCGTCACCCTTGGCATCGGCCACTCGGGCAGGCGACTCCCCAGCCTTGGCTGGAGCCGCTTTACCATCGGCCGCCGGCGCGGCATCTTCTTCGATCGCCTCCGCCACAGCTTCAGCGGCCTTCTTGTCGAAGAACCCGGTGAAAAAAAGCGTCGCGGCAATCGCTGCACCGACCAGTACCAGACCGACCACCACAATGATGATGATCTTGATCAGTGAGCCTTTCTTGCCGCCTTCTTCTTCCTGCTCGTCAGCCATCTGAATCTCCTGCTCACTTAAACCATGACATCGAGGCCATCAGAATCAACCCTCGATCGCGAACCCGGCGCCGCCGTAGAAACACCTTGAACCGAACCAACAGCCCCTTGATCCGACTGCCCTTCACGGCCGCGAGGTGTCGGCTTTCCGCCAGTCCCCGCGCCAGTTCCAAAATTCAAGCCTAAGTGTGCAACGTTCATGCCAGCACGCTGCAGATCCTGCCGCAAACGGTCCAGGCCCTCCGAAATCAGCTGGCGCGCCGAGGCCTGGCCGGCATCGAACACCGCTTCGAGCTGTCCCTGCTGCATGCTCATCTCGATCGAGATATGCCCGAGATGGGCGGGTTTCAGGTCGATCTGTAGCTTCCAGTTATTGCTGGAAGCTGCTGCCAACAGCCGCTGAGCCAGACCTTCGGCCAGCCGTTTGGCGAGACCATTTTCCGAGTCGGGATCGGCAGCTGATGCCCCGCTCCCTCCTTCGGCAGACAGGTCGATGGGGTCAGCGGCGGTTGAACTGGCCCGGTTGGTGTGCTGCTTATGGCCAGCGTCAGGTGAATGGGCGCCCGCGCCATCGACCTCAGAGAGCACACCGGCATCGACGAGTTCGTCGAGGCCTGCTTCTGCATCGGTGTCGGCGAGCATACTGGAGCCTGCGCCCGTTAACACCCACTGTGCAGGCAAATTCGCAGACGAAGCACTAGCCGCCGAAAGCATGCCACTTCCCCCGTCGGTCGCAAGCCTAATCTGCCCCTTTGCCTCGGACAGGCGAATGGCGGCGGCCGTCAGGGAGGACTGAATTCCCGAATCTGCCGCTGGCCCCGCGCCCGAGCCCCCCGCGACCCGCAAGGCGTCTACGGTCGGCAAGGTCGCCGCTTGCCTGTCGAGCGCGGCTGAGGGGCTGAGTTGCGCCCCAGCCGCCGCTGTTGAGCCCGCCAATGACGCGCTGGCAAGCAGTTGCCCGTCACCCAGTCCTGAGGCCGTTCCCGGCTGGCCACCGACAAGCGCGCCCTCGGTAGTGACCGTACCGCCATTTAGCGCAGAGAACCCCACCCCGCCGCCCAGTACTCCGTCAGCCGTGGACACCCCCCCGGGCCCCGCCATCTCTCCCGCTACGCCCGCAAATCCCGCGCCGCTCGCAGCCACGAAGCCCGACAGTCCTAACGTTCCCGCTGATGCCTGAGCCCCTAAGCGGCCCTGAAGCGCACCCAACCCAGCGCCTATTGATGACGCGTCCGCCAAGCCTGCCATGGCGGGATCAGTTGGGCCCTCTGCACCAACAGGGCTGCCCCCCGCGGGAGACCCTCCCGCCAATCCCAAGGTACCGCCCCGCCCAGCCCCTATCCCTGCAAGCAGCGAAGCGATAAATTCTGCCGGCGGAACCTGCCCTGCCGCACCAACCAGTCCCGAGGCATCGGCAATCGCCTCTGGCGACCCGGCAATGCCAGACCCATCCGAGGCTAACTGATCGACCATTCCGGGCCAGAGCACCGACGCAACCAAGGACGCGTCAAGCCCCTGTGAGATCGCGAAGGCAAACAACGCATCCTCACCTAGCCGTTCCGCGCCTTCGGCGGTGATCAGTCGAATTCCGGCGCCCACTTCCCGTTCCTGAAGTGGCGGAACCGGCAAACCGTTGCCGCGGGCCCCGGCAACGGAGGACCGCGGAGACGAGCCAAACGCGGACGCCAACATCGCGCCGAACAGCCGCTTTCCACCAGCCTGCCCCCCTCCAACCCCCGATGCGCCAGACGGGTCTCCGCCGGCTCCTGCCAGAGGAGAACCACTGGAGGCGGCGGTAGCGTCGACGACGCTCGAATCGGCATGTTTGGGGGACGCGGCAGTCAGATTGATCATGAGTTCAGGCCTTCGCAAGGGACGGGAGCCCCCGGCAAAAAGCAAGAACCGTGACAAGGCGGGCGAGGTCAGTCGCCACGTGTCGGGAATCCGATGGCACGGCGTTTGCTGAAACGAGACCCGTCCGGTTTGACCAGCATCAGCCGGTGTCCGTTTGAATCACCGAGAACCCTGCAGAACACTATGGCAACGCTTTCGCTGTCGGATTTCCGACAAGTACTCTCGCGCGTGGGACCCACCGGTCTGGGGCTTCCGGCGCTCGTGCTGTTGATCGTCGCCATGCTGGTGGTGCCGCTACCACCACTGCTGCTCGATCTGTTCTTCACGTTCAACATCATCGTTTCGCTGATCGTCATCATGGTGGCGATCGGCACCTCTAAGCCGCTCGAGTTCTCGTCATTCCCCGGTATTTTGCTCCTGGCAACCATGCTGCGACTCGCCCTGAACGTGGCCTCGACGCGGGTGGTACTGGTCGAGGGACACAACGGCCACGACGCAGCCGGTAAAGTGATTCAAGCGTTTGGCGAATTCGTGATCGGGGGCAATTACGTTGTCGGCTTCATCATTTTCGTGATCCTGATGATCGTCAACTTTGTGGTGGTCACAAAAGGCGCTGGCCGAGTATCCGAAGTGATTGCACGGTTTACGCTTGACGCAATGCCTGGCAAGCAGATGGCGATCGATGCCGATCTGAGCGCCGGCCTGATTGATCAGGCAACCGCCAAGAGGCGACGCGAAGAGGTATCCCAGGAGGCGGATTTCTTCGGTTCGATGGACGGTGCTTCGAAGTTTGTCCGCGGGGACGCAATCGCGGGTCTACTGATTCTGATCATCAATATTGTGGGGGGTCTCGCGATCGGTGTTGCGCAACACGACCTCCCTTTTAGCGAGGCTGCCCGGATCTACACCCTGCTCACCATCGGTGACGGGCTGGTTGCCCAGATCCCGGCGCTATTTCTGTCGCTCGCCACCGCTATTGTCGTGACCCGGGTGACCACCGCCGAGACGATGGCCGACCAGACCAAGACTCAGCTCGCCAACCCCGGTGCGCTGATGATTTCGGGGGTCATCCTCGGCCTGATCGGCGTGGTGCCAGGAATGCCGCATTTCATGTTTTTGACCCTGGCCGCGGCCACGACGGGCATTGGTTATTACTTGATGAAGCGAGGGCCGCTTAAGCCCGAGGGCGCAACAGGCGGCCCTGCCGGTGAAGGTGTGGGCCCAGCCGGCGCCGCTGGCGCGCCAGGTGCTTCAGGCGCACCGCCCGCCGATCTGGGCTGGGATGACGTGGAACAGGTCGACCTGATTGGAATCGAGATTGGTTATGGCCTGATCCCCCTCGTCAATGCCGATAGCGGCGGCCAGTTGATGGCTCGGGTCAAAGGCGTTCGGAAGAAGCTTTCGGCCGAACTGGGATTCCTGATTCAGCCGGTTCGGATCCGCGACTCGTTAGGCCTGAATCCGGACGTCTATCACATTGTTCTGAATGGAGTCGTGCGGGGGAAAGGCGAGATTAAGGTCGGGAAAGATCTCGCGATCAATCCCGGCCAGGTGCATGGAAAGCTGGAAGGCACCGCCACGCGAGAGCCCGCCTTCGGCATGGAGGCGGTCTGGATTGATCCGACCCAACGCGACTACGCTCGAACCCTAGGCTACACCGTGGTGGATCCCAGCACGGCGGTCGCGACCCACCTGAATGCCATCCTGCGACAGAACGCGGCCGAGTTGCTGAGCCACGACGAAACGCAGCAACTCCTGGACAAGCTCGCAGCGAAGTACCCAAAACTGGTCGAGGACCTGGTGCCCGGGAAACTGTCGCTCGGCGTCATCACCCGGATTCTTCAAAACCTGTTGGGCGAATCGGTACCCATCCGGGATATGCGGACGATTGTCGAAACTCTGACAGAGGCCGCCGCGCGCACCCAGGATCCCGATCAGCTTACCGGGCTGGTCCGCCCTCGCCTGGGCCGGATGATCCTCCAGGACCTCCTCGAAACCGAGGAACTGTTGCAGGTCATGACGCTAGACCCTTCGCTCGAGCAACTGCTTCAAAACGTTGTGCAGCAGAGTGGTGGCGGTAACGTGATGCTCGACCCCGACCTCGCCGAACGGTTGTTTGCCGCGATGCGCGACAACGCGCGTGCCGTCGAACAACAGGGTCATGCGGCCGTGCTGGTGGTGTCGCCTCCCCTACGCTCATGGCTGGCACGGGCTGTGCGTCATAGGATCGCAGACCTGACGGTTTTGTCCTACAGCGAAATTCCAGAAGACCAGGCTGTTCGCGTGATCGCGACGGTCGAGGTTCAGCCCAAGAAGTAAGCCAGGAGGCTTAGATGAGACTTGAACGGGTAGTTGCTAAAGATGCCAGACGCGCCACTGAGCAGGTGCTCGCCAACTTTGGTCCCGACGCCCTGATCGTGTCCAACCAGCGGGTCAACGGCATGACCGAGATCGTGGTGGCAGTCGATACGGATAGCCCCGCCGAGGCGCCAAAGCCCCAAGAGCCGATTCAGACCGCACGCGTGTTTGCACCGCGCGCGGACCGGGAGTTCGGTCGCTCGCTGCTTGAGTCGTTTAAATCCTCGACTGCCGGCGAGCGCCCGCAGCCAACCCGAGCGATGGCGACTCCCGAGCCGTCGGAAGTTCCTCCCCTTGCCCAGAAACGCTCGCCGGAGCCTCCGCCTGCAACCGCAGAGGACCAGGACGTGCCGCCGTTCTTGCGCCACCTCGCCGCGCCACCACGCGCTCAGGCGACAAATGCCACCTCAACAACCCGTATGGATGAGGAGGACACCACCGTCCCTGAACCAGAGGTGGTCGTGCCCCGCCAGGACTACGCACGGGACAGAACGGCAGCACTCGCCATCGCTTCGACGCCGCCAGCCGATCCCGCTGAGTCAGCGATGGATTCGGTTCGGGCGCGCGAATTGGTGGACATGGTGCGCGAGGAGTTGGCGTCGATGCGTCAGGAAATCGCCTTATCGAGGCAGGTCGAAAGTTTCCCGCCGGGCGGCACATTGAGTGGCGCCCTCCAGCCGCTGGCAGGCGCACTGACGGCCGCGGGTGCGCCAATCGGGCTGCGAACGCTTTTGCTCGATCAGGTCCGGGACTGCGAAGACCTCCATGAAGCCGTTGATCAGATGAAACGGCAATTGGGAACGACACTCACCACCACGAGCCATCCCGACAAATTTGAGGGCGTGCATGTGATTGCCGGCCCGTCTGGCGCGGGAAAAACCCAGATGCTCTGCCGGATCGCAGCACGTCATGTCTCTGTTCACGGCGCGAACTCGATCGCGATCATCAGTTTCTCCGACAACCGGATTGGCGCCTGGACCCAGCTTCAGATGTTGGCTTCTAGGCTCGGGGTGGACTGCTTCCGGGTCAATGGACCCGAACTGCTCGGCCCCATGCTGAGCGAGCTCGATTCGCGCAGGCTCGTTCTGGTCGATACCGCAGGAACCGGTTTTGCCGAAAAGCTCGATGCCATCCGGAGATGTGCACCGAAGGCCTTGTTCAATCTGGTCATGCCGGCAGATGCGTCGATCTCCGGGATTTCCCGGTTCATTCCTGCTGCGCCGGTGCCATGGCATAGCGTGATGGTCAGCAAGCTCGATGAGTCTGCCTGCGCCTGGCCCCTCATCCAGGCGTTGTGCAACCACCCTATTCCGCTTTCGGTGGGAAGTGCAGACCCATCTGCCGAGGCACCAGCCAACCCCTTGTCGCCCGCCGATCTGATTGGCCACGCCTTCGATCAGCTGGAGCTTCCCGCCAAACCAGCACCGCGCGCACGGGCGTCGCGCGCTGCCACGGCAAAACGCGCCACCACCCGGGAAGTCCGCCATGCTGCTTGATCGCCCTCCGGAGGTGATAGGCGTCGCGAGCGGTAAGGGCGGCGTTGGAAAGACCACGGTCTCGGTCAATCTGGCTGTCGCGCTGTCCGCGCTCGGACATAAAGTTGCCTTGTTCGACGCCGACCTGGGTCTCGCCAACGCTCAACTGGCGCTCGGCGTGCGTCCCCCGTTCAACTTCAGCCACGTGCTTGACGGCAAGAAAACACTTAACGAGATCGTCGTCACCACGCCGCAGGGCGTGCTGCTGGTGCCAGGCGCATCCGGGGTACAGAAAATGGCCTCGTTGGGCCGTGCCGACGTGGGTCAGATCGTCAACGCTTTCAGCGAACTCGACCGCGACGTTGACTACCTGATCGTTGACGCGGCAGCTGGGATCGCCGAATCAGTCATGCTGATGATGGCGGCTACCCAGCGCCGCTTTATTGTGGTTAAAGATGAGCCGTCGTCGATCGCCGATGCCTACGGTGCCATCAAGGTGTTGATGCGCGACTACAAACTCGACCAGATCTACCTGATTCCCAACATGGTTGAGAGCCAGGCCGCCGGGCGCCAACTGTTCTCCCGGATCAACGATGTCTGCAGTCGTTTTCTTGGCCACACGCTGCGGTACCTGCACTCGATAGAAGCGGACGAACTGGTCCTGACCTCCCAGAGGCACCATCGGTCAGTACTGGAACACGCCCCCTCTTCCGCCGCGGCCCGGGATTTTCGCCTGCTCGCCGAGGCTACCCGGGCACTCGATCCGGTTGAATATGCTTCCGGTGCGGTACAGTTCTTCATGGAGCGCTTATGCGGTCCACGATGACGACGGAGTCTCACTGATGCACCGAACTCGCCTTTACGAGCAGGTCGGCAACAACGCCAACGAGTCGTTGATGCAGCACCTTGCCATGGTCAAACGAGTGGCCGTGCACCTCAAGGTTCGCTTGCCGCCAATGATGGAGCTCGCCGAACTGGTCCAAATTGGCGTGATTGGCCTCCTGGAGGCCTCCCGGACCTACGATGCCACCAAGGGCGTCGACTTTGAAGATTTCGCCTACAACCGTATCCGGGGCGCGATCATCGACGAGGTTCGTCGAATGTCGTCCATGCCGCGTTCGGCCATCGCCAATCTCAAGCAACACGGTGAGGCGGCTCAGGCCCTGGCCAATCAACTGGGACGTGCGCCCAGAGAATCGGAGCTCGCTGAATTCACCGGAAAAGATCTGAAGGAATTTCAGCGCGAGGGCAGCCACGCTCAGTGGTACGAAACGGTCTCCATGGAGGTTGTCCCAGACGAGGCGCTCAGTGTTGCCGCAGAAAGATCCTGGGAGCCAGAGACGCGGGTGTCCGAGTCTCAGACCATGGATGCTTTACAGCAGGCGATCGACGCGCTTTCCGAACGCGAGAAATTGGTGCTGTCGCTATACTATTCGGAGGGGATGAATCTGAAGGAGATTGGCGCGGTGATCGGGGTCAGTGAGTCGCGCGTCAGTCAAATTCTTTCCTCAAACGTTAAAAAGCTGCGGACCAAGCTTGGTTTTGAAGCCTAACGCCTGCCCAATATCGGCCAAATGTAGTCCATCACCGCTTAAAACATCGTGATCTCACTTTTCGGTCGTTCAAAAAAAGACGAGGCGCGCAAGAAGGCGCAGGCCGAGTACGAAGAGGCTCGGGATGCTGACCCGGCGTCTCGGGCCGGGCATGCGCTCACGATCCGGGCCGGCGCACGGGCCAAGGCACACGTCGACAAAACATTCATCACAGGCGCCGAAAAAGCCGTCGTTTACGACGAAATGCGCGCGATTGCCATCGTCAAGGGTGAAGAAAAGCCAGAGCCGCCCAAGGCGAGCGAGTATCAGGTCATTAAATCGGTCAATGGGGAGTTGCTCACCTACCTACCCCTTCCCTACGCCGAGCGAATCTTCAAGCTTGGTATGCGCTACCAGACAATCGATATCACCGCTGAGCAGGCGGTCGAGTTGGTGCAACAGGTTGCAGACCAGATCAGCCTGGAGCTCCAGTTGAAGGAACCGTTCGTTGCGCTCGAGTTTCTGCGAGAAGAGTTGAAACAAGCCTCGGGAGAATCAGGTTCGGGCGAGGACGGACAGGATGACGGCAGCAGCGGCCGTTGACCGAGGATGAGCCGATGACCACTTTCCTTCAGGTCATCATTCTGGTGGCCATTGCCTCCATTGCCATCCTCGTTGTCTACCTTATCGACCGGGTCAATACCCTACAGCGTTACACACGCCTGCTCCAGAGCGACATCAGCGGATCAGAGGACCCCAACGCGGGCCCATTCGGCGGGTTGAGCGGAGAGCGTCTTTGGGATGCCGTTTCGGGCGTACCGATTGACGGATGGGACAAGAATTCGGTTGACTTGGTCCGTAACCGCTACCAGCTGGTGCTGCGCAAGCACGTTGAAGAGCTTTTCCTGGAGGGATTCCAGAATTCCCAAGCAGGGATTCAGGCAATTCCAGCGTCATCGCGCTTTGTGCAGACGCTTCGCGGTCCAGTCGAGTCCTGGATTCCAATCGAGCATGCTATCGCCATTCACCAGGCGGGATTCGAACGCGGCAAAGGCAAGGAAGAGGATCTCCCTGCGGTGAGAAAATCCCTCGACGATGCGGCCTCTATTTTGTTTGGTCTCGCAGGAATCAAACTGCCGCGCCCGTTGTCGGAACATCTCGTACCCCTCACTGAAGCCGAGCAAGCCGCGGCGGCCGCCTCAACCGCACGAGCAAACCTCGCTCTGCCCGGCGTCCCCCAGCCCGAAGCGGCTGCGGCAGGTACGGCGGTTCCCGCGCTGACGGCGTCGCCTGCCGCCGCGGCGCAGCAGGCACCCGCTCCCGCAGAGCCCGCGGCACCCAGCATCGGCGACGCATTGGCCGCCGCTTTGACTGCTGCCGATAACGCTGGGGCAAGGCGCCCCCGGGACCTCTGATCTCAATGCAAGGCGCCCCGCTGGCCAGCCTGTTTAAAGGCCGATTTCGTTTGAACCGCTTGGCTTTCGCGGTCGCCGCTGCATCGGCGCTTGCGGGATGCGGCGCGGGAACCAGCACGACGAGCACTTCCCAGACCCGAACCCTCGGCGGTTTTGCCATCGATGGGTACCTCGCCGACGCGGAGGTTCGCTGCCTGGACGCTTCAGGCAAGACGGTAGCCAGTTCGAGAACGACATCGAGCGGCGCATGGATTCTGCGAACACGCAGCAGCGCCGCAAGTTGCCAAACGCTGGAGGTTTATGACGGCGTCGACGTCGGAACAAACTCGCTCAACGCGTCGGAACGCAGCCCGCTGCCGCTCGGCACCCGCTTTACCGCCACGATCGCCCACCTCAACACGTCCACCCTCGGTAATACAGCGTTAATCGTTTCTCCACTCACCACGCTCATCCACGCAACCCAGACTCAGACCGGACAGTCCGCTGCGGCCGCTCGAAGCACGGTGCTCCTTGCCCTGGGTGTCTCTGATGCACTCGACCCTCTGCTGTTCAACCCGATCACCAATCGAAATCCAGGCGTTTTTAGTGCGGGTGCAATGACCGCAGCCGTGATCCGTGAAACCAGTTCGGCCATTCTTGAGGCAGTGGCCGGCATCGGCCAGCCGGTTTCGCTCGATCTGCGTCGCCAGGTTTACCAGCGGGTAACGGACAGCCTCGCCGCACTCATCGTCTCGGGTGCAGTCACGAGAAACAGCCTGACCGCTGGCCAACCAGCGCCCGATGGCCCCCTCGCAGGCATCGCCCTTGGTGCACTCGCTCGACTGCGCGCAGATGCGCCAGCCTTCAGTGCACCGGTCGCCGCGGTGCAGCAGGCTGGCAATGTTGCAACAATTGCTGCGCAGTACGCCGGGCGGGCCGCTTCGCAGGTAATAGGTGTGGCCGACAGCGCCGACCTTTCAGTGATCGCCCAGCGAGCGGCTTCGCTCAGCAATTCAAGTCAGTCTGATGTACAGCGACCACTCATTCTCGCCGCGCTTGCGAACGAGCCCGGACTTGACCTCCCCGCGCTCGCGGGAACGGTACGCGCGGCCATCGCAAACCCACCCACGATCCTCACCATTGCCAAGACCAACGGTCAGACCCAGTCGATTGAGCTTGTCACCACCTTGAAAGACTATCTGCAGGTGGCTGGCGAACAACTGCGCTTCTACACCACGGGCGATCTTGCCGTGGGGAGGACCGTCACGGTCAACGATTTTGAGCTTGGTACCGCGCCGACCTTGCCCGGGGCGCTCAGCGCAGTGGCGCTATCGTTTACCCAGCCGGGGAACTCCACCCTGCTCACCCCAGCGGCCGAGATCACCGCACAACTTGGTTTCCGGGTTGAGCGAGTCGATCCCACCGGAATCATGAGCATCCGGCTGGCGGCAATCGTGGATGGCGTAAAGCTCAGCTGGTCTGACAACGGATTGGTAGTACGAACGCCTGGCGAGTCCGTGCTGTACGGCGCAGTCCGGATTGGATCAACCGCAGACGACACGCCGCTTACGCTCACAAACACCAATAACCGGCTCGCGACGCTCGTCTCCACCGACAAGGGCCTTCTGCGAATCGACATGGCGGCATTGCTCACCGCGCTCGGACTGAACGCCGACTCGGTGCTGCAGACTTACCTCAGTGACAGCGCGCTCGTGGTCGAGGCTGTCATCTCGAACGTGGTTCTCGCTCGTTCGCAGAACGCCACGGTCCGAAAGCTGGGCGCGTTGTCGGTGTCGGTCGAGCGGGGCGCAGGCCAGGCCGCTTTGAGTGCATCAGGCGCCGGCCTCCGTGGAACGGTTACCGCGGGACGATAACGCCCCTTACGCGTATCCCGCCGCAGAGGATTCCTGAGTCCCCCCAATGGGGCTATCCCCCGCGATACCGCGCAGGCAGGACCGCATCTGCTTCTTCTCGATGAAGCTGAGCGGCCTGACAAATCGTTCACGGCTCTGAAGCAGCAACTCGCGATCGACCTCCTGCGGGATTCCTGAACTCTGTGCGAGCGCCGCTCGTAGTTCATCACGGCTTTCTTCGCTCTGCGAACTCCACCAGCCTCGCACCACTTCCTCAATGGTGGCCTGCTCATCAGGGCTATCAGGCTGGCGGTGGGGGGCTGTATCAATACCGTTCGGGTGAGGACGAAGTTCTGCGAGCTCATCAGCTCGAACAGCCAACCGTCGGTCAGCCTGGGCAAGCAGCATGGCCCACTCGGGATCTTCTTCGCGCAATAGCGAGTAATCGAGGACCCCTTCGTCAGCCAGCATGACGACGCTGATTCCACGCAACTGCGCCTCATCGATGGCGGGGAGCAGCCGCTCGTCGTCGCAGGCAATGAGCACTGTTTCGCAGGACTGACCTTCTGTGAGGCGCCGGAGATCGCGTTCGAGGAGCATCCAGGTTTCCTCACCCTCGTCTGCCGTGCGAACGATCTGCTCATCAACCAGTTGCCCGTCGGGGCGATCGGTGTACCAGTAGACCCTGCGCAGGCTCAGATCAAGGCCCGAGTTCCCAGCCAGCCTGCCAAGAATTCGCAGAAGATATCGGCGCGACACAGGGGGTTCAGCGCCTGGCTCACAGTCGCGATCAACCAGCCATGCGGTAAACCGATCATCAATGAGCGCGATGCATGAGGAATGGCGAACGCTTCTCGGGCGGCGGGACGCTAGCCCCCCGGAAGCAACATCCGAACGAAACGAAGGCGACATAGCGGAACGGCTGCTTTTCATCAGGAACACTTTTCGGGTTGTCGCGACACTTGCTTCAGCGCTCTCGGAGCGCTTCGGACAGCGTCTTGACAACGGGCTTGGTGAGATATTTGAGGACGGTATTGGAACCTGTTCGGATTTCGACGGTGGCAGTCATGCCCGGCTGAATTTCAAGATCTTCATTGGGCCGACCACTAAACCGTCGCCCGTCGGTGCGAACACGGACGCGATAATACGGCTGTTCACCCTGCCGGAGATCCTCGGTAAGTGTGTCGGGGCTGATGTAGGTCAGCTTTCCCGGAAGATCCCCGTAGATGGTGTAATCGTAGGCGTCAATTTTCACTGTGGCCGAAAGACCTGGCTTGATAAAGGCAATATCTGCCGGCATCACACGAGCCTCAATCAGCAGATCATCTTCAAGCGGAACGATCTGCATGACTTCTTCACCAGGACGGATCACGCCACCGCGCGTGGTGATTCGGACGTTCTTCACCACGCCATGAAGAGGCGCCTTGAGCTCAGTCTGATCGACCTGCGTGATGCGCTGTGCCATGGTTTGCTCGATCCCGGCAAGATCCTCGAGCGCTTTACTGAGTTCAGCCTGCGCGTCCTGGAAATAGCGGTTTCGCTTGTTGGTGATCTGCGCCGAAACTTCGGCCACCTGCCGCTCTAGCCTGAGCACCTCGGTGCGACTGACATCGCCCGTCTTCAAGAGGGGTTGCGTCATTTCTAGTTCGCGCTGAGCCAAGGCCACCAGCGTTTCCAGTGCGGAGACCTCCTCTTCAATGGCCGACTTGCGCTTGCGAAATAGAACCAGCTGGTTGTCCCGGAACTGAGGGTAGTTGGCCAGCATGGGCGGGAACACAGGCTCACCACCAAACACTTCGGCGCGCAGACGCGCAACCGTGGCAGTGAGCCCCGCCGATTTCGCACGTGCTTCGAGGTATGACGCTTCGCTTCGCGCTTTTTCTAGCCGAACCAGAACCTGCCCCCGGTCAACCGTATCG
>CAIPNM010000226.1 GCA_903866395.1 uncultured bacterium
CGAAGCGCAGCATGGCAGCGAGCAAATCGAGCAGCGCTGGTACGAGGTGCAAGAGGACCAGCGATTGCTGATGGTGGCGTCTTTGCTCGCACACTTTCGTCCGGCCAGCACACTCGCCTTCTGCAACACGAAGGCTCGCTGCCGCGAGCTTGTTGAATTGCTGCAGGCACAGGGCTACAGCGCGCTCGCGCTGCACGGCGACCTGGAGCAGCGCGACCGCGACCAGGTACTGGTGCGCTTCGTCAACGGGAGCTGCTCGGTATTGGTTGCTACCGACGTTGCAGCACGCGGGCTCGACGTCGCTGGTCTCGCTGCGGTCGTGAACGTCGATATCTCAACAGATCCGCACGCGCACCTGCATCGGATCGGCCGCACGGGACGCGCCGGGCAGACGGGGCTGGTGCTCAGCCTCACAGCGCTGGCAGAAATGGACTCCGCCGTGCAAATCGAACGGCTGCAAGGGCGGCCCTCCGTCTGGCACTCCCTCAACGAGCTCACACCGACTCCTGGCGGTCGATTACGACCAGAGATGGCCACCGTCCACATTCAGGCCGGGCGCAAGGAGAAGATCCGTCCGGGCGACGTACTGGGCGCCCTCACTGCCGACCTCGGCTATACACGCGACCAGGTAGGCAAGATCGATATCAATGAATTCGCCACCTATGTAGCCGTCAAGCGCGGTATCGCGAGCGAAGTCGTCGAACGCCTCAATAACGGCCGGATCAAAGGTCGTGCGGTGAAGGCACGGCTGCTATGAAAAGAGGGATGACCCCGGTTCGACCCCATTGCAAGCATTAACTGTTGCTACGCGTTGAAAATTGACCAGTTTTCGAGGATTGTGCGCGCTGAAAATTGACCAGGGTGATTAACCTGCCTGCCCGTTTTTTAGGCAGAGCAAAAAGAGATGATCACCATAGACATGCTGGGCAAGATACGGCGTTTGAGGTTTCGCGACGGGTTGTCGATCAGCGAGATCGTGCGGCGCACGGGGTTATCGAGGAACACGGTCAAGAGCTGGCTGAAAGCGGGCGAAGGGACGGTACCAAAGTACCGGCGGCATGGGGCGACGACGGTGCTCGCGCCGTACCAGGATCGGCTGCTGCAATGGTTGGAGGCGGATACCCGACCGACTCAGCGATAAGTCGCTCACCGCATTGCCATCGGCAACCCGCACGCCATCAGAAAGGAAAATAGGATGAATCGCCTGACGAACAAGGTCGCTATCGTTACTGGCGGGGCCATCGGCATCGGCCGCGCCTGCGTCCATCGTATGGCCTCGGAGGGTGCGAAAGTTGCGATCTTCGACCTCCTGGAGGCGGGCGACAAGATGCCGGCAGACTTATCCGACCCGTATCGGGGACCACGAACTAACGAGCTACATTGACTGGATGTTCCGGAGATTGGTGGTCCCGCTGAGTGAGTCCCGCACGCGCGGTTTGCCGCGTACGCTGATCCGCCATAACAGTCGGGCAATATCGTCATGCAGCGAGTTGGGAAGGCCGATCGGCGAGGCGCGATGCATGGTCGACAGCGTGTCGAAGATGCACACATCGCCGATCTCGTACCGATGCGAGTAGACAAAGCGGTCCTGCACGCAGTGTTCCTTTATTCTGTAGATGAAATCCGAGCCCTCCTGGTCGCTCATGCCGCGTATCCGGAAGGCGCCATGCCCCACCGCGTAGATAGCCTTGCGACCTGTGACCGGATGCGGCATGACCAGTGGGTGCCAGCAGGTGGGAACCGCTTCCACCTGACGGTCACTGGCCAGCGAGGTCACTTCGTACTCATCCTCACGCAGGCGGGTCTGCCCGTAGAGGTGCCCCACTGAGCAGCGGTCGGCATACGCCCGAGTCGCGTCATCGAGCGCATCATAGGCGGCCGCCATATCGGCAAAGTGGGTCTGTCCGCCCACCTTGGGCACGATCAGCGAATAGAGCATGGTTGCGCTCGCGGGCACGGCCTCGTAGGACTGATCGGTGTGCCATAGCGCCGCGCCATTACGGGTCCTATCGTCCCGATCCCGCTCCTCGGTATTGCCGATCGTCATCATCGCGGGCCAGCCCTTCATCCTCATGTGATCCAGCACATGCGGGATCGGTTCGCCCCACTGTTCGCCGAAGCGGTAATAGCTCGCTTTATCCAGTTGCTGTTCCTTGATCACGAGCACGCGGTAGTCGTAAAGCGCCTGCGTGAGCGTGAGCATCAGTTCGTCGGACAGGTCGCGGCTCAGGTCGACGCCGCGGACTTCGGCGCCGCAGGCTGCGGCGATCGGTGTGATGGTGACCAATACGCTACCCCTTCTCGTTATTCGCAGTCGATCAGTGCGTCATGATCGCCGCAAACCCGGCATCGCTCAAGACGCGATCGCGCACATAGGGAGCCTCGCCGTTTCTCCTTGACGCGTAGCGGCATCGGCGTCTAGCATCCGGGCGGTTCAGCGCCCCTAGAGGCCGCCCGTCATTCATCAGGAGGAGCCCCCCATGAAATCGTTCCTGCAACGTGCGGCCTTCGCACTGGCTGTTTCGGTATCGGTCGCAGCGCCGCTTGTGGCGAGCGCCCAGCCGAGCGGCACGCTGACCGTCGCGCTGCCGGCCGAGCCTGCAACGCTCGATCCGCACAAAGGCAACACGCGTTACAACTACCTGTTCAACTCGAATATGTTCGAGGGGCTCATGGTCCGTAACGACAAGGCCGAGCTGGTCCCCGGCATCGCCGAGTCTCACACGGTCTCGCCGGACGGACTGACTTATACCTTCACACTCCGGAAGGGGGTCAGATTTCACGACGGCTCGCCCCTGACTGCGGAGGACGTCAAGTTCTCACTCGAGCGCGCGACCAACCCCGCGACCAAGAATCCCTTACTCAACTTTATCAAGACGATCGACAAGGTCGAGATCCTCGATGCGAACCGCGTCGCCCTGACCCTCAAGGAGAAAGACGCGATCTTCCTGAAGAAGCTGACCTTCGCCGGTTGGATCGTCCCGCGCGCCTACCTGCAGCAGGTAGGTGAGGAGGGCTTCGCGCGGCGGCCGATCGGGACCGGTCCGTTCCGCTTCGTTTCCCGCTCGATCAACGAGCGGATCGAGATGCAAGCCAACGAACAGCACTGGGGCTGGGTACCCAAGGTGCGCACGCTGGTGCTGCGCACGGTGCCCGAGGACGCCGTGCGGCTGGGCATGCTGCAAACCGGCGAGGCCGACATCGTCGCCGAAATGCCGCCGCCACTGCTTGATCGCATCAGCGCGATTCGGGGCGTAAAGACGCTGTCCCACCCCAGTGGAGAGATCTACTGGCTGGTACTCAATATCAAGGATGGCGCCAAAGAGAGCCCGCTCCTCAAACGCGAGGTCCGCATTGCCCTCAACCATGCGATCGATCGTCAGGCCATCATCAAGAATGTCCTGCGCGACCAGGCCGAGCAGATCCCCGGCGTTCTTGCGCCTTCGGTGTCTGTCGTCGATCCAAACTTCAAGCCCTATGCCTACGATCCGGCGCGTGCCCGCAAGATCCTCGCCGATGCCGGCTATCCGAACGGCTTCAAGATCGACATGTACGGTTCGGTGGGCCGCTACACCCTGGATCGCGACATCAACCTCGCACTGGCCAACCAGTTGAAAGCGGTCGGTGTCGAGGTCAATTTAAACCTCTGGGACTCAGCCAAATGGGTCAGCGACCTGCCGAAGAAGTACTACCCGATGAGTTATCAGGCTTTTGGCAACACCATCTTCGATCCTGAGGGCCTGATGATCTTCGGCGTGCACAGCAAAGCCTTCTGGTCCTTCTATCGCAACGAGAATGTCGACAAGCTGATCGACGAGTCTCTCTCAATCACCGACCAGAATGCGCGTGACGCACATTTCCAGAAGATCGACCGCGCGATGCATGACGACGCCTCGCACATCTTTCTTTGGGAGAACAAGATCCTGTTCGGTATCCGTGACCGCGTGACTTGGCAGCCGCGCCCCGGCGACAACGTCTACAAGTTCTGGACCGCCAGCGTCGGCAAGTGACATGCCCGGGACGGGCTACCTGGTTGAGCGACTCCTCCAGGCCATCGTCTGCATACTTGGGATCTCGGTGATCGTCTTCGCGATCACCTACCTGATCGGCGACCCAGTCCATCTGCTGCTGCCGCCCGAGGCCTCCGCGACTGATCGAGAGGCCTTCCGGGCGGCGATGAGTCTCGATCGTCCAGCGCTCGAGCGCTACGGGCTGTTCCTCGCCAATGCGCTGCAGGGCGACCTGGGGCAGTCCTACCGCTACCACCTGCCAGTGCTCGAGGTAGTGCTCGAGCGCTTCCCCGCAACGCTCGAACTCGCCCTGGCGGCGATCGTATTCGCGATCGTCCTGGGCATAGGCTCCGGCATGCTGTCGGCGGTGCGGCCCGGCAGCGCCTGGGATCGGATGGTCGAGTTAGTCGCCTTGTCCGGCATGGCGGCGCCGACCTTCTGGGTCGGCATCATGCTGATCTGGCTCTTTGCGGTCGAGTGGCAGATGTTTCCAACCTCGGGCCGCTCGGGTGCGCTATCGCTGGTGCTACCTGCGATCACGCTAGGGCTCTATTCGGCCGCAGTGATCTCGAGGATGACCCGCTCAACCCTTCTCGAGGCGCTGGGAGAGGACTTTGTCCGCACGGCAGTGCTGAAGGGCGCGCCGCAACGCGCGATCCTGTTCGTGCATTGCCTGAAATACGTGCTACCGGCGCTGGTGACCATCGTCTCCCTGCAGTTCGTGCTGCTGCTAGCCGGCGCGGTGATCACCGAAACGGTGTTCTCCTGGCCGGGGGTGGGGCGGCTATTGGTTCAGTCGGCCAGTGGTGGCGACTACCCGGTCGTGCAGGGCATCACATTACTGCTTTCGGTGGCATTCGTACTGATTCAGTTGCTGGCGGACCTGCTGCAGTTTGCGCTTGATCCGCGGCTGCGTTCAGCTACCTGAGGTCCGATACGTGCGCACCCGTTTCGACCTGCAGTTTGCGTTTGCCGTGGTGGTGATCGCGCTTTTCCTAGTGGCCGGGGTGTTCGGCGGCTGGATCGCGCCCTACGACCCCGCGCAGCAGGACCTCACTCAAACGCTCAAGCCGCCTGCCTGGCACCCCGACGGCAGCCTGGCTCACCTGCTGGGCACCTCGCCGCTGGGTCAGGACGTGCTAAGCGGGCTGCTCGCCGGCGCCCGGGTGTCGCTGCTCGTCGCCTTGTGCGCGGTGGGCCTGTCCGGCGCATTCGGGGTGGTTGTCGGTCTGATCGCGGGCTATGTCGGGGGCTGGCTCGATGCCGTGCTTATGCGGCTCGCAGACATCCAGATCTCGATTCCCTTCATCCTGCTCGCGATCGCACTGATCGGCGCGCTCGGACCCAGCCTCGCCAATGTGATCCTGGTGATCGCGATCACCAACTGGGTGGCCTACGCGAAGCTGGTGCGCACCGAGACCGCACGACTGCGGCAACGTGATTTCGTCCGCTTTGCGCGGGTCTGCGGCACGCCCTGGCCGGTGATCTTCGTGCGCCATCTCCTGCCCAATGTGATGAACTCGGTGGTCGTGCTGGTCACGCTCGACATCGGGAAGGTGATCATCTTCGAATCGGGGCTCAGCTTCCTAGGCTTGGGGGTGCAGCCGCCTACCCCATCCTGGGGCGGCATGCTGGCTGACGGCCGCAAATACATCAATATTGCCTACTGGACCTCGCTCTTTCCAGGCATCGCGATCTTCCTGGTCGTGCTGTGCGTGAATTTTGCCGGCAACTGGCTGCGGGTACGCACCGATCCGAAGGCGGCGCCATGACGGGGGCCCCTGAGCAGCCCTTCGCAGGCAACGAGCCCCCCCTTCTCGAGGTCGCCGGACTGCGCACCCATTTCCGGACGCCGCGCGGCGTGCTGCGTGCCGTCGATGGCGTGAACCTGCGCGTGGCGCGTGGCGAGATCCTGGGTATCGTCGGCGAATCCGGCTCCGGGAAGAGCGTCCTGGCGCAGTCGATCGTCCGGGTGGTCCCGCCCTCCCAGCTCGCTCACGCGCAGGGCGCCGTGCGCTTTGACGGAATCGATCTGATGGGGCTGGACGACGAGGGCATGCGCGCCCTGCGAGGCGCGCGGATCGCGATGGTCACCCAGAACCCCAGCACCGCGCTCAATCCCGTCTTCCAGGTGCGTTCACAGATGCTGGAGACCTGGCGATTCCACCCCGACCGGAGGCGCTCGGGCATTGATGCCGAATCGCGGATGCTGGAACTGCTCGCCGAGGTCCAGTTGCCAGCTCCCGAGCGTGTCGCGCGCAGCTACCCCTTCCAGCTAAGTGGCGGGATGAAGCAACGGGTGGCGATCGCCATGGCGCTGATGGGCGAGCCTGATCTGCTGATCGCCGACGAGCCGACCACCGCCCTCGATGTCACGATCCAGGCCCAGATCCTCGAGCTGATCCGCCATGCACGGCAGACTCACGGGACAGCAGTGATCCTAATCACTCACGATCTGGGTGTGGTCGCGCGACTGTGCGATACGGTAGCGGTGATGTACGCCGGGCGGATCGTCGAGTACAACCGGACACGCGCATTGTTCGAACGTCCCGCACACCCGTACACGCGCGGACTGCTCGCGTCCAATCCTATCTTCGGCCGGCGTCGTGCGAGCCTTACTGCGATGCCCGGGCAGCCCCCCGATCTGCTCGCCCTGCCTGCGGGCTGCGCCTTCGCGCCCCGTTGCAGTCAGGCTGAGGAGCGCTGTCGTCGCGAGGAGCCGCCTGTGGTCGTCTTGCCCGGTGGCTTTCATCACCGTTGCCCGGTGGCGGGCGAAGTGAACGCCGCGCATACCGCCGAGAGCGGGCCGCCATGATCGAACTGCGCGACCTCCGTAAGCATTACCGGGTCACGCGCGGGGGCTGGTGGTCGCGCTCGCGAGCCCTCTTGCGCGCGGTCGATGGCGTGAGCTTCTCAGTGGGTCAGGGCGAGTCGGTCGGGCTGGTCGGTGAATCTGGCTCAGGTAAGTCAACGATCGGTCAGCTGGTGCTTGGGCTGATCGCGCCCACTGCCGGCAGCATCGTCTTCGATGGCCGCCCCTTGCCTGCCGGACCGGCTGCGGTGACCGCCTTGCGTGGTCAGGCCCAGGTCGTGTTTCAGGATCCCTATGACGCACTGAGTCCCCGTCAGCGCGTACGTGAAATCGTGACCGAGCCGCTGCGTAGCCTGCGTCGCCATCGCCATAGTGAGCTCGAGGACCTGGCCGTGCGGTCGCTCGAGCGGGTAGGACTGCATGCACGTGATCTCGACAAGTACCCCCACCAGTTCAGCGGCGGCCAGCGCCAGCGTATCGGTATCGCGCGTGCGATCTCGGTGAGCCCCCGCTTCATCGTGCTCGACGAACCCGTATCCGCGCTCGATGTCTCGATCCAGGCTCAGGTCGTCAATCTGCTCATGGAGATCCGGCGCGAGCAGGGTATCGCTTACCTGTTCATCTCGCACAACCTGGCAATCGTTGAGCATAGTTGCGACCGGATCGTTGTGCTGTATCTTGGCAAAGTCATGGAGATCATTCCGACCGAGCGATTGCATGCGGATCCGCTGCACCCGTACACACGCGCGCTGGTCGATGCGATTCCGATCCCTGATCCCGCTCTCGCCCAGTCGACCGACCCGCTAGCCGGCGAGATTCCGGACCCGGCCAACCCGCCTGCCGGGTGCCGTTTCAGCAGCCGCTGTCCGCTCGCGACCGAGCGATGTCGCGCCACTGAGCCCGAACTGATCGAGCACCACCCCGGACACTGGATGGCCTGCCACCGGCAGGCCGACCTCCCCGTTCCTTCCCCCATCACCTGACACTGACAAGGAGACCGCCATGCCGCAAACCATCGATCCCGCCCTGGGTGAGGAATATCGCCGCAAGGGCTACATCTGCATTCCGGGCCTGTTGAACCAGCGCGAGGTCGACGTACTGAATGCCGCCACCGAGCGGGTGATCGGCATAGACGGGCCGCAAGTGATGCGCGAGAAAAACGGCCTGCCGCACGTGATCTACGGCATGCACCTGCTCGACCCGCGTATGTCAACGCTCGCCCGGCACCCCAAGCTAGTGGCGATCTGTGAGCAGCTCCTCGGCAAGTCGGTATACGTCCACCAGTCGCGGGTCAATGCCAAGCAGACAGGCGGCGCGATCGTCAACTGGCACCAAGACTTCGGAACCTATCACCGGGTCGACGGCGTACCCCGCCCCGAGGGGATCATGATCGCGGTGTTCCTCAATGACGTCAGCGACTACAACGCCCCGCTGATGGCCGTACCTGGCTCGCATGTCGAAGGGGTGGTCTCCGAAGCCAGCACCGAAACAGAGGCCGAGGATCGCGACCGTGCCTCTAAATATCGTTATGACATTACGATGGAGCGAATGTCGCAGCTGATCGACCGCTACGGCCTCGAGCACATCACCGGCCCGGCCGGTTCAGTCGTGTTCATGAATATGCAGGTCGTGCATGGTTCGACCGTTAACATCACACCGCTTCGCCGCGTGATCCTCTATCTGAATGTCTGCACGGTCGACAACTGCGGCACGGCCTTCCGCCGTCCAGAATATCTGGCCGCACGTGACTTCAACCCGCTCCAGGCGGCCGCCGAGAACTGCCTGACCGCGCTTGCGGTCTGAGCGGGCAGCCTGCTGGTTATCAAGGAGAACCCGAAATGATGCGCAGCAATCCGGTCAAGCAGAAGCTCGCCGCGGGCGGTACCGCCTACGGTACGATGGTCTTCGAATTCAACAGCCCGGGGCTCCCGGCCGCGCTCGTGGCAGCAGGCGCTGAATTTGCGCTCTATGACATGGAGCACAGCGGCCTGACCATGACCGACATGAAGCAGCAGTTCGCCTACTGCCGCGGGATCGGTCTCGTGCCGATCGTGCGTCCGCCGTCGAAAACCTATGCGGTCGTGGCAACTCTGCTCGACATCGGGGCAATGGGCCTGATGTTCCAGATGGTCGAGTCGGCCGAGGAGGCTGCCGAGCTGGTCAGCTGGACCCGCTATCCGCCACGGGGTCAACGCGGTGCGATGTTCGGTGGTGCTCACGACGACTATGCGCCGGGCGATGTGGCGCAGAAAATGCGCGGCGCCGATGAGCGGACCTTCGTGCTGGCGATGATCGAGACCCGCAAGGGCGCCGAGAACCTCGAGAGCATCCTCGCGGTAGACGGGGTCGATGGCGGGCACCTCGGGCAATTCGACCTGTCGCTATCGCTGGGCATTCCAGCGCAGTTCGAGCGTCCCGAGATCCAGACCACGATCGATCGGCTGACGACGACCTGCAAGCAGCTGGGCAAGACCGCCGCCTGCATGGCGCCCACCCTCGACACCGCTCGTGACTGGCAGCGGCGGGGTTTCCGCATGATTTCCTACAGCTACGACACGGGCCTCATGCAAGCGTCGCTGAGCGCTGGCATCAGCGCGCTCAAGGCAGAGAGTTGAACGAAGGGGCGGGAGGCGGCCGCTGCGAGGGCGTGCCTCCTGCCTGCTGGTCTCATCCGGCCAGCCAACAACCCGTATTTCAAGGAACAGGACGATGAACTTGCTTCGCTTCAAGTGGTTCGGGGTGCTGGTACTCGCCTGCGCCGGACTCGTTTCGCTGGCCGAGGCACAGACCTATCCGACGCGGTCGGTCCGGATCATCGTCCCATTCAGCCCCGGTGGCGGTACCGACACCTTTGCGAGGGTCATTGCACAGAAGATGCAGGAACGTCTCGGGCAGCCATTCGTGGTCGAGAATCGTCCAGGCGCGGCGGGCAACATCGGTGCCGATCTGGTGGCGAAGGCGCCGGCCGACGGCTACACGCTATTGCTCGCGCAGGACTCGCTCGCGATCGTGCCCCACCTATCCAAGGCCCTGCCGTTCGATGTCAACAAAGATTTCGCCCCGATCGGCATTGGCGTGTTCATGCCGATGATGCTGGTCGCGGCCAATGGTGTTCCAGCGACCTCGCTGGCCGAGTTGATCGCTCATGCCAAGGCCCATCCAGGCAAGCTCACCTATGGGACGCCCGGTGCAGGCACCGCGCACCACCTCAATTTTGAGGCCTTGCTGAGCCGCGCCGGTCTGCAGATGGTTCACGTCCCCTACAAGGGCGCGACGCCGATGATGACCGATCTCGTGTCCGGCACGGTGCAGGTCGCGTTCAGTGCTTTAAGTTCGACGCTGCCGTTTGCGAGCGGCGGCAAGATTCTCATCCTCGCGATCGCCGATCACGAGCGCGCGCCTCAGTTTCGCGATGTTCCAACGATCGCCGAGTCGCTGCCGGGCTACACCGCCCATGTATGGTTTGGGCTGATGGCGCCCACCGGGACCGCGCCAGCGATCGTACAGCGACTGGCGGATGAGCAGCGCGCCATCGTGAACCTGCCCGATGTCCGCGAGCGACTCGAGGGCATGGGCTACAAGGTGCGACCGACCGCACCCGCCGAAATGCGGACCATCATGCGCAGCGAATATGAAAAGTGGGGCGAGCTGATCCGCAGCGTCGGCATCAAGCCCGAGTGATGCGCACCCAGACCTTCGGGGAGATGACCAGATGAAGCCGACCGAACTGATCGCACCCGGGCTCGCATATCCGCCCGATTTCGGCAGCCCGACCTCGCTCGGCATCCGAGCTGGCGATTTTATTTTCGTATCGGGGATGATTGCCTGGGACCGCGAGCGGCGGATCGTAGGGGTCGGGGACCCACATGCGCAGACCTTGCAGGCCCTGGACAGCATGCAGGCGGTGCTCGAGGAGGGCGGCGCATCGCTCGCGGACATTGTGAAAATCACGTTTTACCTGACCGATATCAGGCACAAGGCGGTGGTATGGGAGGCCCGCAAGCTGCGCTTTGGCTCGGCGCGCCCGGCCTCCACCCTGGTCGAGGTCACGCACCTGGTGGATCCGCAGGCACTTCTGGAGATCGATGCGGTCGCGTTCGTACCGCGCTGACCAGGCTTGCTCCGGCGATTGCCAGGCAAGCCTGGCAAGGTTGCAAGATAGGCATGAAATAGGCGCTTGCGTGACTTGGGCATCGAGCCCTAGTTCCGGCCGAGCTATCCGCAAGGATGTTTTTCGAATATCGAAGGTGCCCGCCAACGGGTGCTGGACCTATTCACTTGGTGCAACACCGCGCATCGACATCGCGAAATCGTAAACGTCACACTCGAGCAGCGGCATACCGTCTCTCCGCTCGCGCGACCGCTTGCCCGATTGCCAAGGTCGGCCGAGGCTGAGACCATTGGCGGTTTGGATTCGCGTCCGCCAAGTCCGCTCTCCGGAGAGAAGTGGTTCCGCAAATTCGGACACAGGGATAAAAGGTGACGGCCTTGCTCAACTGGGCGAAGATTTCGCCCATACGAGGAGAGCAGACCGTGAGAAGACCCCGTCGCAACCACTCCGCAGCCTTCACGCGTTAGATGCAATTCGCGGCGAGCAACCGCTGGCCGAACTGGCCACCAAGTACGACGTCCACGCCACGCAGATCGCGCAGTGGAAGGCCGATCTTCTGAAGGGCGCCGAAGCCGTGTTCGATTCGGGCAAACCACCGCCAGACACGGCTGCTGATCTGAATCGGTTACACGCCAAGATCGGGCAGCTGACTCTGGAGAATGATTTTTTAGAGGGCGCGCTCACCAAAGCGGGATTGCTGAGCGCAAAGCGATGATTGACCCGACCCACAAACTTCCGATCAGCCGCCAGACGAAACTGCTGGGCCTTGCCCGGTCAACGGCGTACTACCAGCCCAAGCCGGTCGCTGATTCCGACCTGGCGCTGATGGCGGCCATGGATCGCCTGCATCTGGCTTATCCCTTCATGGGCTCCAGGGCGCTGCGCGACAACGTCCTGATCGAGCGCTTCTGGAAGACGATCAAATACCAAGAGGTCTACCTCAAGGCCTACGAGTCCACGAGCGATGCCCGGGCGAACATCCGCCGCTTCATCGATTTCTACAACGCGGTTCGCGGGCATAGCAGCCTGCAAGGTCAACCCCCTGATTGCATCTATTTCAACAACACCGGGGCGGCTATCGCCGCCTGAAACCGCAAGGCAGTCACTTTATTAATTCCAAGGAAAAACTGTCCGAGCGAGTGGAGCCACTTCTCTTTTCAATTTGCCATGGGTAGAAGCCCGGTTTTTCCGCTCCTGCTCGCGGCGACCAGCGCCCGAGTCACCGCTGGCTCAACGACTCGCCTCTATAATCAACATCGGCCAATAGTTGAGGAGCAATCGGTGGCGCAAAAACAGATAGTGCACGTTCCCGGCATCACAGAAGGCCTCGAGGCCAAGCAGGTACCCATTTCGGCAGCAGTGAAGGCGAACGGTTTCGTTTTCGTCTCTGGCATGCCCCCCATGGATCCAAAGACCGGAAAGATCAGCAATGGCGATATCGAGTCGCAGGCGCGACAGGCACTCGATACCGTCAAGCACTGCCTTGAAAGCGCCGGCTCATCCATGGACAAGGTGGTGAGCGTGCGGGTGTACATCACCAATGCGGCGCACTTCAACCGCGTGAACGAGGTATACAAGGCCTACTTCGGAGCCAACCCCCCTACACGCACCTTCGTTAATGTGGGCTCGTGGCCGATGGACTTCGACATCGAGATCGAATGCGTAGCAGTTGAGTAGCCCCACGATGAAGCACTTCACGGTGCTGGGCGCTGGCATCGTCGGCGTTTGCAGTGCCTTAGCGCTACAGCGCGAGGGCTGGAGCGTCACACTCATCGACCGTGACGCTCCAGGGCAAGGCTGCTCCTTCGGCAATGCTGGCATCCTGCACTCGGGCGGTGTGCTGCCTTTCGCACGCCCTGGCATCGTTGGCATGGTGCCGCGCATGCTATTCGACCGGGAAAGCGCGCTGGTGCTGAACTGGCGATACCTGGGCAGCCTTGCACCCTGGTTCGCTCGTTTCTTATGGGCCTCGCGCCCGAGCCATGTCGAGCGAGCGTCTCGCGCGCTGGCGCCGCTGGCGCTGGGCGCACGCGCTGCTTACGAGCCACTCCTGCGCGAGGCGGGCGCCCAGGACCTGCTTCGCCCCCGCGGCGAGCTGTACGCCTACCGAACGCGGGAGGGCTTCGAGGCAGAGCGAGCCGATATGAATGCCCGCCGAGCCCTCGGTCTGCCCGTGGAGGAGTTAGACCAGGCGGCATTGCGTGCCCTCGAGCCAGCTATCGCGCCTGACTACCGCTTTGCGTGGTACCAACCAGCGAGCGCTTCTATTGCTAACCCTGGCCGCCTGGTCCAGCGGCTTGTTGCGCTATTCGCCGAACGGGGCGGCGAGTTCCGCAACCTCGATGTTCGCAGCGTCTCCCCCACAAGTATCCTCACCGATCGCGGCAGCCTGGCGGTGGAGAACCTAGTGATCTGCGCTGGCGCGCACTCGCGGGCGTTTGCCGCAGCGCTGGGCTGCAACGCGCCGCTTCAGACCTGGCGCGGCTATCACATCATGGTTCCTCGC
The DNA here is from genome assembly GCA_903866395.1 of uncultured bacterium. Lineage (GTDB taxonomy): Bacteria > Pseudomonadota > Gammaproteobacteria > Burkholderiales > Burkholderiaceae_E > SYIM01. The sequence goes on from CAIPNM010000226.1 coordinate 13,440, forward strand.
GACAGCGTACCGTTGAATGGTTTGCTGGTTGACGGCGATATGCACTTCGCCGTGACCCCCATGGAGGACGGTATCCGTGTGGCCGGCCTGGTTGAGTTCGCGAGCCTCGAGGCGCCGCCAAACTATGATCGCGCTGACCTTTTTCTCAAGCTTGGCCGTATGCTGCTACCAGACTTCCCGCGCGAGGCCCAATCACGCTGGATGGGACATCGGCCAGGTATGCCCGATTCAGTGCCTGTCATCGGCCGCAGTCCGGCATATCCGAACGTCTACTTCAACTTTGGTCACGGCACGCTCGGTCTAACGTTCGGCCCGATTACTGGCGGCCTGCTCGCCGAGGTGGCTGCCGACCGCCGCGGCGCACTCGACCCTGCTCCCTACGACCCTGCGCGGTATGCCGCATGATCCGGCAATCGATGCGCCGCTAAGAATCCCACAATAAAAACACGATCCCCCTGCGTCTTTTTTACTTCTGCATCTGCAGTTCCCGACCCTCAAGTCGAAACTCGGAGACGCCAAGGGGTTCGAGATAATGCTTCAGGTAAGCGGGTCGGTCGGCCCCAGCACCTGAGCGCAGGACACCCCTCCGGGCTGAGGTCTTTGCCTCGTCGACCCTGCCGCCCTCGATTGCCACACCGTACACGTCGAACGCATACGCCGCGGTGATCCGTTCTTCGCGCACATCGTCCAGTACCCGGACAGGCTCGCGCTCAAGCGGGTCGCCGACCCCGGCGCCACCTGCCCCAAGGTGTTCGAATACCTCATCCTTTAGCACGCTAACCGGGCCCATGGGGTTTTGGGGCAGAACGCGCTGCCCTGCAGCCGATTTCACCAGGTGGAACGACGGCGTGCCCGGCTGCCCACCCTCGAGCGCCCAGGGCAGGAATCGCTGGCGATCAGCGCGCATGACGATAACAATCTCTTCGCCGAGCACCCGATAGCGGCGAAGGATGCCAGGCGCGCCACGGCGGCGGCCCGGACCGCCGCTGTTGGGAATCATGCCGTAGGCCTGAATTTCGATCGGATACAACGACTCGATCATCTCCACCGGCTGGTTGGTGAGGTTACCGCCGGGGTTTGGGATACCAAACATGCCATCTGCCTGGCGCATGGCGCCGAAGCTCCCGGCCAGGGTCTCGGCGAGGACAAAGCGCCGGCCTTTGTGCCAGCCGCTGAAAGCCGGGAAGGTGACACCGCCCTCGCCTGCCGCGCCCACACGGTCAGGGACGATCTGCGCGAACACGCCCATCAGTGTGTCGATCGCCCGCCAACCGATGATGGCGCGTGCCGCGCAGGCCGCTGGTTGCGTCGGGTTCACGATCGTACCTTCTGGCAGAACGATGGTGAGCGGGCGCAGCGCGCCCTCGAAGTTGGGGATCTCCTGCTGCGCCGCGCACTTGAGGATGAGGTGCACCGCTGATTTGACGAATGGCGAGGGGCAGTTGATCGCACCCTTCACCTGCGGCGAAGAACCCGTCCAGTCAACCGTCATACGGTCATCTTCAATGGTGACTGTGGCTTTCAGCGGTATGGGCTGCGGATTTTCGCCCAGCCCGTCGATATAGTCGGTAAAGCTCCAGGTGCCGTTCGGAAGCGCGCGGATCTCGGCCCGTGCGAGGCGCTCGGCATAGTCGTGCAATTCCTCCAGCATGGTTCGAAAGCCAGCCGAGCCGTAGCGTTCAACCAGCGCCCTGAAGGCGCGGTCCGCGCTGTTGCAGGCGGCGATCTGCGCCCTCATGTCGCCGGCCAGCTTATCGGGGATACGGGTGTTGAGATGCATCAACTTGAAGAAAGTCTCGTTGGGCACTCCCCCCTGCATCATCTTGATCGGCGGGATACGCAAGCCCTCCTGAAAGATCTCGTGTGAGTACACGGCGGTCGAGCCAGGCGCGATCCCACCCATGTCAATCTGGTGAACCAGCGTGCAGCAAAAACCCTCCACCTCGCCCGCCACAATGACGGGTTTGACGATGTAGACATCGGGCAGATGCATGCCGCCTGCCACGTAGGGGTCGTTGAAAACAAATACATCGCCCTCCTGCAGGTCGTCGCCGTAGTCGCGCAGCAATGCCCGCATGGCATCCGGGAACGCGCCCAGATGCAGCGCCATGGTGAGGCCATGGGCGATAACCCGGCCATGTCGGTCGCAAAGGCCAGTGGAGTAATCCATCGAGTCACGTACGATCGAGCTGTAAGCGGTGCGCAGGATTACGAGCGCCATTTCGTCTGCGATCGACGACAGGGCATTCTTCAAAACTTCCAGAGTGATCGGGTCGGTCTTCACAACAGGCTTATCCTTCAACGGTCCAACATCAGGTTTCCTTCGCTGTCGAGCGTTGCGCGCCAGCCAGGCGGCACGACGCAGGTGGCGTCGTATTCCTCCACGATCAGCGGCCCATTCAGGGCACCCGCAGCCAGATCGCCGCGGCCCACAACCGGCACATCGTGCTCCCCAGCCCTGGGCCCGAAGTAGGCGCTGCGCCGGTCCGAGCTGCCGCCAACGAGACGCGAGCGCGCCGGCAGCACATCGGCCGGGATACGCGCTGTGACGCGCAACGCTACGCACTCGACTTCTTCGCGCTCTGCCTGGTGTCCATAGGTGCGTTCGTGCTCATCTCCGAATGCGGCAGCAAGCGCCTGCAAGTCAATGGAGCCCAGATCAGTGGGGATGGTGATCTCGTGCGCCTGGCCGGAATAGCGCAGGTCGGCGTGACGCTCTAGCTCGAAACCGGCAACACCCTCTGTCTCCATCCGGCTGCGTAGATCCGCCTCAATCGCCTGGAAGCGGCGATCGAGTTCGCCTGGCGCGAGTTCGGAGAGGCGCGCCAGGTAGCCTCGCACCACCTCATGCGCTACCTGGGCATGGAACAAGCCATAGGCACTGAAAACGCCCGGGTGAGGCGGCACCAGCACGCGCTTCATCTCAAGAAGATCAGCTACCAAAGCCGCTACGAGGGGGCCGTTGCCGCCAAAGGCGTACAGAGCGAAGTCGCGCGGATCGCGGCCACGATAGGTGGAGACTGCTTTTACCGCGCGCACCATCGTACTGGCCGCCACCTGCAACACGCCATACGCAGCCTCGCGCTCCGCCACGCCCAGCGGCGTCGCCACCTGCTCGCGCAGCACCTCCTGAGCGAGCGCGGCTTTGAGTTGAAGGCCACCGCCAGCGATAGCCCTGGGGTTAAGCCAGCCAAGCACCAGCGCGGCGTCGGTGAAGGTAGCCTGCCTGCCCCCGCGCCCGTAGCACACGGGGCCTGGCGAGGATCCAGCGCTCTGCGGCCCCACGCGCAGCAGCCCCCCCGCATCGATTGACACCAGGCTGCCACCGCCCGCCCCGACTTCCGAGATATCAATCACCGGCAGTTTGAGAGCATAGCCACCGCCCATTACCAGCTTGGAACTGAGATTGATTCCGGCACCCACTTCATAATCGCCGGTGTGCTGAATTCGCCCGGCCTCCACCAGCGATACCTTGGCAGTGGTACCTCCCATATCGAAGGTGATCGCGTCCCCGGAAACGAGCCGCGCTGCCGCACCGATCACGCCCGCTGCCGGGCCCGACTCCACGATGTAAGCAGGCCGCTCGGCGGCAGACCGAATCGACATCACACCGCCATCGGATTTCATGACTAGGATTGGCGCGCGCACATCGATGGCGGCGAGGTGCCTTTCAAGGGATCCGAAATAGCGTGCTGCCGTGGGCCCGAGGAAGGCGTTGATGACGGTGGTGCTAGTCCGTTCGTACTCGCGGATCACTGGCAGGACGTCAGAAGAGCAGGAGACGAAGACGCCCGGCAGCGTTTCACGCAACACACGCTCGGCTGCCTTCTCGTGGGCTGGGTTCGCATACGAATGGAGGAAACAGATCGCCACCGACTCCACGCCCTCTTCGCGGAAACGCTCGGCGGCTGCGCGCACGCTCGCCTCATCGAGGGGACGGCGCACTGAGCCATCTGGCGCCATTCGCTCGAGCGCCTCGCGTCGCAGGCGCCGCGGCACCAGCGGATCAGGCTTCTGGTAGTTGAGCGCATACATTTCCGGAATACGCAGACGGCGCATCTCCAGCACATCGCGAAAGCCCTCGGTCGTGAGCAGACCCGTCACCGCGCCTTTGTGCTCGAGGATGGCGTTGGTGGCGACAGTGGTTGCGTGGATGACCCGCTCAAGCGCGGCGGGCTGCACGTTCGCCTTGGCGAGGACAGCCTGGATTCCTTCGGCGATGCCGCGGCCAAAATCGTCTGGCGTCGTGAGCGTCTTGTGAGTGAATAAATCCCCCGTGTCGAGGGCGAGGAGGACGATATCCGTGAAGGTGCCGCCGATGTCGACAGCCACACGATGCGTTTTTTTAGTAATCATGGTTCAAGAATGATTCGGCCGCGACTGTTCTGCCCGGCTTCAATGAGTCGATGCGCCTCAGCGGCCCGCGAAAGTGGAAGCACGCGGCTCACCTGCGCGCGCAGCACGCCCTGCCCCGCCAACGCCACGACCGCTGCGTTGGCCTCGGGTTTGTCAACGATGTGAGCCTGCACGGTGCGCACACCGTACTGCTCGGAGAGGTCGCGAAAAGGGCTCGCTATCAGCCACGCGAGGATGCCGCCCGGTCGCAACACAGGGTAGGAGCGCTCGTGCAGGCTACCGCCTACTAGGTCGAGTACCAGGTCGATTTCGGATAGACGGTCCCAACCTTCGTTAAGGTCGTAGGCAAACGCCTCGTGAGCGCCAAGGCTAAGCACATAGTCGCGATTCCTGGAATGGCAGGTTGCGGCGACCCATGCGCCCAGGTGGCGACCGAGTTGTATCGCCATGCCGCCGATCGCCCCTGAGCCGCCGTGCACGAGCAGGCGCTGCCCTGCCTGGGCTTTGCCAGTGTCCATGAGGGCCATCCATGCGCAGGTGGCCGCGTGCATCAGCGCTGCGCCCTCGAGAAACGAGAGCTTCTCCGGCATTCGCATCACGCTGTGCGCATCGCGCACGATGTGCGTGGCGTAGCTTCCCTGAACCGTGCGCTCGGCAACGAAGCACACGCGATCACCGACTACGGCATAGTCGACGCCCGTTCCCAGCGCGACGACACGCCCTGCTCCGTCACGTCCCGGTATGCAGGGTAGTGACACCGGGAAGATCGTTTGAAGCAGTCCGGCGCGTAGCTTCGCGTCCCCAGGCGTAACACTCGCCGCAGCGATTTCGACCAGCACCTCGCCTGGACCAGGCACAGGACGCGGGCGCTCAGCCATAGCCAACACCTCTGGTGGGCCGAAGCGCTCGAACTGAACGGCTTTCATCAGAAAATTCCAGGAGCGCGTTGTCAGGTGATGGAAGGAAGCCAGGTAGCTAACCTGGGGAATGCGAATATTGCAGCGGTAATAGCGAAACCGAACAGCACATAGGGAACGGCAGCCGAGATCACCTCGCGCATCGTTACCTCAGGCGGCGCAACGCTCTTCATGGTGAACAGGAGGAGCCCGAACGGCGGCGTTAGCAAGCCAATCTGCATGCACATGAGGAATAGGATCCCGAACCAGACAGGGTCGATACCCAAACCCTTAACCAGTGGCATGAAGAGCGGTACGGTCAGCATCATCATGCTCGCCTGGTCGAGGAAGAGACCCAGGGCCAGGAGAATTGCCAGCATCCCCGCAACCACCACGCCCGGCCCGAGATCAGCCTTCGTGACCAATTCGATCAGACCGCTCGTCGCTCCGGAGAAAGCGAGGATCTGGGCAAAGGTGGTAGCGCCCAGAATAATGAACATGATCATGCCGGTTACAAGCGCCGTCCCGATCAGTGCGGCCTTCAGCGCCTTCATCTTCAACTCGCGGAACAGCGCTGCCACCACCATGGTTGCCGCCGCACCGATCGCTGCCGACTCGGTCGGAGTGGCCCAGCCCATGGCCATGCTGCCGATGACCGCTGCAATGATGGTACCGAGCGGCAACACATGAACAACGAACGGTCGCCAGCGCGCCCAGCCCTTGATGACCGGCTCATCGTCCAACGGCGCGAGCGAAGGGTCGCGCCACGCGCGAAACACGATGTAGGCGATGAATACAGCGCTGAGAATGATGCCGGGCACCACGCCACCCAGCAGCAGGTCGGAGATTGAGATGCCAGCGAGACCGCCGAGCAGCACTGCCAACCCTGAGGGCGGAATAAGCATATCCACCCCGCCAATTGCCATGATGGGCCCCATGGCGAGCTTCCGGTCGTAGCCGCGCTTAAGCATCTGCGGCAAGAGCAGCGAGCCGAGCATCGCGGTGGTGGCAATCGTGGAACCGGAAATCGCTGAGAAGATTGTCCCGGCTACGAGCGCGATGACCGAGAGGCGTCCAGGCACGCGCCGGATGAGGGTCGCCACGGCGTCAATTGCCTTTACGGCAAGCCCGGTATGAAAGAGCACCTCGCCCATGAGTACGAAAAGAGGAATTGGCGTGAACGCAAAATTCGATACCGACGCGGTCATGTTGCGCGCCAGTTGCGAAAGGCCTCGTTCACCCCCCAGGAAGAACCATGCGCCGACCGCATTCACCGCGATAAACGCGACGGCTACGGGTGTGCCCAGGGCCATGAGCGCGAGCACGCCCAAGGCAAGAAGTGCGAGAACAGTTGGCCAGTCCATTGCTGCAGCCTAGAGTTGACCGCCTTCGGTCCGGGCCTGGCGAGGACCCAGAGCCACCCGGCGTAGGCGGAACAGGAATTCCACCGCAACAAACGCGAACATGAGCGGTAGCGGCCAGAGCGTCCACCATTCCGGGATGGTGAATTCCTTGACGATCCGTGTACCCGACGAGTAACTTGCCACGAGCACGCGCCATCCGTAGGCCACCATCAGCAGCGAGACGGCGCAGCCGATTGCGTCGCAGAGCAGTTCGCAGACCCACGCCAGCCGCGGCTGCAGGCTCACGAGCACCACATCCAGACGTACGTGCCGACCGAGCCGCAACAGCCAGGGCGCGGTCAGCGCCGTGATAAGCAGCATCGCGTATTCAGACAGTTCCATGTCGCCTGCTACATGGCCGCCCACCAGCGCCCGCAACACCACTGAAAGGGTGAACATGGCCATGACAGCGAAAACTAACGCCGCCGCCATGGCAGCGCAGGCGGCAAGGAGCCGACCGTACGCTGCTTCCAGCGCGTTCAATTCGTCATCAGCTTGCGGATCTGCGGGATAAGTTGCGGGCTAAGGCCCTGCAACTCATTCCAGAACGCGTCATGCGCGCGGTTTCGAAGCTCTGGGCCTGCGCTGACCACCTGCACGCCCGCCTCCTTCTGGAACCGCTCCTCGTCGGCACGCGACTCGGCACGCCACTTCGGCCATTCAGTATCCATCCAGGTAGCCATTTCCATCAGGAACTTCTGCTGGCGCGCATCGAGCGATTTCCATTTGTCGAGATTGATCATGATGTTGACGACCGAGCTGTAGAAGCCCGGGTCATAGCGAAACTTGGTGAGCTTGAGCCAGCCCAGATCCTTCAGGCCAAGCATCGGCCACACGTAACCCTGCACCATGTTGCGTTCGAGCGAGGTGTACACCTCAGTGGGGGCGATAACCACTGCACGTGCGCCAACCGACTCCAGAAAGGCTTTCTGCGCAGGGGAGGTGCGCAGTGTCATTCCGTCGAAGGGCTTGGTGCGATCCGTCAATGCCGCCGGGCGGTTAGTGTAGACATTGAAGTTCACCCCGTCGCCAAAACCGGTAAGCAACATCACATTCATTTTTTCAGCGTGGAGTCGGTTCATCAGATCCCAGGCGCCGTTCTGCTTGAGTTCAGCCACCGACCTCTCGGAAAGCGTCATGGCCTCGGCTTCAACCAGCGATCCGCGATAGAAGGTGGGCGGGCCTGAGTGCAGGTCTACCACGCCAGTCTTCACGGCGTTAGGTTGCTCCGGCAGAGGAATTGCCTCGGGCCCCACCAAGACGATCTGGACAATGCCCTTTCCGCGCCGGTTCACCTCATCCACCCAGCGTTTGGCCGGGATGCCAAAGCTCTGGTTTGCCGGCAGGAAGCTGGCCATGCGCAAGCGCGCCTCCTGCGCCTCCGTGGTGGTGTGCAGCGTGAGCGAAAACGAGACGGCAGCGAGCGCTAATGCGAGCTTCTTCATGGACTCCCCTTATTCGAATATGCGGATACCGAGCGGGGCCGACTTCCCGCCGTTGGTGGGCGAGGTGTCGGCGGGACAGGCCGAGACCGCGGCGAGGACATCCATCTCGGCGCGCAGCTCGATGTAATCGTGTCGGGTGACGGTGGTTGGCCGGATGGTGAACCGACCATCGGGATGCAGATCGACGTTCATGAATACATTGAAGACGTCCATGACGTCGTCGCCCGTCATTCCGTAGGGCGCTAGTGCCTCGGCGAGGTTTTCCTGACACGACCGATGACCGTGCGCGATACCGTCGCGCATGGCATACAACTTGGTCGAGCAGCGCCCACCGTTGTTCCCCCAGTGGTTAGCGTAGGTATCCTCCAGAACCGTGAGCATGACGTTCTCGCGAGGCGGCTTGGAGTAGAAATATCGAAAACTTTTGGCGGTGCCGGTGCCAAGGATTCCATTGATGGCCCAGCTCTGACCGACGTGAAACCACTCGCGATAGTCGCGAGCGTTGTAAAACACGCAGTCACCGACCTGACCATCTTCCATCGGGAAGATTCGGAATACCTGACCGCGCATGACCTCAAAAGCTCGCCCGTGGCGGGCGGGAATCACAAACTCGCTGGCGACCTTCATGTGGCAATAAACCTAGCGCCCCTGGCGGGAAAAACAAGCAATCAGAACTCAACGCGTTCATAGCGAAAAAGTGCAACTGGCATTGGTCCTACACGATCCACGAGTCGAACACACACATGGTCGTGCCGTCAACAAAAACGGTGAGTCTTCGGTACTTTGCAAGTGCCTCGCCATCCAGCCACATCGCGTTGCCCTTGACAGGTTTCGAGTCGATGGCGTTCGTCCCCCGAACTGAAAGACCTTGTCATCCCGTGCTCGCCTGGTGGCTTGAACGTAGGCGACAACCTCTGGAAGTCCTGCGAGCTGTGCGACCTCGGTAAGGGCGCAAGCCCCGCCAGCTAGCAGCTGGCCCTCATCGAGCGCAAGAGCGCCAAGCGTGCGTCGAAGCGCTCCGCTCATAGAGTTTCGTACTAATGTTTTTTCTAGCGGACCGTCTCTCCACTCGCGCGACCGCTTGCCCGATTGCCAAGGTCGGCCGAGGCTGAGACCATTAGCGGTTTGAATTCGCGTCCGCCAAGTCCGCTCTCCGGAGATCATCGACCCATGAGCAAAGCCTCAGAGCAGTTTCTGAAAAACCTGTCGGTGGTGATGTCCCTGCCCGGACTGGCATTCAACGAGGATCGGGTATGTTGCCTCTCAGATCCGGGCGCTCTCGATATTCAGATGGAGTGGATTCCGGAGCCCGGCCGGCTGATGGTGATCGCGGCGTTGGGAACGCTTGGCGACGATCCAAAGCTTCTCCGCACGTTGCTATCGGCCAATTTCTTGTTTGCCGGAACCCGTGGTGAGTCTCTATCGCTTGAAAGCGGTACCGACAGGATTTTTCTATGCGCGGCGTTGGATCTTGATGAGATCTCGGAGCAGCACGCAATCGAACTCTTCACGCGCTTTATTGATACCGCGAGGCAATGGGTCGGTTTCCTGTCGGGCCAGTCGGTGCTCCCTGAACATGCAATGCCACCCTCATCGTTTATCCGCGTCTGAGGAGTTGCCTCATGGGGATCCAGAACAAGCTCACATTCCAGTTCGACAACCAGGCGAGCTTCAAGCTCGATGGCAACACGATCGACCTTGGGAAAATGGCTACGGATCAGGTTGTCCTCGGCAAGGACGGTAAGGAAAAGACGATCCAAGGCTTCAAGGCAGCCGACGGTCTGATCTACAGCAGGAAGAAGACCGAAGACGGCAAATACAAGATCAGCGTCTATGGAGAGCCGGAGGCCCTGGCCAAACAGAAATTTTCCGTTCGTGGCGGCGATATTTCTGGAGCGCGGTTTGGCGATCTACAACTGGTAAACGACAAGCCCAGCGCTGGTACTTTCTCTATCGATCCGGGATCCGATACCGAGAGGATCAATTCCTTCGCGAAAAAATTTGGTCTGCGCGAGCGAGCGAGCTTTAGTGCAGAGGCAAAGGCGGTCAACACGATGCCTATCGTGGTCTTTAAGAACCACGGCAACACCTGCTACCTGAACGCGACGCTGAAGTCGATGCTGTCAGGCATGGGCACATCCTTCGCCAGCGAGCTTGAGGCGCAACGAACGCACCCTTTGCTTCAAATGACTATAGACGGGCGCCAGCCGCTTAACGAGATTCGAGAGACGCTCATCGCGTTGGCTAAGGCCACAGTGAACCCCGATCGCCAACAAGACGTAGATACCCATCTGCAAAAACTGGTGAGTCAGCTGAATGACCCCATTCTCAAAACGCTAGCCGCCCAGGCCAAGAAAGAGAAAGACGATCTGGGGGGACGTTTCGACGAAACGCATACGTCACTCGATAGAGCGCGTTCCGATCAGAACATCGCCAAGGCGGCGTTGCGGCTGGTGAATGAGAAAAAATCACCAGCGGTGGTACTCAAATCACTCTCGGAAGAGTCTAAGACCGCGAGAAGTTTAGAGACTTCTGAAGACCTTCAAAAGTTCATCAGCGAAAAGGACGTCATAGTCAAGAATCGCGAGGTCTTGCACAACAACAATCTGAAGACGCTGAATAGTGAAGCGACCGAGGCGGGCTACAAGGATGTTTTTGAGAGACGGCAGACGCTAACCAACGCAAGTGTTGCTGGCAAGTTCGTCGGCACGCTCAGGCAACAGCAGGATGCAACAGAATTTGGCGTGTGGTTGCGAAACACCATGAACCTGGCGCCATCCGGTGACCGTCTTACAGAATTGTCGAAGATAGTCAACGTATGGAACGAGCCAATTCTTAATGAGCGAGGGGAAAGCTGGTCTCTGGTCTTGAATCCGCAGAATTCATCCGATTCTCTACAAACACTCATAAC
>CAIPNM010000227.1 GCA_903866395.1 uncultured bacterium
CAGTTGCTCGAGGAGTGTCCGTGTGGCCTGCACGATGGCTGCGCCACCGATGTAGAGCGAACGCGAGCCGTAGCTGCCGACGCCCGATGACACCCGGTCGGTATCGCCCTGGATGATGCGCACTCGTTCCGGTGACACGCCCAGATTGGCAGCCACCAGTTGCGTGTAAGCGGTTTCAAGGCCCTGGCCCATTGCCTGCGTGCCCGACAGCACGGTGACCGTGGTGGCCTCGAGCGACAGGGTGGCGGTTTCGCTCGGCGTGATGCCGCTTGTGGAATCGATGTGATAGGCGATTCCGCGACCTCGCAGCCGTCCGCGTGCGCGGGCGGTATCGCGCCGCCCTTGAAACCCATGCCAGTCTGCGCGTGTCATTGCCTGAGCGAGCACCTCAGTAAAGCGGCCGCTGTCGTAGGTCTGGCCGACCACGTTGGTGTAGGGGATCTGATCCGGACGGATAAGGTTTCGCCGCCGCAGTTCCGCAGGATCGATCGCCATCCGGCGCGCTGCCACATCAATCAGCCGCTCGAGGCGATATACCGTTTCCGGGCGGCCCGCGCCCCGATAGGGCCCGGTGGGCGGTGTGTTCGACAGCACCGCGCGGACCTCCGCGTGAATGAAGGGGATGTGATAGGCGCCGTTTGCCACACGATTGCCCGTTCGCGTGGCGATGGCTGCGCCAAAGAAGCTGATGTAGGCGCCCATGTCTGCCCAGTCGCGGACCTTGAGGGCAAGGAACTGCCCCGCTGCGTCGAGCGCGAGTTCGCATTCGCTCAGATGGTCCCGGCCGTGCATGTCTGACAGAAAACTTTCGCTGCGATCGGCCGCCCAGCGCACCGGGCATCCCAACGCACGTGCGGCGAAGAGGACGAGGACATCCTCGGGATAGATGGATACCTTGCTGCCAAAGCCGCCGCCAATATCACCCACCTTCACCTGAATTGCGGACTCCGGCACGCCAAGCACGGGCGCGAGCAGTTGGCGTGTGAGGTGCGGGGTCTGGCTGGCCGCGTGCAGCGTGAAGCGTTGTTGATCGGCGTGCCAGACACCCACCGCGCCGCGCGGTTCCATGGCGGTGGGTGCAACGCGCTGATTGACGATTCGCAGTCGCACAACGTGGGCGGCTGAGTGCATTGCATCTGCGACGGCTTGGGCGTCGCCATATTCATAGCGTCCGACGATATTTCCGGGCGCACCTGGCCAGAGCTGCGGCGCGTTGGGCTCCAGCGTCTGGGGAAGGCCCGATACCGCGGGTAGCGGCTCGGCCTTGACCTCGATCCGTTCGGCAGCATCAAGCGCTGCATAACGGCTGGTTGCCACCACCAATGCGATCGGCTCGCCCACGTGGCGAAGCTCGTGACGAGCCAGCGCATGGCGCGGCGGAGCGGACATCTCGCCCCCGCTCTCGGAAGGGACTGCGGCATGAAAACCGATAGGCGAGATGCCCGATGCCAGCAGATCGTCGGAGGTGAATACGCCCAGCACGCCAGGCATCTTTCGTGCCGCTACGGTGTCGACGTCGTGAAGACGCGCCCGCGCATGCATCGAACGGAGGACGACCGCATGCGCCATCCCGGGCAGATGAAGGGAGCCAACAAAGCGCCCTTGACCCCTCAGGAGATGATCATCTTCAACGCGTGGCAGCGATTCGCCAGCGCCTGGAATGGCCGTGTCTGGTTGCGTGCTCACCGTGATTGCTGGCTGGCGATCAAGCAGCCGGCGGCCGGATCACCTTGTCGGGCGATTCGCCGTAGGGCGGCGCATAGATCACAAGAAGCTTGACCGGTGTATCGCTGGTGACCGTGAAGACATGCATCACGTCCGCCGGGAAGAAACAGGTGTCGCCCGCCTGCATCTCGAAGGATTCGTCTCCCACCTGGGCCGTTGCCGTTCCCTCGAGCAGATAGCAGATCTGTTCGATGCCAGGGTGTGCATGGGGGAGAGCACCCTGACCTTTTTCAATCACGCCCAACAGCATTTCCACCTGCTTGGCGCCGACGGTTTCCGGCCCGATCAGACGGCGGTTGGTGGTACCAGTATGGTTGGCGGGGTGATAACCCGGCACGTCAGCTGTTCGAATCAGATAGCGCGACATGGGGGGCTCCTGTATAGGGTTGTGGGCGTTTCCCCGATGGTAAGCGTTTGTGTACAACGATCAAGCAGAAAGTCCGTTCCTGAGTTGCCGGTGGTCGCTACAGACTGTTCCAGGAAAAGCGGCAGGTTGTTGATGAGCGCTTAGTGGTTTCCCATGCGCAGAATCGGCTTGATTACCGCGCCTCCATGCGCTTCGTGAATTGCCTCGTTGATGTGCTCGAATGGGAAATGCGTGACCAGCCTCTCGAGCGGCAGTCGGCCGCGCGCGTAGTGCTCGACCAGCTCGGGGATGAATTCGTCGGGAATGCTATCGCCCTCGGCAATGCCGCGAATCGATCGCCCGCCCACCATCAATTGCCGGGTGACGATGCCAACTTCGGGTTCCCGAGTTGCGGCGATCACGCCGCAGGTTCCGAGCGGAGCAAGCGATTCAACGGCGGTCTTGACCGAGCGCGCAAGCCCCGAGGTGTCGATTGCGAACTTCACGCCGTGGCCCGTGATCTCGCGCAGTCGGGCGGCTACGTCTTCGCGCGACGCATCGATCGTATGGGTGGCTCCCAGATCACGCGCTGCGGCCAGTCGTGCCGGATGGACATCAATCGCAATGATCGGATCTGCGCCCACAATCCGTGCGCCCATGATTGCACTCAATCCCACGGAGCCTGTGCCGAACACCGCAAGCGACTGGCCATCTCCCACCTTGAGCGATCGCATGACCGCGCCTGCCCCCGTCTGGATGCCGCAGCCCAAAGGCGCGAGGAGATCGAGCGGCGCGCTGGCCGAAACCTTGACCACATTGCGGCTGCGACAGAGCGCATGGGTTGCAAACGACGATTGCCCGAAAAAATTGCCAAAGACGGGTGCGCCGTTCGTATCGGTATAGGGGATGCCGCCCGATGGCTTCTTGCCTGAAAAGTTGCGTGCGAGCAGGTGTTGGCAGTAGGACGGCGCCCGCGCGCTGCATGACGGGCAACTGCCGCAGGAGTCGAAGGTAAGCAGAACGGCATCGCCGGGCTTCACCTTGGTGATTGTGCGTCCCACGGCTTCCACGATACCGGCGCCTTCGTGACCCAGTACGATCGGCTTGGGCACCATGCCTTCGACTTCGATCGCCCGCAGGTCGGTGTGACAGACACCGCTTACGACCAGTTTCACCAGGATTTCGTCGTCAGCCGGATCCGCGAGATTGAGCGATTCGAATCCGAGCGGCTCGGACCGGCCGCGCGCAACGGCAGCAAGAATTTTCATGGCGGGTTCTCCTCGGCTGGCAACGTACGCTGCGGGTTCCTCGGTGGAAGGCCGCCCGCGCGGTCGCTAGCATGCCATCACACATGCCTGCGATCACCATTGGTGCGCAAATTCTGGGAGACCAGACCGTGCAGCCAGTCAGGATAGCGGTAGCGGGCGGGCGGGCGCGGGCGCGGGCCAGATTGGCCGCCGCCACATTGACAAGCCGCTGGCAGCGTCCACGCGTGAACTCGAGCAGGTGGATCCGCTCGAGCAGCAGATGGCGCATTTTGTCGAGGTGGTTCGCGGCCGCGCAGAACTGCGGGTGAGCGCGCGAGACGGCTTGCGGAATCTGAGGGTGGTGCAAGCCGTGGCGCAGGTGGCGAGAAGCGGGCGGGTGGTGGAGCTGTACTCCAGCTGACCAGAGCTGCTCAAGCTGCAGAAATTCCGCCGTTAACGCTGATGGTTTGGCCAGTCAGCCTGGCGGCGGCCGGACCCGCAAGAAAAACGACTAACTGCGCCAGATCCTCCGGCTCAACGACTCCGAGCGCCGCGCGCGGCACCGCCTTTGAAAACAGGCGGGAGGCGAACGGATCTGCCATCACTTTCTCAAACAACGGCGTGTTCTGGACAATGCTGGGCGTGATGCAGTTGACCCGGATTCCGGATCGCCTCGCCTCGAGCGCCAATGTGCGACAGAACATGGCGACGGCAGCCATCGCAGCGCCGATCGCGCACTCGCCAGGTGTGGCGACCTTCGCCGCATCGGATGCTACGCAGATCATCGATCCGCTGCGCTGAGCCATCATCTGCGGAAGCGCCGCCCGAAGAGGGAGCAGGATGCCGGATGTGATGCTGCCGATGATCTGGGGTATGCGCTCGATTGCAGTCTCGTGGAGGAGCCTGGGCATTGGGTCACCCGCGGCCAGGCTGACCAGGGTGTCTATTCGGCCAAACGCGTCAACGGTTCGCTCGACAACCCGCGTAGCGGCCTCGGGGTGTGACAAATCTGCGGCCTCAAATTGAACCCGGGCCTGCGGCGCGCGGCGTTCTAACCGCTCGCGCGCGGCTTCGCCACGATCTGGGTTGCGACCGACGATCATCAATTTCCCAACCTCTGCGTCGAGAAGGGCGCAAGCAACCGCGTACCCAATCCCGGCCGTTGCACCACACACCAGCGCAACCGAATCTTTCAAATCACTGGTCATCCGTCCTCGCGATCAAAAGGTCATGGGATCAGCCGCTGCTCTCGCATTTGGCCGAGGTGGTGGAGGAAACTGTCTCGGGTGGCAATCACAGGATCAAAACCGAACTGGCGTGTCTTGACGGTCGATGACATCACATCCCAATCGGTACGAAACAGAAAATCTCCGAAGCTCCAGCTCGCCAGGTCATCAAGCGATGTTGTCTGAAGCCCGTACCGCTTAATCAGCCGCTGCCAGTCTGGCTGCGCATCGCGCATCGATTCGCACAATGACACCCCATCTGGACCTTCTGCCTGGATGGCGAAGTAGTCGGCGATAACTGGCCAGAGCTGATTCCAGCGAAAGTAGTCGGCGTTTATCACATTGAAGTCATGATTCGCGCAGGCCGGTGTTATGGATGACCAGATCTGGGCGTCGGCAAGCAGCGATGCGTCGGTCGCCTGCGTGACGGCGTTGAAGGCCTTGTCGCTGCCTGGAAAAGTGAACGGTCTTTGGCGTTCCCTACACAACAGTGCGTAGGCCGCCAACGTCGACAGGCAGTTGTAGGGATTACCCACCGAGACACCAATGACGATATGGGGACGAACGGTTGACCACGTCCAGCTCACCCGCCGCTGGTAATCCGTCAACCGATCGTGTTGGCCGAAATACCAGTTTTCCCCCGCATGCGGCGTTTGAGATTCAATCGCGGGGTTCGGAAACGCGCCTAAATGGCTGCCATACCACTTGGTGCCATGGACCAGGCAGACGTGCTGAAGCTGCCTGGACTCCGCCAGCAGATGCTCAAGGGTGTTGTTGAGCGCATTGACGTTTAGGGCGTTCTCGGTCGCAGCCTCCCGGTGTCCGATCCGTGCGGTGAAGAACACGTGAGTCACCCTGTCTAGTTGTGCCGCAGTCCGGCGGCACTGCGCTGCATCCAATATATCGACCGCGAGGTGTCTGAACCGTGGAGCATCGACACCCACAGGGCGGCGCGATACGCCGATCACGTCCCAGCCCTGGTCGAGCAACCGCTCGACCAGATGCGTACCAACCAGTCCGCCTGCGCCCACAACGAGCGCAGTTCGATCGGCGTCGGGAACGCTCACGCTGCGAGCCAGCGGGGAAGTACGGTATCGGAGTCAATCCGCTCAAAACCAATGCGGACTGGCATGCCTGCTCTCACATCAGCCGGGCTGACGCCCTCAATCAGACCGGGTACCAGGCAGCCCGGTTGCTCAGCGAGTTCGACGACTCCAGTAACGAATGGGATTCGGGCTTGCCAAGCCGGGTCGACCGAACGATGGACGACGATCCAGCTGAAGACGGTTCCAAGGCCGGATACCTCGGACCACACATAATCGGTTGAACGACAATCGGGGCACGACTCCGTTGGAAAGAAGCGGTAACGTGCGCACCCGACGCAGCGTTGCAGTTTGAATCGCCCCTCGGCACAGCCGTCCCAGAACGGCCGCGTAAGCGGAGTGATGAGCGGCACGGGGCGGGTCAGGTAGTAGCTGGACATCAGATCACCTTCCAAGGATGAGTGCACTACCCGTGGCAGTAGCGCCGCCCGATGTCACCAGTCCGAGTGATGCATCAGGTACTTGTCGCGCACCTGCTTCGCCGCGTAACTGACTGACTGCTTCGACAACGCTGTTCAGGCCGTGAATATAGGCCTCGGACAACAGGCCACCGTGTGTATTGATCGGAAGTCTGCCGCCGGGGCTCGCAGCGCCCGAGCGAAAAAAATCGCCCGCTCCGCCCTTTTCGATCAGACCGAACCCTTCCATCTGGCCAATGACGCTATAGGTGAAGCAGTCGTAGATCTCCGCGAAATCGAGATCCTGTCGTGAAATACCCGAGCGGGCGAACAGACGCTCAGCATGTGCCTCGGCATAGGTCACGGTCGTGTCGGGGACGAAATTGCCCCACATGGACCCACGGTTCCGAGGCCCGGCAGCCGTGAAACCCGCTAGCACCTGGACGGGTGTTTTAGCGAGGTCGCGGGCGCGTTCGGGAGTAGTGATCAACAACGCGCAGGCGCCATCAGACTGCAGGCAACAATCGACCACGTGGAACGGCTCGGCCACCCAAGGCGACCGATGATAGTCATCCAGTGTCATTGGCTTATGGCTCATCTGCGCGCGCGGATTATCGATGGCCCACTGTCGCTGCGCGACGGCGATCGCGCCCAGGTCATCCTGGGTCGTGCCGTATCTCAACATGTGTCGCCGGCAAAGTAGTGCGAACTCTTGCGCCGGCATCGTGATGCCCGCGGTGTCTAAAAACTGCTGCTCGGCATCCGTATGCACACCGAAGTCGGCCAGTAGTTTGCTGAACGATGCGCCGCCATACCGCTGACCAGATGCTCCGTTGAGAGCGCGGTAGGCAAGTACATAGTCCGCCTGCCCCGAAGCGACTGCCATCGCCGCCTCTACGACCAGACCGCAGGCCATAAATCCACCCGCGGCAAAATCCGCGTAGTGATTGAGCTTTGCAAGACCGAGGTCAGTGGATACCACCGACGTTGGCACCGAATCGCCAAGGCTAAAGCTCACGATGCCGTCAACCTTGCCAGGATCGAGTCCTGCATCGGCGAGCGCACGGGTACAGGCTTCGAGTGCTAACGCCTCAACGGAGCGCCCCGAGTGGCGTGTGTAATCTGTCCATCCGATCCCGGCAATGGCCGCGATGGGCTTGGTTGCCATCAGTAAGCTCCCTTTGGTTTCAGACGCTCAACATTGACCGGATCCGGTCGGATTCGGCCTGCGCCTGATCACGGGGCGCGTGATAGATCACTCGCCCGTGGTCAAGCACATAGATGGAGTCGGCGACGCTCAGGCTGAAGCGCAGATCCTGGGCAGCGAGCAGCATCGTCTGCCCCTTTTCCTTCAGGCTTCGGATCATGCCCTCAAGCGTTTTCACGACGATCGGTGACAGTCCTTCAGTGGGTTCGTCGATCAGTAACAGCCTGGGATTGCCGACCAGCGTGCGCGCGATTGTCAGCATCTGTTGCTGGCCACCGCTCAGCAGACCACCTCGCCGATGCCGGAACTCGAGCAACGGGGGAAACAACTCGAATACCGCGGGAAGATTCCATGGGGCACCGCCCCGCTCGGCAACCTCGAGATTTTCCTCGACAGTAAGGTCTGCAAAGACGCGCCTATCCTCCGGCACATAACCTATACCCGCCTGCGCGATACGGTGGGGCGGCAATCTGGTGATGTCCCTGCCCTCGAAACGCACTGACCCGGAGGTGGGGGGCGCAAGTCCCATGATCGATTTAAGCGTCGTGGACTTGCCTACGCCATTTCGACCAATCAGACAGACCATCTGTCCCTGCTCGACGTCAATATCGATATCGAACAGCACGTGCGCCGGCCCGTAGAAAGTGTTGATCTGGCGACACTCAAGCATCGTCGCCCTCGCCGAGATAGACCTGTTGAACCCGAGCATCCCGCCGGACCTCGACTGGAAGTCCGAAGGCAAGCAGCCGACCCTGATGGAGAACCGTAATGCAATCGGCGTTATCAAACACCATGTCAATGTCGTGTTCGGTGAACAGGACCCCGATTCCCCGCTCACGCGCCAGCCGTCTCAGGATCTCGATGACAATCGAACGCTCGCTCACACTCATCCCGGCCGTCGGCTCATCGAGCAGCAGCACCTTGGGCTTGCCGGCGAGCGCAATGGCGAATTCGAGTCGCTTCCTGTCGCCCGCAGCGAGCTCGGCGGATGGCCGCTCGACCATCTCGGCGATCCCAACCGACTGAAGTAGATCAAGGACCTCGATCCAATGCCGACGGCCCGCCGCGGTGAAAAGTTGACGACAGTCGCCGCGTTGCGCCATCAGGGCGAGCTGTACATTCTCTCCTACGGTCAGGCCATTGAAGATGCTGGTGATCTGAAATGAGCGCGCAAGCCCCATCCTTGCTCGCTGATGGGGGGGCACCGTATCGATACGCAAACCCTCGAAATGGACCATGCCGCGCGTGGGGTTCAGCAAACCCGTGATGCAGTTAAGGCAGGTACTTTTCCCCGCGCCATTGGGCCCGATGATCGCGTGTATTTGACCGGCTTCGAGCGCCAGCGACACCCCATCGAGCGCTTTGAAGTCGCCAAACTGTTTCGACAGGTCGGCAGCCTTCAGGAGAGGGGGGGACGTCACGATGCAGACCCGGAGCGGGTACGCCGCTTTTGTATCGCACCAACGATTCCGTTGGGCAAAAACATGACGACCAGCAGGACGATCGATCCGAATATCAGTAGAGGATAGTCCGACATGGTAGTGATCACGAAGTTTGCGAACACGAAGAGTGCGGCACCCACAACGGGGCCCATAAAGGTATGAATACCGCCGGCGAGGGCCATCAGAACCGGCTCGGCAGATTGTGTCCAGTGGAGGAGTGAGGGAAACGCCATCTGCTGGATGGGCGCGCGTAGCGCTCCCGCAACGCCGGCAAACGCACCGGCAATAACAAATGCCCCTAACTCGTAATTCCTGACGCCGAGCCCCACAAACGTCGCGCGCTGGCGGTTTTCACGGATAGCGTGCAAGGCCTTGCCGAAGGGCGATACCGAAATCCGCCTGATTATGCCGATACAAACCAGCACGACAGTGAGCGAAAACAGATAGTAGCTTTGCGGTGCAAGCAGCCAATCGGGCGGCATCACCGGCAATCCATCGTCGCCGCCGGTAAATGAGTACCAACCCATTACGATCGTGTGCAGCAACTGGCCGAACGCAAGCGTAAGAATTCCGAAGTACATCCCCGTGACCCTGACGGCGAACCAGCCTACGGCGAGTGCGACCAGGCCCGCGATAACGGGTGCTGCGAACAGCCCGATGTGAACGGGGATCGCTAATTTCGCAGCAAGGATCGCAACGGTGTAAGCGCCGACTCCATAGTAGGCGGCATGCCCGAATGAAAGCATTCCCGTCTGGCCGAGCAGCAAGTTGTAGCTGACGGCGAACAGCGCCATGATCAGAAAATCGATAGCGATGAAAAGATAGCTGTCGGACAAAAACAGAGGCAAGGCATAGGCGATAGCGATCCCGGCCGCGATAAGTTTTCCCATGCTGCCGGGAGTCATGTGGATCTCCCGAGAAGGCCCTGCGGCCGGGCGACCAGCACCACGCATAGCGCGAGAAAAATGAAGGCGATGGCGAGTTTGGGTGCAAATAGGATTCCCACCGCATGAACGATGCCGATCAGAAGCGCGCCTACCAGCGCGCCCATAACGCTTCCCACGCCACCTATGATGATCACCGCGAACGATTCGATGATGATGGAACTATCAAGGCCGAGTGAGATCGAACCCGCTGGCGCGGCAAGCGCACCGCCGAGCCCGGCAAGGCCAGCCCCGAGCGCAAAGACACGAGTGAAGAGTCGCTGCACATCGATTCCCAGCGCACCAGTCATTTCGCCATCCGACACTGCAGCACGAACGGTTTTGCCAAACCGTGTTTTTGTGAGCACCAGATGGAGCACGATGGCAAGCAAGACGCCAGCAGCGATCAACACCAGGTTATAGCTTGGAAATGGCATATCCAAGATAAAAACAGCGCCATCGAGTCCGTCAGGTCGAGGTACGGTGTAGGTGTCTCGTCCCCACAGTAGCTTGATCGCATCGGCGATGATCAGCGTCAGTGCATAGGTGAGAATCAGTTGGTACTGATGCGGGCGCGTCGAGATGCGTCGCAGAAGCTGCGACTCGATCAGTGCACCCACGCCCGCGACAACCAGCGGAGCGATGATTAGCGCAGCTGCTAGTCCCCAGTTGCGATCGCCAACCCACCGCGTCACGCTATACGTGACGTATGCGGCGAGCATGTAAAAAGAGCCGTGGGCGAAGTTGGCAATCCGCATCGTACCGAAGATCAGCGTAAGCCCAGCTGCAACGACGAAAAGCAGCATGCCGCGGCTGATCCCGCTCAAGATCTGCACCAGAATCTCTTCGATCATGGGGCCTCAATAACAGACTGTCGTAGGCAGGCAGCCACGTCGCAGCGCGAGTAGTCCCTAAAGAGGGCCCTGCTCGCGCTGCTCGGGCGGCCGTGACTTACACAAGCCACTCAGGTCTTGCGCGAAGCCTGTACCTCGGCCTCGCTTGGCCAGATTTTTTGGGCGGGCACGCGAACGACATCGGCCAGGATCTTGAATGGATAGCGTGAATCGCTGGTCGTGCGGCCGATGAATGACGGAACGTCGCCCTGATGATCGATCGTGCGAAATGAGACCTTCCCTCGAAGGAGGTCAAATTCCGTGGTTTCGAGCGATTTAGTCAGTGCCTGCGCTTCCACTGTGCCAGCCTTGCGGATCGCAGCGGCGTAGACCAGCATCGACTCGTAGGCCATGATCGCCCAGTCGGCGGGCCAGTCGTTGAAGCGTGCGCGGTAGCGCTCGGTGAATCGTGTGATGGCGTCGCCTTGAATGGCGAAGAAGGGCGCGCGCATCTGCCCGTAGACGCCGTTAGGCATGTCCGGGCCAAGCGCCTTCAGGTCGTCCATGAAGAGCAGGGTGCCAACCTTCATTCGGTCGAACAGACCGTAGGGCTTCGCCTGCCTCGTAAATCCCACTAAATCGGCGCCCCACAAGTAGGAGAACAACACGTCGGGTTTGGCTGAGGTGAGCCGGGTGATGAAGCTCGAGTATTCCGGTTCGCCGAGTTTTGGCCATGCTTCAGCGACGAACGTGGCTGATGGATTGACCTGCGCGAGGCGATCCTTGAAATACTTGAGCGTTTGGTGCGACGCCTCGTAGTCGCCGCCTATGAACGCGAATCGCTTGCCCATAGGGCCCAGCACTTCGGCCATGGCGCGCGCTTCCATCAGGCCACTCGGCACCAGGGTGAAGAACTGCGGATGAAAAAGCTCCATCGGCAGGCGAGGCGTGTTGGCGGTCGTCATGATGACCGGCTTCTGATACTGCTTGGCTACCGCTGAAACTGTGAGCCCGACCGCGCTTGAATTGGGGCCGATCAGGATGTCTATATTCTCGCGGGTGATCAGGTCTCGCGTGTGCGTGGTGCCCAGGTCGGGTTTGAGTTGAGAATCACGCGTCAGCAAAACGAATTTCCTACCTAGCGCGCCGCCCGCTTCGTTGATGTCGGCCACGGCCATCTGGGCACCCTGCAGCGTGGAGCGAGTAAACGCTGCGGCGATGCCGGTGAAATCGGTTGTGAGGCCGACCTTGATGTCGCTTGACTGCGCCCATGCAGGTCCTGCAGACGCAGCTGCAGCAACCGCTCCGGTTCGCTGCATGAAGCGTCGCCGCTGGCTTGATGAAAGAGGATTGCGCGACATGAACTGTCTCCCTGTTTGTTGGCTTGACTACCGGAACGGTGTGTGGGGTATGCGGATGCCGTTTTTATCGTTCTGTGGCTAAACTAAGAGACACTCATTGCGCTGTCAACACACGCTCTGCAGTTTTCGGTTTGCCTTATCGACCCGGTTCGGCTGCTTGTCGTTACACCGCAGAGATATCTGGCCTCCAAGGAGAGTCCATGCTTGAACTTCCGATTACGGAAAGAACATTTGGCGGCGCGCTGTTCGAGCAGGCCGCACGTCAGCCAGACCGCGATTTCCTTGTGTTCGATGATCTGCGTTTCAGCTACTCAGAGGCGCTGCTGCAATCGCGTCGCGTCGCGGCCGGTCTCCTTTCCAAGGGGGTTCAGAAAGGCGATCACGTCGCAGTGCTGATGAATAACCACCCTGACATGGTCTGGGTCCTATTCGCGATCGGGATTGTTGGCGCCGTTGCCGTGCCTTTGAATACTGCGGCAAAGGGTGACCTGCTGGCTTATTTCTTGAAGCATTCGCGCTCAACGACCTTAGTCGTCGACGAAGATCTGGTACCCAGTGTTCTCGATCAGGCGCCACAAATACGCTCTGTAGTGCTGCACGGGGTGGGCGGTGCGGCAGGCATGACATTGCCGGAAGACGGGCGGAGTTGGTGGCGTCTCGAAGCGATGGTTCAATCAATAGGCCAGACACTTCCGGACAATGCAGCCCGCTTTTGTGATCCGCAACTTGTGCTCTACACATCAGGCACCACAGGACCCTCCAAGGGCGCGATCTGCTCGCATGCCCAGGAGCAAACCGGTGGGTTGATCATGGCCGAGCAACTTCGCTATACGCCGGACGATGTGCTCTACACTTGCTTGCCCCTCTTTCATGCAAACGCCTTGCGTGTCACGCTGACGGCGGCGTTGTGGTCTGGCGCAAGTGTTGCGCTGGCGCGGCGTTTCTCCGCTTCGAATTTCTGGTCCGATATCCGTCGTTACCGTGCAACCGAGTTCAACGCGCTCGGTGCAATGGCTAATATCCTCATGCAGGCGCCGGCCTCTGCCCAGGACGCGGATCATCACTTGCGGATCTGTAACATCGTTCCGGCATTTCCAAACGACAAGCGAGTTGAGTTTGAAAAGCGTTTTGGCACGAAAGTCACCTCGCTATATGGCAGCACGGAAATGAACTGTCCGCTTTATGCTACCGAGGACACGCCGGCTTCTAAATGGCCAACCTGTGGGCGGGTGGTGCCACCCTACGAAATGCGGGTGGTTGATGACGACGATATCGAACTGCCTCCCGGTCAAATTGGCGAGTGGCTGATTCGATCTACAGAACCCTGGCACGCGTTTCAGGGCTATCTCGATATGCCGGCAGAAACCGTTGCAGCGTGGCGTAACGGCTGGTTCCATTCGGGAGACCGGGGCTATGTGGACGAGCAGGGTTACTGGTACTTCTCCGACCGGAAAAAAGAAACGGTACGGCGCCGCGGTGAAAATATCTCCTCTTACGAAGTGGAGCTTTCGATCTGCAAACACCCGGCTGTACTTGAGGCTGCAGTAGTCCCTGTTGCCTCAGAGCTTGGTGAAGACGATGTGATGGTGTTCATCGTATTGCGCGACGGACACGAATTGTCCGAGGTCGAATTAGTGACGTTTTGTCAGGATCGTATGGCGGCGTTCATGGTTCCCCGGTTTGTTCGATTTATTGATCATCTCCCGAAAACGCCGTCGGAGAAGGTTGAGAAGTATCTTCTGAAGCGCCGTGCCGAGGGAATGCGTGCCGAACTGTGGGACCGCGAAGCGGTACTGGGCCGGAAACGCGCGCGCGCCTAGGCCTCGCTCGAAACTTCGCCGATGGAGGTGTGATGTCAGCAGTCGTGGCCGGAAGGCTTCTTGAAGTGGGTGTTGCAGTGTCGGATCTCTCCGCGGCGAGCGAGCACTTCACTCATCTGTTGCGGGCTCCGATTAGCGAACCAATCGAGGAGCGAGACGCTTTCGGACTCCGATTCACGATGTGTCGGGTGGCACGAGCAGATTTCGAAATCATGCAGTCCATCGACACGGAGGGGTTGGTTGCTCGGTTTGTTGCCAGGCAGGGCGAGGGGCTGCACCACATTGCTTTCGAGATCGAAGATGCTCAATCGGCGATGCAAGTGCTACGGCAGCGTGGTGTTCCAGTCCTAGGCGGCGAAAAGCCGGTGGAACTCGCGAACCTCAAAGCGTTCTTCATTCATCCGTCCTGTTTCGGGGGCATGCTGATCGAGTTCGTGCAGAACCTCCATCCCTGGCTCGACGGGGTCGCCTATCGACCACGACCAGATGCCGATGGTATTGATGCGCGACGGATTGTTGGGCTGACCGCCGCGGTCGATAATGTTGACAGGGTATTGCTTGCGTTGTCTGAGTTGCTTGGCGCCACGCCATCGGCGAATCCGGAGGCGCGCGTCGGTGAAAGTGGTAGCCGGTCTTGCCAGATCGGCGATATTGCGTTGACGCTGTGGCCTGAGAGCGCGTCGCGTCGCAAGGGGTTTCAATCGGTCAGCATTGAGGTAAACGACCTCGATGAATCGGTGTCGCGCCTTCGGTCGCTAGGCGCAGACATCCGTTACGATGCAGGGCATCAAACTGTCTCCCGGTCGATGGTCGTCAGTCTGGCGGGTTTTCACGGCGTATCGGTGGAGTTGGTTTCGGACCGGTAACGGTCATCATTACATTTCGGGTGCCCCATGCGAATTGTGATCATCGACGACTACGCCGACAGCGCCCGACATCTGAAAGCTTTTGGCGCCGTCTCGGCTCATGAAGTACTCATTTACCGCACGCCAGCGACATCGCCTGGCGAGTGGGGCGAACGGCTTGCGGGCGCGCACGCACTGGTGTTGATCCGCGAGCGCTCCACCGTCGATGCGTCGGTGCTGGATCTTGCGCCCACTCTACGAATCATCAGCTGTGCGGGCGCGCTTCCTGGCACCCTTGACGTTGCGGCTTGCAGTGCGCGCGGCATTGCGGTCGCTGCAAGC
This sequence comes from uncultured bacterium, assembly GCA_903866395.1. Lineage (GTDB taxonomy): Bacteria > Pseudomonadota > Gammaproteobacteria > Burkholderiales > Burkholderiaceae_E > SYIM01. The sequence goes on from CAIPNM010000227.1 coordinate 14,819, forward strand.
CGGGGGGCCGGTCATGCCACAGCCGAACTCTGCTGGGCGATGATTCTCGCCTCCGAGCGCAAGCTCGTAAGCCAGATCGAATCGCTGCATCAGGGGCGGTGGCAGGCTTCGATCGGTCGTCAACTCCATGGCCGTTCCCTTGGCCTATGGGGCTTTGGAAAGATTGCCCAGCAGGTGGCCCAGTACGGACGGGCGTTTGGTATGAAAGTCCAGGTCTGGGGCCGTCCCAGCAGCCTTGAGCGCGCCCGACAGGCCGGTATCGACTGCGCGCCGTCGCTCGAGAATTTTCTTGCTGGGTCTGATGTGGTGAGCGTCCATCTGAAGCTGACGCCCGAGACGGAACACCTCATTAAAGCGGCCGACCTGATGAAGATGAAGCCCGATGCCTTGTTCGTGAATACCGCCCGCGCCGGCCTGCTCGCGCCCGGTGCGCTCGAGCAGGCGCTGGACGCCGGTCGACCAGGATCCGCCGCGGTGGATGTCTTCGACTATGAACCGCTCATCGATCCGGATGATTCGTTGCTGCGCAGGGGCAATGTGCTCGCCACACCGCATATCGGGTTTGTCGAACAGGACAATTTCGAGGCATTTTTTTCCGGGGCCTTCGACAACATCCTGCGATTTGAATCCGGAGATCGAGGTCATCTCGTGAACGCACAGGTCTTTAATCAGACCATTTAATGCGGCCGTACTGGCTCGCACAAGGAATCTCAGATGAAACATTTGCTCACCGCCATGCTGTCGGCGCTCTTGTTCGCTGCGGCCGCAGCCCCCGTGGGGGCTCAAGATTTCCCGTCCAGACCGCTTCGCATCATTGTTCCTTATCCGCCGGGGGGCGGAACGGACCGCGTGGCCCGAATCATTGGCGAAAAGCTTGCCGAGCAGATGAGCCAGCCAGTGGTGATCGAAAATCGGGCTGGCGCTGGCGGCGTGGTCGGCACCGAGGCGTCCGCCCGGGCCGCACCCGATGGCTACACGATGGTGCTGGGCAGCACCGCCACCCATGCGGTGAACCCCAGTCTCTACAGCAAGCCCGGTTATGACCCGATCGCTGATTTTGTAGCGATCTCACCGCTCGCCACCACGCCCGCCATTCTGGTGGTCAATGCCAGTCTGCAGGTGTCGTCTTTGCAGGAACTGCTGGCAATGCTCCGGGCCCCGCGGCCTGGGGTATCGATGACCTTTGCCTCCGCGGGCGCCGGTTCGCTGCAGCACATGGCCGGTGAGCTGTTTAAGTCAATGACTAAAGCCGACATCCTGCATGTGCCGTACAAGGGCGCTGCGCCGGCAATGACCGATCTGCTGGCCGGTCATGTCACGATGGCTTTTGACACCATGCCCTCGGCGATGCCCCATGTCCGGGCCGGGAAGCTGAAGGCGCTTGGCATCAGCAGCCCGAAGCGCGTGCCATCGCTGCCCGATGTGCCCGCGATTGCCGAATTCGTTCCCGGCTATGAGCTCATCACCTGGTACGGGCTGCTTGCGCCGCGAGGCGTGCCCGCACCGATTGTTGAGCGTCTGAATGGCGAAGTTCGTAAGGCGCTTGAGAGTCGCGATGTCGCGGATAAACTCACTCAGGCAGGTCTGGATCCAATGTGGTCCGGCTCTGCAGAGTTTTCGGCAATGGTGCGAGCGGATGTTCCCCGCATGCGCCAACTGATCCAGGCGTCGGGCGCCAAGGCCGACTGAGGCACGATGTCATGAACACGCCAACGATCGACCACATTGCCTTCGACAATATTGATCGGCTGATCAATGTCGAAATGCGCAGTGGCACGCTACCCCGTGGTCTGAAATGGACCATGTACGAGATTGCTCGCAGCGTATCGCCGCTACCACTGGTGGCAGCGGCAGCGCTCGCTCTGAATGGCCCTCCGGGCAGAGTGCTAATCGCCAGCGGCGCTGCTGTTCCGGGGCACATGCCGGTCGGCGAGAATGACGGCCCGATTGGCAGCGCGGTGCTGGCGCGAGCCCTGGTGCGAATCGGGCACGAGGTCACGATCGTCACCGATCCGGTAGCAGC
>CAIPNM010000228.1 GCA_903866395.1 uncultured bacterium
CTGGTCGCGCATGCGCTGGGTCGCTCCTCCCATGATGTGACCGTGCAGTGCCGCCGCATGGGCGGCGGATTCGGCGGCAAGGAAAGCCAGCCCGCGCTCTTTGCCTGTGTGGCGGCGGTGTTGGCCGCCCGCACCGGTCGAGCGGTGAAACTGCGTCTGGACCGTGACGATGACATGCTGATCACCGGCAAGCGGCATGACTTCATCGCCGACTGGGAGGTCGGTTTCGAACCCGATGGCCGTATTCGCGCACTGCGGATCATGCTTGCCTCGCGCTGCGGGCATTCCGCTGATCTGTCGGGACCGGTGAACGACCGGGCGATCTGTCACGTCGACAACGCTTATTTTCTCGAGCATGTGGAGATCGTGTCGCACCGTTGTCGCACCCACACGGTCTCGAACACCGCGTTCCGCGGGTTCGGCGGGCCGCAGGGCATGATGGCGATCGAAGCGGTCATCGATGATGTTGCGCGCGCGCTGGGGCGCGATCCGCTCGATGTGCGCCGCCTCAATTTCTACGGCTCGGGTGAGCGCAACATCACGCCCTACCTGATGGAAGTGGAAGACAACGTTCTGCCCATTCTCGCTGATCGGCTCGAGGCGAGCAGCCGCTACCGCGAGCGACGCGAGGCAATCGCGCGTTTCAATGCATCGAGTCCCGTGATTCGTCGCGGCATTGCCATGACGCCGGTCAAATTCGGCATCTCGTTCAACGCGCAGATGTTCAACCAGGCCGGCGCCCTCGTGCATGTTTATAACGACGGTTCGGTCATGCTCAATCACGGCGGCACCGAGATGGGGCAGGGGCTGCATACGAAGGTGATGCAGGTGGTGGCCAATGTCTTCGGACTGCCGCTCTCAGCGGTACGGGTCAGCGCCACCGACACCTCCAAGGTGCCCAACACATCAGCGACTGCGGCGTCGTCGGGCACCGATCTCAATGGCAAGGCGGCCGAAGCCGCAGCGCTCACGATTCGCGAACGGCTGACGGAGTTTGCCGCCAGTCGTTATCAGGTCCCCGCGTCGGCGGTGTGCTTTGACCAGGGGCAGGTGAGGCTGGGCGATGGCCGTCAGGTGCCGTTCGCGCAGTTGGTCCGCGCCGCTTATGTCGCGCGAATTTCTCTCTCCTCAACCGGGTTTTACCGAACGCCGAAGATCCACTGGGATTCCAAGACGCTCACTGGCCGGCCGTTTTTCTATTTCGCCTACGGCATGGCGGCGGCCGAGGTGGCGGTCGATACCCTGACCGGCGAAACCCGTGTGCTGAGGGTCGATGTCCTCCACGACGTGGGCAGTTCGCTCAACCCGGCGCTCGACATCGGGCAGATTGAAGGCGGACTGCTGCAGGGCATTGGCTGGCTGACTGCCGAAGAGCTCTGGTGGAGCGGGGCGGGCGAGCTGAAAACCCACGCGCCGTCCACCTACAAGATTCCGAGTGCCCGCGACTGGCCGGTGGATGCCCGGATCAACCTGCTCGACCTCCCCAACCGGGAGGACACAATCCACCGCTCCAAGGCAGTGGGAGAGCCCCCGCTCATGCTCGCGATTGCGGTCTTTCATGCGCTTCGCGATGCGGTGGCCAGCTGCGGACGAGCGGGCGTCTGCCCGGTGCTCGATGCGCCCGCCACGCCCGAAGCGCTGCTGCGCGCCCTGGGCGACGTTTCGAAGTGAACGACTGGATCGAGGCGCTGCGTAGCCGGTTGCGCGCGCAGTCTGTGGTCGTGCGGGTGGCGGTTGCGCGGGCGAGGGGGTCTACACCAC
>CAIPNM010000229.1 GCA_903866395.1 uncultured bacterium
AGCAATCTCGACATAGTGATAATCGTCACGCGCCACCCAGTCTTCGAGCTTCAGCGCGGTCATGAAGCTCGCGCCCATCCGCGAGACGAAATGATTGCCGGCCAGCACCACGACCGGCACCCCCATCCACAGTGCCTGCAAAGTGGTGGTCCCACCGTTGTAGGGCACGGGATCGAGCGCAATGTCAACATCCTCATATTCAGCCATCATGTCGGTCAAGCCGACGGGTCCTCGGAACTCGAGCCGTGAGGCGTCAATGCCCTGCGCTGCAAAGCGTGCCTTGAACATCGCCACTGCCCCCGCGTCGTTGAAGCTTGGCGCCTTGAGGAGCAATCGCGAAGCGGGAACCGCTTTCAGTACATTCGCCCAGAGCGCTACGGTTCGAGGTGTGAGCTTGGGTGCGTTGTTGAACGAACCGAATGTGAGCAGTCGAGCGGCATGCCGAGCGCCATACGCAGGATACGGATAAACAACCTCGGGGTGAAAGCAGAACACGGTGCCAGGCAAACGGAGCACACGCTCACTGAACAGTGACTCACTCCCCGGAGGCGCCACGATATTGTCGGCCAGGATCCAGTCGACATTGGGAACACCCGTGGACCCAGGATAGCCAAGGTAGCTCACCTGAACGGGTGCCGCGCGCTGAGCAAACATGCCCATCCGGTTCATGCTGGTGTGGCCGGCGAGATCAAGCAACACATCAATGCCGTCAACCTCGATACGCCGGGCCAGCTGACCGTCGGGCCAACCTGCACACTCCACCCAACGCGCCACCCGCTTTTTTGCTAAACGAGTCTGATCGTCATAAGACACGCCGGTGAAATACACGGTGAGCTCGATGGCCGCAGGATCAAGCCTGGGGAGAATCGGCTGCATGAAAATATTGACGGGATGCTGGTGATGAAAATCAGCGGTCACCAACCCCACCCGCAACGTCCGCTCGGGATCGCGCGAATTATTAAATGAATTTGCCGATCTCGCCCCCCGCCCCATCTCGAGGAACAACCGGCGATGCAGCGCCGCCACCTCCTCTGCGCTCAAGGTGTCGCTGTAAAGCGAAGACATCGCCGCGCTCGAGCGCATCCGGGAGGTTGGTCCTTCTGACTCACCCATTTCACGGTAAAGCGCGAGCGCCTGATCGGCTTCGCCGCGGCGACCCGCAATGGAGGCCCGCATCGAGCGCGCGCCAGGTTGTGGAGCCAGGGCTTCGGCTCGCGCGAGCGACTCGAGCGCTTCGTCCATCTGCCAGCTCTCCGCGTACGCGTGAGCCAGGTTCCAGTGAGCCGATGCGCTCTCCGGGTAGAGCGATACGCAGCGCTGCAGAACCTGCTGCGCCTCCTGCCAGAGATTGAATCGGAAGGAGGTTTCGGCAAGCCGGGAAAGCGTGGCTTCAGCCGTTGCAGCGCTGGCGCGTTCAAACGCGCGGTGGGCCTCCTGATCCAGGCCCAGGCGCAGCAGAATCTCACCAAGGTCGATCTGCATCTCGGCCAGTTCATTGTCGTCGATGAGGCCTTGTTGCCTTTCGATACGCTGGGCCATTAGCGCCTGACGCATCGCCTCGAGTGCACGTGCCGCGTCGCCGCGCTCGAGCCGAAAGCGGGCCATCCGCCAGTGAATGATGCGCGGCAGCTGCACGGGGTGGGGACTATCGCGCTGGGGATCGTTTGTGCCCGGCGTACGCTGGGCCGCTGCTCCAGCCGCCAACACCGCCCGGTGATACGCCGTGGCCGCCATCTCGAACTGGCCTGCTTCCTCCAGGCCACGGGCCATGGATAGCATCGCCTCCCAGCGCTGCGGAGCAACCGCCATCGCCTGACGGTAAGCAATCAGCATCGGGTCAAACTCACCCTGCCGCCGAAGGACATGGCCCAGTTCCAGCCAGGCACTGAAGTTGGCCCCATCCTGCTCGACCACCGCTTCGAAGTGGCTGCGCGCCTGCGCGAGTTCATCAAGCCGGGCCGCGCAGCGCGCCAGCTGTAGGCGTGCTGGCAGGAAGGCGGCATCCATCTTCAGCGCCGCCTCAAAAGCGCGTCGCGCCTCAGGCAAGCGGCCCAAGTCGTAGAGCGCATTACCCCAATTGAAGTAAGCCTGCATGGGTGCACCGGGCAGCCCTGCCGCCTGCCCATACAACTCGGCGGCAGCCTTCAAATCGCCCGCCTGCCGCTGAGCATAGCCCCGCTCGATCAATCGAGCCGCATCGGCCGTGGGCGCTGGGGCTGACTCGCCCAGCGAGCCCGCTACCGCAACTCGAGCGCGCTCTACGCCATGATCACCCGACTGTCGATCAGCAACTGCGCTTGGGCGCTTGTGTGGTTCCATACGTTGTAGGTATTACCATCGACCATGTCATTGGGGTTCGGGGGCCAGTCGGCAAGGTCATTCACTCTGACCCGATCGCCTGGGATGCCTTCCACTCGCAACTGGCGACGCGCCTCAGTTGCAGGCGCGGCGTATTGTCGCCCGAACCGGCAAAGACCGCTGGGTCCTGGTTGCCAACAGCGGTCTGGTTAGGCAACACCTGGAACCAGGCATCACTCATCGCAAAGGTGCTGCCGTCAGCTTTTTGGTCGCTGCCATGCTCGAGCCGCACCAAAAACAGCGCACCGGGGGCACTGTGCCCGCAGTCGAGGTCAATCGCACCGTCGTGGCGCTCGACGATATACCGCGACAACCAGAGCCCAAGGCCCAGGCCCTCAGCTCTTGATCTGGCAAAGAGATCAAACAGCTGATCGCGGACGCTTTGACTGATGCAAGGCCCGCTGTCCTGCACGCGAATCATCACCTGTTGATCCGTCACCTGGGCCGACACCACAACCTCCCGCTGCCCGGCAGGAACAGTCGAGACCGCGTCGAGGGCGCTTGACACGAGATTGAGAATCACATGCTCGAGCTCTCCGGCATCGATCCGGGCCGTCACAGGAGACTGCAGGTCTGTGACAAACCGGGCCCCGAGGTCCTTCGCGCGGCGCTCGCGCAGTGCGATCGAGGCCGAGCGGGCCCCCGCCTGAGCCGCCCGTTGCATCCGAGCGAGTTCGGCGATCAGCTCTTCGCTTTGGCGCGCCACTTCAAGGGTGCTTTGCTCACGATCGATCGCCTGGGATTCGCCTGCCTGCGCTCGGCTGCGCTCAATTTTCTGAGCGAGGAGCGCAGCGCGATTCTTTTCGATCACGAACCCCCGGTAGCCACGGCGAACGCTTCGTCGCGGGGAATGCCCTCGCTTTTTGCTCCGGCCACCGTCGCGGCTACACTCGCACTCACAGTTTCCTAAGGCAGATCGCACCATGCCCACCGATATCGATATCGCCCAGTCCGCCACCCTGCAGCCGATCGAAACCCTCGCGCGCGAGCGACTCGGAATCGCGCCTGAGCATCTGTCGCCCTACGGCCGATACAAGGCGAAACTTTCGCTTGATTTCATCGATTCCCTGAAGGATCGCCCGGACGGCAAGTTGATCCTGGTGACCGCGATCAGCCCCACCCCGGCCGGCGAGGGAAAAACCACCACCACCGTGGGCCTGGGCGATGCGCTCAACCACATTGGCCGGGACGCGATGGTCTGCCTGCGCGAACCTTCGCTAGGCCCGGTGTTCGGCGTCAAGGGCGGTGCCGCAGGCGGCGGCTACGCGCAGATCGTGCCCATGGAAGATATCAATCTCCATTTCACGGGTGACTTTTCAGCGATCGCGCTCGCCAACAACCTGCTCGCCGCCCTCATCGATAACCACATCCACCATGGCAACGAGCTCGGAATCGATCTGCGCCGGATCAGCTGGCGCCGGGTGGTCGACATGAACGACCGGGCGCTCCGTAGCATCGTGAACTCGCTCGGCGGTCCCGGCAATGGTTTCCCGCGTGAGGACGGCTTCGACATTGTTGTGGCGTCCGAGGTCATGGCGATCCTGTGCCTGGCCACCTCAATCGAAGATCTGCGCGCGAGGCTTGCGAGGATCATCGTAGGCCGCACGCACGACGGTCGCGCCGTCACCGCAAGCGACCTCAGCGCGCACGGCGCCATGACGGTCTTGCTTCGCGATGCGCTCGCCCCGAACCTGGTGCAAACCATCGAGCACACACCCGCGTTTGTGCACGGCGGGCCGTTTGCCAATATCGCGCACGGCTGCAACTCGGTGGTGGCCACCCGCGCCGCACTGAAACTCGCCGACTATGTGGTGACAGAGGCGGGCTTCGGCGCTGATCTCGGCGCCGAAAAATTTCTCGATATCAAGTGTCGAGCAACAGGTCTTAAACCCTCGGCCGCTGTGGTGGTGGCCACGGTGCGCGCGCTCAAATATCACGGTGGCGCAGACCTGAAGTCGCTCACCCGTGAAGACCTCGGCGCGCTTGAGCGAGGGCTCGTGAATCTGGAACGCCATGTCGACAACGTGAAGCGCGTCTACGGCATCCCGTGCGTGGTCTCCATCAACCGCTTCGATGCCGATACGCCCGCGGAAATCGCGCTGATCAGGGAGCGTATCTCGGCGCTGGGCGTCGACGTAGTGCTCGCCACGCACTGGGCTGACGGCGGTGCGGGCGCGGCCGATCTCGCTCGTGTGGTGGTGCGGCTATGCGACCAGCCCGCGAGCCCAGAGTTCGTCTACACCGATGACACGCCCTTGTGGGACAAGCTGCGTGCGGTCGCCACCCGCGTCTATCGCGCAGCCGACATCCGGGCCGATGCCAAGGTGCGAGCCGCCATCGACCGTCTGCAGGCCGAAGGATGGGGGCACCTGCCCGTGTGCGTTGCGAAAACCCAGATGTCTTTTTCCACCGACCCCTCGCAGCGCGGCGCGCCAGAGGGTCACACCATCGACGTACGAGAAGTGCGGCTGTCCGCAGGCGCAGGCTTCGTGGTGATGATCTGCGGTGACATCATGACCATGCCCGGCCTGCCCAAGGTACCCGCTGCCTCACGCATCGACTGGGTCGATGGCAAGGTGGTGGGGCTGTCCTGATCGGGCGCTTTCCTGATCGGGCGCAACCCCGATCCGCCGCGACCCGAATCAACCCTTGCCCTGCCCCGGCCCGAGCACCCGCCCGCGATCGGCGTCCGGCCGCGTCGGTCTGAAGAGCGGTAACTGAGGCTCGGCCCAGGCCTTCGGGATTTCCCCGGGCACGCACACCGGCCCGATCACTGGATCATTCACTTCGCGCACATCCCCGCGAGCCCGGAAATAGGCGCTGGCGTTGATCGTCGCGCCGTCGTGCACCTGCGCCGCTGCAACCCCCTCCCCGGCCAGAAGCGATAAGGCCTCACCAATCGGTAGCGCCTCCGCCCGACCCACGATTTCATCCGGCGCTGACCCGCGCAGCATCAGCCAATGGCCATCCGTGCAGCGCACCGCCCGCAGCGCGTCGGGGTTCACACCGGCCTCGCCCGAGGCGCCCCAGCCATACGGGTCGTTACTGCCTTCTCGCAGCGGCGCACGCCCCATCCGCTCGGTGAGCGCAAGCTGGCACTCGGTCATCCGGAAGAGGGGCTCAAAGAGCGCGACGTCTGCATGAGACCCTTGCTCACCGCCCACATCGCGCTGATACAACCCGAGCGCGAGCCCGAATGCGGCCATGAGTCCGGCCGAGGTGTCAGCGAGACTGAACCCGATGTGAATCGGAACTTCATCGGGCGAGCCGGTGAGCATCACAATTCCGCTCATGGCTTCAGCGATCTTGCCGAAGCCCGGGCGCGATGCGTGCGGCCCGGTCTGTCCGAAGCCCGAAATGCTCGCCATGACGAGCCGGGGATTGATCGCGCGAAGCGCCTCCCAACCCAAACCCAACCGATCGAGCACGCCGGGCCGATAGTTCTCGACGAGGGCATCTGCCGTGGCAATCAGCCCGAGGAGCGTTTGCCAGTCATCGGGGTTCTTGAGATCGAGATCGACGCAGAGTTTGGCCCGGGCCGCCACGCCCCACCAGACCGCGACATCCTTCACGCTGATGCCCATCAGCCGGGCCGGATCCCCGCCACCCGGCTTTTCGATCTTGATGACCTGTGCACCCAGCTCTGCCATCAGGCTGCCCGCGAAAGGTCCGGCAAGTGCCAGCCCAAGCTCCACCACCTTGAGGCCTTCCAGGGGCCGGCGCGCGTTCATGAGCGCCCCGCCCGCGGCACGCCAAAACGCTTGGCCTCACGCAATACATCGTGCGCGCGCGGCAGCATGGCGTAGTCGACCATGATGCCGCGGTAACGCACAGCCGCATCCCCCTTTGCCTCGGCCGCCTCCATGGCCTCGACGAGTCCGGCGTAGTAGTCCACTTCCTCGGGCGTGGGCGCGAACACCTCGTTGGCGACCGCCACATGGGTGGGATGGATCAGAATCGCGCCGGAGAACCCAAACGACTTCGCTCGCGTGGCAAGCCTGCGTACCGCGTCGAGATCATCGAGCGCCGTGCCGATCAGGCTCGCCATTGGCCAGCCTGCGCCACCAGCCCGCGCATCAAGCACCATTTTGGAGGCCAGGTACAACTGCTCCATCCCTTCGACGGTGGGCCGAAAACCCATGGCGCGTGCCACATCGCCTTCCACAACGCCACCGACAATCCCTGCCAGCGTCACGCAGCGCCGGCTCGCCGCCACCAGATGCCTGGCATCGGCCAAGCCCTCAGCGGTTTCGGGGAGCGGCATGATGGCAATCGAGCCCAGCGGCAGGCCCTCGCGACCCTCCACATAGGCGAGCACATTGTCCAGCTCTCGAATTTGTCCGACATCGCGCGCCTTGGGCAGCATCACCCCGGAAAAACCGGCGGCCGCCACTGCCAGCACATCATCGCGGCCGCCCTCATCCCAGTTGTTGATCCGAACAAACGCCGGGATACCCTTGCCCTTCAGAACGCTGATCGCTTCCCGACATTGCGGTCGCGCAGCCACCTTGAGATGGTGCGGCACCGCGTCCTCCAGATCGAGCACGACGGAATCAGGACCGAACCGGTCAACGCGGTGAACCCAGTCGGTCTTGTGGGCGGGGATGAATAACATGGATCGAAGCGGCCACATTTAATGGTCCTCATGAGTGTTGTTGGAGTCTGCCTGAGTGACGGCATCCTCGGCAGCCACGTCCCACCAATAAAGCGCGGTCAGCGCTATCGCGGCAAGCGCCACAGCGCCAAGGAAAAGCGGTTCGTCGACCAGATGCATCCGCACTCGCGCAACGAATGCCCAAAGCGCGAGCGCGATGGCGATACAGCCCGCCCAGATCCAGCGGTTGCGACGCTGTGCGCTCATGACCCGCTCTCCTTCGAAGAAGACTTTCTCCGCAACAGAACCGGGCCGACGATCACGCCCAGCAGCGCTGCACCCGTCAGCCGAAGCCCCAGATCAGGCATTGCCAGACAAAGCGTTGCCAGCAGCAGCGCAGCCCGGCTGACCAGCGAGAGCCGGCCCCTCAACCACCCCTCCACCGCGATCGCGAGCGCCAGCACAGCGAGGAGCGCCGCGATCGACGTCTGCACGATTGCACCCACGTCGTCCTTCAGCAGCAACCCCGGGCTGTAGACAAAAATGAACGGCACCACGAACCCGGAGATGGCCAACCGGAGCGCGACAAAACCGGTCCGATTCAAGTCGGCGCCCGCGATGCTCGCCGCTGCATAGGCCGCAAGCGCAACCGGTGGTGTGACGTTGGCCAGAATGCCGAAATAGAACGCAAACATGTGACTCGCAAATTCGGGGGCTCCCATACGCACCAGCGCAGGCACGATCAGCACCGCCACCGTGAGATAAACCGCTGGGGTCGGCAGCCCCATGCCAAGCACCAGCGCCACCAGCGCGGTGAGGAGCAGCGCGACGAACAGGTGGCCGCTCGACACCGCAATCACGAAGTCGGCCAGCAGATTGCCCGCGCCGGACACCCAGAGCGTGCCCATCAGGATGCCGGCGGTGGTCACTGCGGCACCCACCGCAACATTGTTCGACATGGCATCGATGACCGATTCAAGATACTGGCTCATCGGCACCCGCGTGGACCGATGAAGGAGCGACACCACGAAAAGCGCGGCCAGCCCGATGAAAGCCGACAGCTGCGGCGAGGCGCCGATGAAGAGCGGCGCAATCAACGCGGCAAGCGCGATCATGAGATGGCCACCCGAGCGCATCGCTTCGCCGACGGTGGGGAGTTTTTCAGTGGTGGCCTGCAACCCCTGCCCGCGGATGTAGATCTCGACCTGCACATGAAGCGCGATGAAGTAGAGCAGCGCCGGGATGAGCGCCGCCACCACAATTGACCAGTAGCCAATGCCCAGCAGCCCCGCCATCAGGAACGCGGCCGACCCCATCACCGGCGGCATGATCTGCGCGCCTGATGAAGCGACCGCCTCAATGGCGCCCGCCGTATGCGGCGCAAAACCGGTTCGGATCATGAGCGGGATGGTGACGTTACCCATGCCCACCACATTACCGACCACACTTCCAGAGGTGGTGCCCTGTAGCGCACTCGACAGAATGGATACATGGGCAGGCCCGCCCGCACGACGCCCGAGGAGCGCGAGCGACAACTTTTCAAAGAATTCGATGCCGTTGGTGCGAACCAGCATGGCGCCGAAGATCAGAAAAATCATGAGATAGCTGGCAGCCACCCCGGCGGTGGGTCCGAAAATCCCGTTGTCCTGCATGAACAGCACTTCGATGAAGGTTTGCCAGCGCACGTTGGGCGCGGCAAACATCCCGGGGAAATGCGTGCCAAAGAGTGCCTGCAGCCCGAACGCGAGGCACACCACCACCATCGCAAGCCCGATGAAGCGGCGCGTGACCTCGAGCGCCACCACCAGATAAATGATGCCGATTGCGAGATCCTCGGGAAACGGAAACCCGATACGCCGGGCAAAGTCTTCATAGTCGATGAAGATGTACACCATGCCTGCTGCCATGACCGCCACCAGCAGCAGATCAGGCGCGAGACTCGCCCAGCTGCGCTCGCTCCAGCGGCGCCCCCCTGCCGAGCGCAGCAGAAGCCCGACCGAGAGAATGGCCCACACGAACGCGCAGCGCTGCAGGAAGGCGGTGAGCGAGCCAAACAGCGCGCAATAAATCATCATCACGCCGAGAAACATCGACAGGAAGATGATGAGCGCCGCAACCAGGCGCTGACGAAACGATCCGCGCCGGATCACCGCCCGGATTGACGGCAGTGCATCCGTTGCATCCCGGAGCGAGGCGGCCGCGCGCGCCGCCTCGTCGGGGTTCCGGAGGTCGCCGCTGGTCACGGCTTCTCAGCGCCCACCGCAATTGTTTTGACCGGGTTACCCAACTCGCGATGGCAACGCTCGGCACCGGGGTGCAGCGGAACAAACACGGTCTGCGCAGCGCGGTCTGTGAGTTTTTCCGCACCCTTCCAGCCAGGCACCGACTCACCCCAGATCCCTGCGGTTTTGGGTGAATAGAGCTGCATGCAAATCGCATACACCGTGGCCTCGGGCAAATCCTTGTGCACCACGTATCCCAGGGACAACTGCACCCCCACTACTTCATCGGCCTGCCAGGCGTAGGTCTTCCCCGGCATGACGTTGCGCGTCATGGTGGGATAGTTTTCCATCAGCGACTTGAGCACCCCGTCGCTCATGCTCACGATACGCGCTGCGTGGCTCGCAGCAAACTGGGTAATCATGGGCGAGGGATGGTCTGCGGTCACGAACACCGCATCAAGCTGCCCGTCGCCCAGCATGTCCATCTGCTGGTTCCAGTCGCCGGTGTGCACCAGCCCGCCATTTCGCTTGAGCTGGTCATACGACAGATTCACCCCTCGCAGTCCCACATTGACCATCGTGGCAGTAAGACTGTCGGCGGGCCCCACGCCGATCTTCTTGTCCTTGAGATCCGCCCACGACTTGATGGATGAATTGGCCTTCACCACCATCGTGGGACTCGCCGAGGGCTTGTTCAGAAAACCGAGATAGGAGCCCATGTAGCGCAGGTCACGCATCTTGGGACGGCGCGCGAAAGTACGTTCTGCATTCCAGGCATCGACCACGCTTTCACCCACACCATGGCCGATCTGAGCCTCGCCGTTCTGAATGCGCGGCGGAACGGCCGACGCCGTGCCAGGAAGTCGGCGGATCTGAATGGTCTGCCCCGGAAACGAGCGCTTGATGGCCTCTTCCATCACGACGAATGCGAGATCGCTGGTGCTGCCGGAGGACCCCCGCCCGATCAGCGTGATCGCCTCGGGTGCCTGCTGCGCGCAAGCGAGCCCCGAGGCGCCCAGTACTGCGGTGAGCGCAAGGATGCCCCAAGGCCGGCTGAGCGCGCCACCGAGGGGTTTGAAGGTCTTCGGATGGGTCATGATGGTCTCCTCTTGTTTTAGTGGGTGACGCCCAGCTCGCGCAGGACGGTTTCGGTATCGGCCCCCACGGCAGGGCCTGCGTGCCGTACACGGCCCGGCAGCGCGGACAGATGCGGGAGCGGCGCTGGCATAGGGAGCTCGCCACCGCGACCGTCGGCGACCCGCACGATGTCGCCGCGGGCGGCGATATGTTCATCGCGAAGCAACTCGGCTGCATCAAAGAGCGGCCCTACCACGACATCGTTTTCCAGCACTTCGCGCATCGCCGTATCGGCATCACGTGCGGCCATCCATGCCGCGATCCGCGCATCGAGTTCATCCATATTGTCGCGACGCGCCTGGGGCGTGTTGAATCGGGGGTCAGTGCGAAGCGCTTCGCCCCCCACCATGTTGAGCATCCGATCCGCCACGCTCGGCGTGGCGGCAGACACGGTGAGCAACCGCTTGTCTTGCGTACTGAAAATATTGCCGAGGTTCCAGTTCATGGGGAACCGGTTGCCGTTACGCGGCTCGGCGTACCCCTGCACCGAGGCCACCTGCAGCTGCCATTCATTCATTCGGAGCAAGGTCTCGTGCAGCCCGAGCTCGATGGGCACGGGCCGAACGCCCGCCAGGCGCGCACGGCGAAGCTCGAACAGCGCGGCGGTGGCCGCCATCATGCCGCTGGTGGTATCGGCAAGCGGAAACTCGGCCTGGATGGGCACGCCGTGCGGATGGCCGGTGAGCGCGACAACACCCGTCGCAAGGCCCGCGAACCGGGGATCGGTACTGCCCGCGAAAGTATCCGGATGGTCTGCCCCAGGGCTGAAGAGCCGAACCACCAGCGCCTGATGCTCGACTCGCTCAGCCGCCTCGCGCAGTGCAAGCCCCCAGGAGGAGTCGTCGGTGATGAGGAGATCGGCGGTACGCACGATCGCCTCCAGGACCTGGGGTCGATCAGGGTGGGCAGCATCGAGCACAAGCGAGCGTTTGTTTCGTCCGATGATCGGCCACCAGACTTCCTGCACCTGCTTTGATCCCAGCCGCCGCAGCCCTGAGCCCTCGACCGACTCGATCACCGTGACCTGGGCGCC
>CAIPNM010000230.1 GCA_903866395.1 uncultured bacterium
GATCGACTGATCGAAACCGTGCGTGGAGGCGGTTACCGCTTCCTGCCTCAATGAAGGTCTGGCAGTCACCTTGATCTGGTTTCGCTCGCTCGGGTTCGCAGCGCTCATCATCCTGGTGGCAGCGTGGCTTCATCGCTTCCTGTCGCCGGCGTTCGCGTTTGCCTTGCTGGTGCTCGCATTGGTGGTGGCCGTGTTGTATCAGGCCAGTTTTGTTTCCCGCCTCACAGCCTGGGCCAATCTTCCGCGCAATCGGCCATTGCCGATCGGCTGGGGAATCTGGACACCGCTCATCGAGCGTCTGAACCGGTTCTCGCGCCAGCAGCAGGCGACCGTCACCGAACTGGGTTCCGAACTAGAACGCATTCATGCAGCCGTCGACCGACTGCCCGACGGTCTGGTGCTCCTCGACCGCTACGATCATGTCAGCTGGAGCAATCAGGCGGCGCAGTCGCTGCATGGCATCTTTGGCACGCAGCGGCCGGTTCACCATTTCATTCGTCAACCCGAGTTCGCTGAAATGCTGCAGCGGCGCGGAGGTGGGGCACAAACCCAACGTTTGCAACTGAACACGCAGCCAGGCCGCATCTTCGAACTTCAGCTGCATGAAACCGATGCCGAGCATCGGCTGCTCATCACGCGTGACGTCACCGACCAGGCGAAGCTCGACGCAGTACGAAGCGATTTCGTCGCCAACGTGTCACATGAAATTCGCACCCCCGCCACGGTAATCGCGGGGTTCGCTGAAACACTGCTTTCGCTTGAACTCGACGACAAAACGCGGCGCGAATACTTGAGCGCCATCCTGCGTCAGAGCGAAACCATGGGAAGACTGGTTGGCGATCTGCTGCTGCTCGCCTCACTCGAACGCGCCGCTGACCGACTGGATGAATCGGCAATCGAGCTTCAGCCGCTACTCGAATCACTGGTCTACGAAGCGCGCGCCCTCTCCAGCGGGCGCCACGCCATCAGTCTCGAGTTCGAAGGGCCGCCCCGACTGATGGCTGTCCCGGCCGAAATTGAAAGCGCAGTTCGCAACCTGGTCACCAACGCGGTGCGCTACACGCCCGATGGCGGCACAGTCACCGTGAGCTGGCGGGTACGCGATGATGAAGGCTGGCTTGCTGTGCGCGATACCGGCATTGGCATCTCCACCGAACACCTGCCACGAATCACCGAACGCTTCTACAGGGTCGATCGCAGTCGCTCGCGCGACACGGGCGGCACGGGGCTCGGCCTTGCGATCGTCAAGCGCATTGCCAACCGACATCACGCGTCACTGCGCATTGACAGCGAGCCCGGTAAGGGCAGCGTATTCACCATGCGTTTCCCCGCCCGCCGCCTGGTCGCCGACCCACCCGCCGTTTCGGCCGACGTTGAGACCCCTGCAGGCGAGGCCGCCACCGTCAACGACCCACAGCGCTCGCTGCCCGAGCCCGTCAATAAGTAGTCGCTTAGCTGTTCGCGGCGTACCGCTCCAGATGCCAGTCGGTGTCGCCCATTGTCTGCGCAATCATGGTGAGCCGCTTGAACGTGTGCGCCACCTTCATTTCCTGTGTCATGCCCATGCCGCCGTGCAGCTGGATCGCCTCCTGCCCCACATGGCGTGCGGCTTCAGACACCTTCACCTTGGCGGCCGATACGGTCCGCATCCGCTCGGCAACAGCGACTTCGCCGCGCGCCGACGCATCCACCCGACTACAGGCAAGCAGCGTGATTGACCGGGCCTGCTCGGCGCTTACAAACATATCGACCAGCCGGTGCTGAAGCGC
>CAIPNM010000231.1 GCA_903866395.1 uncultured bacterium
GGTGGGGATCGGCGCTTCGGCGCGACCGGGGTCGCCGGTGCGCTCGATGACCACGGCGCCGGAGCTGCTGCGGGCGCCGGGGGCCGAGCGTGCCCAGCCGGCTGGGACCTCGGCCATGACCACCACCTGGCCGGTGGGCAGGTCAAGCAGGTTGTAGTCGCCCTGGGCGTCGCTCAGCGCCTGCGGCTCGCCCGCGTCGGGCCTGCCGTTACGATTCGTGTCGGCAAATACCTTCCAGCCACCCAGGCCCGATTCGTTGGCTTGGCTGGTGCCGTCACCGTTCAGGTCGTTGAAGACTTTCCCGGTGACTTTCTGGCTTACGCGATCGTTATCAACAATCTGCAGGGTGATGGTTGCGGGTGCGACAGGGTAGGCGCCCTGGGTCACCGTGGCGGTCAACGTCGCGGTCTCGGTAGCCTCGCTCGTGCTGTCATCGGGACCGGCTGCAAGCATGAGCAGCTTTGGTACGTCCCAGTTATCGGGCGTGAAATTGACGGTTGCGCTGGCGGTTGGACTGGCGACTGTTCCAAATCCGAGTGCGCTCGGGGCGCTGCTGGTGACTTTTACGGTGACCGGGGTGAGCGGCTTGGTGTCGAGCACAACGCGGAGCTCTGAGGTGCTGCCTTCGGTGATGACCGTATCGGGTAGTTGCATCGACACGGCACGTGCCTGGTCGATTGTCTGCTCGCCGTCTGCAAAGAGAATGCGCTCAACCTGGCGCATCCGAATTTCAGAGGGTTGAGATCCACCCGCATCTTTCAGGCGCACCGTCGCCCAGGCGCCTTGGCTGGTGACTTCATAGTCAGCCTTGCCACCGAACAACACCAGCGTATCTTCGCCCGCGCCGCCGTCAACGCTGTCGTTCCCGGTCTGCGTAAAGAACGTTTCGTCGTTTGCATCACCACTCAGCCAATCGTTGCTGGGTGTGCCCAGGCGGATGATGCTCGCCGCCGGTGCCTGAGGCAGGGTGACCTCATCGCTGCGGCTGTCCCGGGTATCAGGCAGAAAAGCGAGCTGTTCGACGCCCGTGGCGACGACATAGCTGTTGTGATAAGGGTTGGCGGTAAGTTCCGCCGCCTCGGCCGAGTCTCTGATGATGGTGATGCCGGCCAGCGTGTCGATGGAGAACGAAGTCCGTTGGCTGAAAAAGACCAGCGTGTCGCTCCCGGCTCCTCCGTCGACTACGTCGAATCCACCCTTGGCGTCGATCACATCGTTTTCGGGCCCGCCTTTAAGACTTTCGCTGGGGATATCGCGTGCTTCGTGCCCGATCAGCGGCTTGATGGACGCCGAAGGCGGCAGGTCGATGGGACCGTCCAGCGTTTCGATCGTCTCGATGTTCCAGAGCCGGGTGCTGGTGAATGAGTAGGGGCCTGCGTCATAGTCACCGCTGACCGCGGTGAGGCCGGCGATCGACTGAATGGAGAGAGATGACGTTGCCACCTTGAAGATGGCTGTGTCCTTGCCGGCCCCGCCATCGAGCTGGTCATCGCCGCCCGCGCCGTCGAGCCGGTCCGCGCCAGCGTTGTCGGACTGAGTGGCGGGAAAGCGGTCGGCTGCGCTAGAACCCGTCCAGGTGGCGGTTGCGCCGGTAAAGCCCGTGGGCGGCACATCGAGCTTCAGGAAATACTGTGCAGGCGCGTCTGCCTCGGGCCCTGGCGCAATCGTAAGCGTGTAGTCGCCCGCGCCAAACGGCGCGAGTGCGATGCTCACATCAGCGCCGGTCTGGATGTCTTCAACAACGGTGTCGCCACGGCGCAGTTGCAGGTGCCAGAGACTCATTTCGGCATCCTCGGTCTCGGCATCGAAGTCCAGGCGAAGGCCGCTGGATTCGCTGGCGCCAAGTTCGAAGGTGAATGCGCTTTGTGAGCCCGGCGCAGCACTTCCGGACACCTGACCGTCGCGCGGCAGAGGTTGGGGCGCGTCGCCTGGCGCTGACGGCTCGGCCGGTATCACCGGCGACTGCGTAACCTGGGTGGCGATGGAGTAACTGATTGGCGCACTGAAGTTGGCCTCGCCTTTGCTCACTGCGAGGAACACCGTTCCCGCGTAGGCGAGTTCCACTTCGATGCCAGTGGTCATCGCCGTGACATCGCGGCTTGCCAGCACCTCGCCCGTATCGCTTTGAATCGACAGGTAAAGCGGCGACACGCCCGACGCGGGCGCGCTGCTCAGTGTGACATCGAAAACAATCTTCGCGGGCTCGTCGGTGTTGATGAAGAACCAGTCTTCATCGTCGGCCTTTGAAATCGTACCCTGCATGGATGCGCCCGGTGAACTGTCGAGCGGATCGGCGTACAGGTCGTTGGGTTCCTGCTCATTGCCCGGCGCGCTCAGGGCAAAGAAGCTCGGGGTGAAACGATAGGCACCGCCTGGCGCATCACCCTCGCCCCCGATCCGCAGGAAATAGTCACCAGCCGCATCCACGAAAAAGAGTAACGACTCATCGGCCTCGATTTGATAGCCCGAATCGAGCGGAGTTCCGGTTGCATCAGTGAGCGTGATTTCAAGAATGCCGGCGGCCTGCAGATCGCGAACCAGATCGATTTCCACCAGTCCCGAATCCTCGATCTGCAGGCGATAAAAGTCGCGGTCACCGCCGGATCGGGCATCGCCGCCGGCTGCGGTGCCAAACTCAATCGCCGGGCGGGTGAGGTCGACGCTGTCGTTCTCCTCGGTGACAACGGCACCAAGAATGGTGATGCCACCGCCTTGGACCGACACGAGCTGGGCGCTGGCCGGAGCGCCGGCAAAGATGAATGTTGCGTCGGCGCCGGGTGTGCTGTCGAGCCCGACGGCAAGTTGCAGTTCCCCTTCGACATAAGCGACATGAGCCGCCCCGCGGCCAAGGCTCTCACCCGTGCCCGGTTCGATCGATTCGATGATGAGAGGTTGAGGATCGGTGTTTGCGGTGTCAGCGCCGACACGGATGATCAGCGTGTCGCCCGCACTGAAATCGCTGATGCGGTTCTCGCCGGATGGGTTGGCAAAGATGAACCGGTCATCACCCTCGCCGCCGGTGAGCGAGTTGTCGTCGCCTTCGACCAGCAGGGTGTCGTTACCCTGCCCGCCGTCCAGGGAGTCGCTGCCGTCGCCGGCACTGATGTCGTCATCACCTGCGCCACCCTCGGCCTGATCCTCGCCGTTACCCAGACGCACCTCGTCATCGCCGGCGCCCGCATCGATGCGTTCATCGCCCGGCGAGCCATAAATGGTGTTGGCACCCGGTGTGCCAACGGTGGTGCCTGATCGGCCAAACCCGAGGTTGAGGGTTTCGGTTTCGCCCTCGGTGAGGGTGATCGACGAGGCGTCGGGCGACTTGAGCATGCCCTTGATTTCGGCCTCGATGTTGAGCAGGTTGATGCGCTTATAGGTGAGGCCGGTGTTGCCCAGGGCATCGCCGTCCTGCATGTTGGCTTCGGTGTCCACCACC
>CAIPNM010000232.1 GCA_903866395.1 uncultured bacterium
TGCATTACCTGCCATCTCGGTCATGGTGGTGAGGCCATAGTCGGGATAGCCGAGCGTAGCGGCGGTGCCTGCGCCAGTCATGTAGACCGCGTCAAACCCCGCCTGCTCGATCATTCGAGCGGTGATGCAATCGTAGGCGCCGGGGGCAATCAGCATTTGAGGGCGCGCGAGGAGTTCTCGCAACTGTCGTGCGGGATTTTTCAAGGCCATGTCGAGATCCGCTGGATGGGTTGGAAAGGGCTGCATGGGAGTATGCCATCAGCGCCCCTCTCCCACGTACCGATCCGTATCGGCGGTCAACCAAGGGAACGAAGCTGCCAGCGCCATTCCGCCAAAGCCATTACCGACCTTGTGCGCTTGAGGTAACTCCTGTCAAATCGGGCGACCTTGATTCGGGAGCGCCGCTGATGGCAACAAGACATTCCTTCGATCTGATCGTAGCCGGGTGCGGAATCGCCGGGCTATCGGCGGCGGTCGCGGCCGCCGAACGTGGCGCCAGGGTTGCGGTGCTCGAGCGAGCGCCCATGGAAGATCGCGGCGGGCAAAGCCGCTACACCGAGGCGTACCTGCGCATGAAAAGTCATCGCGAGGTCTCTGACGACTTCGAGACGCATTTTGCGGAGAACGGTTGCGGCAGCCTCGACCCTGACCTGATCGAGCAGAGCGCTGAATCGCAGCCGCGCGGCATGGTCCGCGCCCTGAGCCTCACCGACCCCCACTTCATTGAAGCGCTCGCTCAAAACGCCGGGCCCGCAGTGGCGTGGCTCACCGGGCTCGGTGCCCGGTTCGATTTCCTGCCCACCCAGTTCCTCACCAAATCGCAGCCTCGACTCCTGCCAGTTGGCGGTGGGCAGGCACTGGTCGACGTACTGGCCGCCGCCGCCGAAAGGCTGGGGGTGAGCTTCTTCTACGAAACCACCGCCCAATCGCTCATTGAGTCCAGCGCCGGTGGGATTGCTGGATTGAAGGCGCGCGATGCCAGCGGCGCAGCACTCGAGTTTTCGGGTCCTGTCGTGCTCGCCAGCGGCGGATTCCAGGGCAACGCTGAAATGATGACGCGATATGTCGGTCCCCGGTCGGTGCATTTGCGCCCGATCTGCAAGGGGGGCTACTACAACCGGGGCGAAGGCATCCGCATGGCACTGGAGTTCGGCGCTGCCACCTGTGGCGAGTTCGGTAGCTACCACGCAGAGCCGATCGATCCGCGATCGGGTCTATCAGAGCCATCGGTCTTCATCTTTCCCTATGGGATCCTGGTGAATCGCGAGGGGTTGCGGTTTACCGATGAGGCGCCCGGCACGGTCGATGCGCACTATGAGTCCATCACCCGCAGAATCTACGAACAATCACAGGGCCGAGCCTGGGTCGTGCTCGATGCACGCCATCAAAGCATCCCCAACTACCGGCTGGCCATCCGCACCGATCAGGCACCCATTGTGGCCGATTCCATCGAAGGACTGGCGAGCGCGATCCAAGTACCGGCTGAGGCGCTCCGCGCTACCGTGACCGCCTACAACGCCTCGTGTAGCGGCGAGGGCTGGCGTCCGCTCGAACTCGACGGCGTTCGAACCTCGGGTCTCTCTCCCGCGAAGTCGAACTGGGCTTGCCCGATCGATCGTCCCCCTTTTCACGCCTACCCCATCATGTCGGCCAACGTATTCACTTTCGGCGGCCTGAAGGTCGATCCCGACGCTCGCGTGCTGTCGTCTGACGGGCACCCGATTCCGGGTCTGTACGCGGCAGGCGAAATCATCGGTAGCTATTACGGCGTCTACACCGGCGCGACCTCGGTGATGAAAGGCATGGTGTTCGGCAGGCAGGCAGGGCTGCATGTCACCACCCGTGATTCCAAGGTGGCAGCATGAACGCCGCCCGCGAATCCTTTGCGGGACGGGTGGCGCTGGTCACCGGTTCGCAGGGTGCAATCGGCTCAGCGGTCGTTCGTTTGCTCACCGACGCAGGCGCGCGCGTGTTTTGTGCCGACCAGCGCGGCGAGGTTCCGCCCGACGCGGCACGAACTGCCGGGAATGCACCGATTGCGCTTGATGTCCGCCAGGCGTCGCAGATCCGTGCGCTTTTTCAATCGATCGAGTCGGCCGGTCCGCCGGTTGACACGCTGGTGAATGTCGCTGGAATCGTATCGTTCGGATCGGCGCAATCGCTGGACGAAGCGGAGTGGGATCGTGTTCTTGACATTAATTTGAAGGGAACGTTTCTCTGCTGCCAGGCCGCGATCGCCGGTATGAAGCGCCTGCAGTTCGGGCGGATCATCAACCTGGGCTCGGTCGTCGGCAAAAACTCGGGCTATGCCCGGCCATGGATCAACCCCGACGAGCAGGCTGTGGCAAGTAACGTTGCTTACGGCGCGTCGAAGGCCGGTGTTCATGTGCTGACCGGATTTCTTGCAAGGGAGCTTGCGGCACACGGCATCACCGTGAATGCGCTCGCGCCTGGGCCGATCGCTACCGCCATGACCACCGCTTTTCCTCCCGCACTGCGCGCGCTCATTCCACGCGGACGGATGGGAACACCCGATGACGTGGCGCGCGCAGCGCTATTTCTTGCGAGCCGTGAGTCTGATTTCATCACCGGCGAAATTCTCGACATCAACGGTGGCATGTGGAGCGACTGAGCCGCCCGTCCACCCATCAACCCAGGGAGCCTTTCATGACACAA
>CAIPNM010000233.1 GCA_903866395.1 uncultured bacterium
GATCGGGCACGGATCGCGCGGCTGTGCGGAACCGCCATTCACGTGCCGGGAATCGATTGCGCATTCGTCTGCGGGCCGGCACCCATGATGGAAGCGGCCGAAGACGCGCTCGCCAAGGCCGGCCTCGACCACAGCCGTATCCGGATCGAGCGCTTTGGGAGCCCCGACGCGCCAGTAGCCGCCCAGGTATTGGCTCGCGCAGTCGCCCCGCGCGCGGCCACCTCCGATGCGCCCAGCGCACGCGTCACCGTGATGATCGACGGCAAAGCGCGGCCCATCACCGTGCCCTTTGAGGGCGCAAGCATTCTCGATACCGCCATGGCAGCAGGCATCGGCCTGCCCTATGCCTGTAAGGCGGGCGTCTGCTGCACCTGCCGCGCGCGCGTGCTCGAGGGCGAGGTGCGCATGGACAAGCAGTATTCACTTGAACAGCATGAACTCGATCGGGGCTTTGTGCTCAGTTGTCAGGCGCACCCGGTGACTCCCGAAGTGCGGCTGAGTTTCGACGAACGCTGATGGCCCGCCCGCGCGCCGCTGATTACGACGCACAGCGCGAGCGCATTCTTGCGCGCGCAGTCGAGGCGTTTGCGCGAACCGGCTATGCAGCGGCATCGATGTCGATGCTCGCGGCCGCCTGCCAGGTCTCAAAGGCCACGCTTTACCACTACTACCCGAGCAAGCAGGCACTGCTTTTCGAGGCGCTAGATCGCTACACCCGCCGCCTCGCCGCTATCGCGGCGCAGGAGAGTTCACGCAGCCCCGACAGTCCGCGCGAAGTCCTGCGCGCAACCCTGCGCGCGCTCATGGCCGAATACCGCCATTCGCACGCCTACCACGCTGCGCTCCTTCATGATCTGCGGTTCCTGTCACCCGACCAGGCCGAGCAAGTGCGCGCCCAACAGCGCGCCATGGTGGCCGCTCTGGGTGCGCTGATCGAGCGCGCAGCGCCCGGCTCCACCGTATCGGCCGAACGCAGCGTCATCACCATGGCGCTTCTCGGTATGATCAACTTCACGTTTGCCTGGCTCAAGCCCGATGGGCCGGTCAGCCACGAACGGTTCGCCGATCTCGCCGCAAGCCTATGGCTTGATGGCCTGGACGGGCTTGCCGGTCAACCGACTTCTGCGGAGACACCCCCACATGAGCAAACAGTTCGCCTCGAAAGCTGACCTCTCAGCCAAGAAAATCTCGTTTACCCGGCTGTCCGACAATGCCTATGCCTACACTGCCGAGGGTGATCCGAACTCGGGCGTGATCATTGGCGATGAATCGGTGATGGTGATCGACACCACGGCCACGCCGGTGATGGCGCGCGACCTGATCGCCCGCATCCGCGAGGTCACCGACAAGCCCATCCGCCATGTGGTGCTGTCGCACTACCATGCAGTGCGCGTGTTGGGGGCGTCCGCTTATTTCGCTGAGGGCGCCACCGAAATCATTGCCTCGCGCGGCACCTGGGATCTGATCGTCGAGCGGGGCGAGGCCGACATGAAGTCGGAGATCGAGCGTTTTCCCAGACTCTTTCAGGCCGTTGAATCCGTGCCTGGGCTCACCTGGCCCACACTGGTGTTCGAGCGCGAACTCACGCTCCATCTGGGCAAGCTCGAGGTGAAGCTCATGCACATCGGTGCAGGCCACACCCGGGGCGACACCATCGCCTGGATCCCCTCACAGAAAATCTGCTTCTCGGGCGATCTGGTGGAGTACAACGCCGGGGTCTACACGGGCGATGCCCAGCTCGAAGAGTGGCCCGCTACGCTGGAACGGCTGCGCGCGCTCGGGGCCGAGCAACTGGTGCCTGGCCGCGGGCCGGTGCTGCAGGGCGCGGCCGCCTGCAATGCGGGCATCGACTACACGAAAAAATGGGTCGGTGATCTCTACAACACCGCGCAGGCGGGCGTGGCAGCCGGGAAGTCGCTCAAGCAGGTGTTCGATGACACGAGGAAGGTCATGGACCCGGTGTTCGGCAATGTCTTCATTTATGAGCACTGTCTGCCGTTTGATGTGTCACGCGCGTTTGATGAGGCAAGCGGCATCAAGCACCCCCGCATCTGGACCGCCGAGCGCGACATCGAGATGTGGCGCGCGCTACAGAGCTGACCGGCTGCGCCTAGCGCGTGGCCGCAGCCAGGGCCTGGTCAATGTCCCACAGAATGTCGTCCAGGCTCTCGAGTCCCACGGAGATGCGCACCAGCTCGGGCGTGACGCCGGCGGCCAGCAGCTGCTCGGGCTCGAGCTGCCGGTGTGTGGTGCTGGCCGGATGGCTCACCAGGGTGCGGGTATCGCCGATATTGACCAGATGGCTCATGAGCTGCGCGCTCTCGATGAAGCGCACGCCCGCCTCGGCACCGCCCCGAATGCCAAACGCAAGCAGCCCTGAGGCGCCCCGCATCTGGCGCTTTGCGAGCGCATGCTGCGGATGGCTGGGCAGACCGGGATAGTTCACGAAGGTCACCCGCGGGTCATCGGTCAGGAATTTTGCGACGGCGAGCGCGTTGTCGCAGTGCCGCTGCATGCGTAGTGGCAGCGTCTCAATGCCCTGCAGGATCTGCCAGGCACTTGCTGGCGCGAGCGCTGCGCCGTACACGCGCAGGGTTTCCATGCGCGCTCGCATGGTGAAGCCAAAATCGCCAAAGGTTTCATACCAGCGCACGCCGTGATAGCCCGCCGACGGCTCGGTCATGCCAGGAAAGCGACCGTTATCCCAGGGGAATTTTCCGGATTCGACCACCACGCCCGCGAGCGTCGTGCCGTGGCCGCCCAGGTATTTGGTGGCGCTGTGCACCACGATATCGGCGCCATGCGCAATCGGATTACAGAGCGCAGGGCTGGGCACGGTGTTGTCAACCACCAGCGGAATGCCGTGCGCGTGCGCAATATCGGCAAGCGCCGCGAGGTCGGCGATGGCGAGGCTGGGGTTACCCAGGCTTTCGACAAAGAGCGCGCGCGTCTCGGGCCGGATGGCTACGGCGAAGCTGTCCGGCCGGGTGACCTCCGCAAACGAGGTGGTGATTCCAAATTTCCTGAGACTCACCGACAGCATGGTGACGCTGCCGCCATAAAGCGCGCCTGCTGCGACCACATGGTCGCCCGATTGCAGGATGGTCATGAGCGCCATCGCTTCGGCCGCCATGCCGCTTGCGCTCGCAATGGCCGCGCGGCCGCCCTCGAGCGCCGCCACTCGCTCCTCGAGCACCGCGACCGTGGGGTTGGAGAGCCGCGAGTAGACGTTACCAAAGGTCTGCAGATTGAAGAGGCTGGCCGCGTGATCGGCCGAATCGAATACAAACGAGGTGCTCTGGTGGATCGGAACGGCGCGCGCGCCCGTCACCGCATCGGGAATCTGCCCAGCATGCACACAAAGGGTTTCGAGCCCAAACCGCCGATCTGCCATGGGAATGTCCTCGTGCCGGGCGGGTCAGCGAACGGCGAGCCGAGGGCGTCGGGCGCTGATCACGCCGGTGTTGACGCCCACCCAGTTGAGGCCGCCAAAAATACGCGCGTGTTCAATCTTCACGCAGCGATCAAACACCGAGGCGAGCCCCGCCTCGCGGGCGAGGCGATCAGCGGCCAGGTTGGCCACACCGAGTTGCTGCCACAGCGCCCGAGCGCCGATCTTCACCGCTTGCTCGGCAATGGGCGGCAGATCCACGGCGCGCCGGAATACATCGACGATGTCCACCGGTTCGGTGATCGCCTCGAGGGACGGGTAGCAGCGCTCGCCCAAGATCTGGGGGTACTTGGGGTTGACGGGAATGATGCGATAGCCATGCTCTTGCATGTACTTGGCGGCAAAAAAACTCGGTCGAAACCAGTCGGCCGACAGCCCAACCACCGCGATGGTGGTGGAACGGGCGAGGATCTGGCGGAGCGTCTCGATATCGTTGCCGTCGGTCATCACGATGGGGCCGGGTGTCGGATCGGCCGCGTCAAGGTCCGGCCGGTCTGTCAAATGTAGCAGCACTGACTTGCGGTACGGGCCCGGGTAGCGATAATCGGAGGTTCCGGCGCGGCTCGCGCCCTCTGCCGCTGAACCAGGGAGCACCCGATGGCCAGCGATCCCCCTTTCCCGCATGTCGACCCGATGGGCGGGCTATTCGATTTCAAGGCGATGTTCGACGCAATGGAAGTGGCGCGCCGTCATTGGTCAGCGATGCCGATTCCCTCGTCAATGACCCCGACCATCGACCCGGCTGAACTCGACAAGCGAATTGCCGACCTGAAAACCGTCGAGCAGTGGCTAGTCCTCAACCTGAATCTGCTCCGCGGCTCGATTCAGGCGCTTGAACTGCAGCGCGCAACGCTCGCCTCACTGCAAAGTTTCGGCGAGGCGGCGCGCGCTGCCGCCGAGGCTGCCACGCAAACTGGCAGCAGCGCGCGCGAGGCCGATCGCCCGACTGCCTCATCAGCACCCCCAGGTGGCGCCGATGAGGCGCGACAAACCGCCTCGCGAGGCACGCGCGACCGCGCGGAGGCGCCCGCCTCGCCCGGCGCTCGCGCTCACAACACCGATGCACCGCCTGCCGGCGCACCGACCCCGGGCTGGGCGACTGGTATCGATCCCACCGCTTGGTGGCAGACGCTTCAGTCACAGTTCCAGCAGGTTGCCGAGTCGGCCTTGGCCGGCATCTCACCCGCCGCAACCGATTCGGCCGCCGCCCCGCCCGCCCCCCACACGAAAGCGCGGGGGACGCCCACGGGCCCCGCCGCAACGCCTCGCAAAACCCGCCGGAAGCCGCAGCGCGCGGCTAAGTCCGCGCCCGGTACAGCCGCCGCCTCGCGCCGTGCGCGCCCGGCACGCTAGGTCGCACCGAGTGAGCCGCCGGTGACCCGATTCGTCTGCGGCCATGCGAGCCATCCTGACTGGCGGATGGCGACCGAGCTTGCGCTCAGCCAACTCGGCCGCGAGCCCGACGCCAAGCCCAACCCGCTCCTGGGGCTGGTCTACGCAAGCACGCCGTTCGCGGACCACTTCGCCGACATCCAGGAGCTGCTCGAGCGCCGGCTACCGCAGGTTCAATGGAGCGGGGCCTGCGTGCCGGGCCTATGCGCGGAAACTGCCGAATATGTCGATGAGCCCGCGATCGCGATTCTGATCGGGCGACTACCCGCTGGCAGCGTGCAGGCATTTGGCGCCGCGTGGCAGGACGCGCGCGGCGAAGCCGAGCGGCTTGCCACGCCGGGGTCGAGCCTGCTGCTCCATGCCGACCCCTATGCGGAGGACATGAGTAAGCGCCTGCGCAGCCTGAGCGAGACTGCCGCCCCCGGTCTGGTTTTCGGCGGTGTCGTGGAGCCTTTTGGCACCGCCCCGCGAAGCAGCGAGCCGGCTGCGGGCCCGCGCGCGCTCTCAGGCGTATGGTTCGGGCCCGAAGTGACCCTGCTGTCGCGCGTCACGCACGGTTGTTCACCCATCAGCCGCGAGCGCACCGTCTCCGACTGTCGCGGACAGGCCATCCTCACGCTCGATCACCGGCCTGCCCTTGACGTGATGCTCGAAGACCTCGGCATCAACCTCGCCGAGCGCAACTCGCGTGATCCCCAGCACCTGTTGCGACTCCTGCGAGACGCGCCGTCCGCGCGCGGGTTGCAGGTGGGGCTTGCGGCGAGCGACCGCCCGCGAGCCATTGGCTTTGGTGCGCATCGGATCAGCGATCTCCTCGGCATTGATCCGGTGAGCCGCGCGATCGCGGTAAGCGGCGGCGCCCAGGTGGGCGATCGCGCGGTGTTCTGCAGGCGCGACGCCGCAGCCGCGCGGGCCGACCTGATCCGGATCTGCACTGAGCTTCGCGAAGACCTGGAAGCAAGCGGGCAAACCGCGCGGGGCGCGCACTACGTCAGCTGTGTTGCACGCGGCCAGCATTTATTCGGCGCAAACGGCGCCGAGCTCGCGCTGATCCGGCACAACCTGGGCGAAATCCCGCTCGCCGGGTTCTTCGCCCACGGCGAAATCGCCGATGGCCGGTTGCACGGTTACACGGGCGTACTCACACTTTTCGTGTAGGTGCCCGCCGCGCGATCCCGGCCGCCCGCGGATCAGGCCTTCTTGAAAACGTTGAGTTGCAGACGCTCGCGCTCGATGGCCGCTGCCACCGCCGGTGCCTTCGCCACGCGCTGCATGTAAGCGTAATAGGCGGGCAGCGATTCGGGATCGATGCCGCCCAGGCCACCCCAGCGAAGGAGCGCGATCGCGTAGGCATCAAGCACTGACAGCCGATCGCCTAGCCAGTAGGGGCCGGTCTGCGCAGCCACCATGCTGTCGATGCGCTTCAGGATGTCGTGATACCGGTCGCGCCCCACCCGCTTGACCTCTGCCTGATAGGCCTCGCCATCAGCGAACTTGTTCGGCATGAAGACATGGGTGAAGGCGGGGTGGGCAGTGTTGTTGAACCATGCGAGCGTGGCAAGCGCCTGCGCGCGGGCCCACGACTCGGCAGGCAACAGGCCAACGGCTGGGTGCTCGCGGTCGAGAAAATCGCAGATTGCAACAATCTGGGTGAGTACCTTGCCATCGACCACGAGCACTGGCACCTGCCCCTCGGGATTGAGTGCAAGATATTCAGGAGCACGATGCTCGGCGCGGTGCAGCTTGATCAGCCGGGGCTCGAACGCCTGACCGGTGGCCTCGCGAATCATTTCCAACGCCACATGGGGCACAAACGAACAGGCGCCCGGTGCGTAATAGAGTTCAATCATCTGGGGTCTCCGGTGATGTCATCGGTTTGAAGCGGCGGGCTGGTCGGGCGTGGTTAGTCGCCATGCACCCCTGCCGCCTCGGCCTGCCGATCGGCGTGGTAAGACGAACGCACCAGCGGGCCGACCGCCGCGTGGACAAAGCCCATCTCCTGGGCGCGCTCGGCAAACATCGCAAACCCATCAGGGTGCACATAACGGCGCACCGGCAGATGGGCGTTGGAGGGTGCGAGGTACTGGCCGATGGTGATCATGTCGACCTGATGCGCACGAAGGTCGCGCATCACCTCGATGATTTCATCGTCGGTTTCGCCCAGACCCAGCATCAGGCCCGACTTGGTCGGAACACCCGGCACGCGCGCGCGAAATTCCGACAGCAGTCGGAGCGAGTGCTGATAATCGGAGCCGGGACGCGCTTCGCGGTAGAGGCGCGGTACGGTCTCGAGGTTGTGGTTCATCACATCGGGCGGCGCCGCTTCCAGAATTTCCAACGCGCGCTCGAGCCGCCCGCGGAAGTCGGGCACCAGGACCTCGATTCGGGTGCGCGGCGAGGCCTCGCGCACGCGCCGGATGCAGTCGACGAAATGGGCTGCGCCACCGTCCCGAAGGTCGTCGCGATCGACGCTGGTGATGACCACGTAATCGAGCGCCAACGCTGCGATGGTGCGCGCGAGATTGGCGGGTTCATCGGCGTCCAGGGGGTCGGGCCGGCCGTGACCGACATCGCAGAAAGGGCAGCGCCGCGTGCACTTGTCGCCCATGATCATGAAGGTGGCTGTGCCCTTACCGAAGCACTCGCCTATATTCGGGCAGCTCGCCTCCTCGCAGACCGTATGAAGACGGTGCTCACGAAGAATGCGCTTGATGTCGTGAAAACGGCTACCTGGGCTCGCCGCGCGCACCCGGATCCAGTCGGGTTTGCGAAGCACCTCGTCGGCCGGCACCACCTTGATGGGGATGCGCGAGGTCTTGGCGCCCGCCTTCTGCTTGGCGCTCGGGTCGTAGGAGGCGGAAGGCGTATTGGACAGCTCGGAAGCGCTCATGTTGATCGGCACACCAGACGGCGCGCGCCTTTCTGCTCGAAAAGTAATACCGAGAGTCTATCGGAGTTGATCGTGATGCAGATGGGCGACCAGCCGCTCACCCAACCGTGCGGCCACCGCCTCCGGTGTGACTGATACGCCCAGGCTCGCAAGATCGACTGAACGCAAGCCCGGGTACCCGCAGGGGTTGATGCGATCAAAGGGCTCAAGGTCCATTCGTACATTCAACGCGAGCCCGTGCAGACTGCATCCCCGCATGATGCGCACGCCCAGCGCGGCAATCTTTGCCCACCCCGCAAAGGGCCCCGTTCCGCCTTCAATCGCCACGAAAACGCCCGGCGCACCCGCGATCCGACGGCCATCGACCGACGACGCCGCAAGTGTCTGGATGATCGCCTGCTCGTAGCGGTAAACCAGTTCCTTGACGCCGATGCCCAGCCTACGCAGGTCAATAAGCGGATAGGCGATCACCTGTCCCGGCCCGTGATAGGTCACCTGGCCACCGCGCTCGGTAGGCACCACAGCAATCTCTCCCGGGGCGAGCAGATGATCCGGCCGCGCGGCAAGGCCCATCGTGAACACCGGCGGATGTTCAACCAGCCAGATCTCGTCGGGAGTGGCGGCATCGCGCGTGCGCGTGAATTCGCGCATCGCCTCAAGTGTGTCGGCGTAGTCGGTGCGCGCGAAAGGCCTGAGCAGCGGCTCGATGATCGTCCTCTACAGAACGATCCGGACCATGGGGTGCGAGGACAGCTTGCTATAGAGCGTCTGGAGTTGTTCCCGCGATTGCGCCCGGACCGTGAGCGTGACGCTCAGCCATGCCCCGCGTGAGGACGCACGCAGCTCAATCGACGCCGGGTTGAAGTCGGGCACGTGTGCGCTCACCAGCGCTGCGATGGTCTGAGCAAACTCGTCGGTGCGCCGACCCATGACCTTGATCGGAAATTCCACCGGAAACTCAAGCAGATTTCCGATCCGTTCCCAGACATCGGCATCACTCATGGACAGGGCTCACGCCTCGCGGGTGGCCGCCTGATAGGCCTCGATCAGCCGCTGATACACCGGGCCAGGCTGTCCGTTACCCACCGCGACACCATCCACCCGCGTGATGGGCAGGATTTCGCGGGTGGCGGAGGTGAGCATCAGCTCATCGGCCTGGAGCACCTCCTCGCGAGGAACGCGTCGCAGCTCGTAGTCGAGCCCGCAACGCGCGCAGAGCTCGGCGAGCAGACCCACCCGGATGCCTTCGAGGACCAGGTGGTTGACGGGTGCACCGAGCACGCGACCGTTTCGCACGACCCAAATGTTGCTTGAAGACCCCTCGGTGAGGATGCCGTCGCGGAACATGATGCACTCAGCGGCGCCCGCATCGACCGCGGCCTGCTTGGCGAGCACGTTGCCGAGAAGCGATACCGATTTGATGTCGCAATGGAGCCAGCGCTCATCGTCGGAAGTGATGACGGCCAGACCCTGCTCGCGAAGCGCCGCGGCCGGCGCCACGAATTCACTGGTCATCGCAAACACTGTGGGCTGGATGCCTTTTGGAAACGCATGGTCACGGCGCGCGACGCCACGGGTGATCTGCATGTAGACAAATTGATTGGACCAGCTGTGCCGGCCAACGAGATCGGTGATCAGCGCGCGCCAGCCTGCCTCATCGAAGGGGTTGTCGATGCCGATCGCGGCCAAGCTTCGCTCCAACCGCTTCAGGTGCTGGGTGAGCCGAAACGGGCGCCTGTCATAGACCGGGACGACTTCATAGATGCCGTCGCCGAAGATGAAGCCACGATCGAGCACCGGGATGCGGGCCTCGGAGAGCGGCACAAACGCTCCGTTGAGATAAACAACCTGCTCGCTCATGGGGGTCTCGCTCTACGAAGTGGGTGAAGGGAAGGCGGAAAGAAGGGCGGGGTGGGGTCTGATCTATTTGGCGAACTTGAGCCGCAGACCGTCCCAGAGCCTGCCGATCCAGCCCGCTTCGTCGACGGTTGCCTGCGCGAGCACCGGCCGCTCGGCGAGCACCTGGTCGCCCAGTTTCACTCGCAGCGTGCCGATCTTCTGGCCCTGGGTGACCGGCGCGAGTAGCGGCTCGATCCGCTCAACCTCGCCCTTGATTTTTTCGGCCTGGCCTCGCGGCACCGTGATGAGGATATCCTGCTCGACCGCCCCAGCCACCAGCACGCCCTTACCCTTCCAGACCGGGTAGCTGCCCAGTTCCTGGCCCTTCGAATAGGCCCGGACGGTCTCAAAATTCTGAAACCCGTAATTGAGCAGGCGTTGCGATTCAGTGATGCGGATGGACTCGGTGGCCGCGCCCATGACCACGGCAACCAGCCGACGCGAGAAGCCCGCGCCGGGTTGCTCGCGTCGGGCCGACGCGATCAGGCAGTAACCCGCGGCCTCGGTGTAGCCGGTCTTCATGCCGTCTACACTGGGATCGATGAACAGCAGCCGATTGCGGTTGGGCTGGCGGATTTTATTGAACGTGAATTCCCGCTCGGAATAGAACTTGTAGAAGTCGGGATGGTCGCTGATCAGGCGGGTGGCGAGAATGGCGAGGTCGCGTGCGGTGGAGTAGTGCTCCGGGTTGGGTAGCCCGGTGGCGTTTCGAAACTGGGAGTTTCGCATTCCCAGTCGTTCGGCCTCGCGGTTCATCTGCTGGGCAAACGGCTCTTCGCCGCCGGCCAGTGCCTCGGCTAGCACCACCGAGGCATCGTTACCCGACTGAATGATCATGCCGCGCAGGAGTTCTTCCACGGTGGCGGGCGCTGCCGGCTCGACAAACATCCTGGAGCCGATCGCCTTGTAGGCGCGCTGCGACACCATGGGTCGCGCATCGAGTGCCAGCCGCTTTTCCTTGATGGCAGAAAACGCGAGATAGGCGGTCATGAGCTTGGTGAGCGAGGCCGGATCGGACTTGCGATCGGGTTCGTGCGAGGCGATGACATGACCCGTGGTGGCATCGAGCAGTAACCACGAACGCGCGGTCATGGTGGGCGGGGCAACCTGTGCCCACACTGCCGGCAAGGCAGACGCACCGACGAGCAGGCCGACGACCAGGCGGGCAAGCAGGCGGATCATCGTGAAATCTCCGGATAGCAACGCGGTGAAAACAGGCCGGATCAGTCGGCCGCAAGTTCGGCCGGCTCAAGGCCTGGCACCGATCCGAGCAGTGGCGCGGCCACGAGATGCGCCACCACCAGACGCTTGAGCAGCGTGAGTCTGCGGTGAAAAAAATGATCGGCCCCTGGCAGGACCACCACTGGCAGGTTCTGCGGCCGCGCCCAATTGAGCACAGCGGCAAGCGGCACGACGTCATCAACCTCGCCGTGAATCACCAGCGCGCCGGGCGGCACCTCTTCCACTGCGAAACGCTGGGCGGCCACGCCCACCAGAACAACCGGTGCGGCAAGGCGCTGGCCGGGCGGCCATTGCGCGAGCAACCGCGACAGCACGAAACTGCCAAACGAAAATCCGGCGAATGCCAGGTTGCTGCGGGCCGCCTCGGGGACTAGCGGGTCGGATTGAGCGGCGGCCAGCACGGCACGCAGGTCATCGGTTTCGCCCTGGCCGTGGTCATGTTCACCGGCTGTTGCGCCCACACCGCGAAAGTTGGGGCGCCAGACCGCATAGCCTGTTGCGAGCATCGCCCGGGCGAGCGTCTGCACCACCTTGTTGTCGCGTGTGCCGCCGTAAAGCGGATGCGGATGGGCAACCACGCCGATGCCCTGGATGGGGCCGGCGGGTAGGTCGAGGGCAACATCGATCGGACCAGCAGGCCCGGCAATCAGCAGCGTGCGGGTGGACGCGTTCATTCGAGCTTCAGTCGCTCCACGGGACGGCCGTCACGAAGATGCGAGTCGACGATCTCGTCGATGTCGTGCTCGTCAACGAAGGTGTACCAGACAGCATCGGGATAGACGACCGCGACCGGGCCAAGTTCGCAGCGGTCTAGGCAGCCCGCCTTGTTCACCCGCACCTTGCCGGCACCCGAGAGTCCAAGCGCTTTGACACGCGCCTTGGCATGGGCTTGAAGGCGCTCGGCGTCGTTGGCCGCACAGCAGGCACGGCCGTCATCACGCCGGTTGGTGCAAAAGAAAATGTGACGCTCAAAATAGCTGGTGCTCATCGGTTCATTATAGTCGGGAGGAAACGACCCGTATGATCGCGCCAAACCCAGCCTGCGCCGATGATGCCCTCACCCGATACCACCTTGATCCGCGAGCTCCTGGGCCCCGACGGCCCAGATTTCGAACTGCTTGCCGAGGTCGACTCCACCAATAGCTGGTTGCTCGACGCGCCCTTCGCCGGCACGCCCGCCGGGCCGCGGGCAGTGCTCGCCCAGGCGCAGCGCGCCGGCCGTGGGCGGCGCGGACGCAGCTGGCTTGCCGAGCCGGGGCGCAGTCTTGCCCTGTCGCTTGCCTTCGAACGCGCAGGTTCCGCCCCACCCGCGCCCGGCCTGTCACTTGCGGTGGGCTGTGCCCTCGCGGCGGCGTTGTCCGCGAACTGCCAGGGACTCGCGCTGAAATGGCCCAATGATCTGCTTCGCGACGGCGGCAAATGCGGCGGGATTCTCATCGAATCTCGTCCCGGTAGCGCCCGCTTGGAACCTCGGGTCCGGGTGGTGGTGGGGGTGGGTCTCAATCTGCGCGCGCCCCAGGACCTCCAGGCGCTGATCAGCCAGCCCGCGAGCGGCCTCTTCGAGGACACGGCGCCGATCCCGGTAGAAGCGCTCGTGGCGCACGTCGTGCTCGCCGTAGCGAAGGCCTGGGCGACGCATGAACGCGAGGGTCTCTCGCCATTCCTGCCCCTCTGGGCCCGGTTCGACGCCTGGCATGGCAGGCAGGTGGTGGTGAGCGAAGCCGGGCAGACGCTCGCGCGCGGCCGCTCGCTCGGCCTTGCCCCGAGCGGCGCGCTCCGTCTGCTGACCGATGAGGGCGAACGACATATCGTGGCGGGCGATCTGTCGCTTCGCGCCGAAGGGCAAGCATGACGCCATGACTCGGCATGTCTTTACCTACGGCTCGCTGATGTTTGTGCAAGTCTGGACGCCGCTCGTACCTCGCCCGCTGGCAAGTGTGACCGCAGTGCTCGAGGGCTTTATTCGCGAGGGCGTTCGGGGGCAGCGCTACCCCGGCATCCGCCGCGAAGCCGGCGCCCGCACGCCAGGCCGGCTCTACCTGAATGTTGACGAACATGAGCTCGCCCGGCTCGACGCCTTTGAGGGCGATGCATACCAGCGCGAGTCGGTGCAGGTGAGCGTGGTCACGCGTGACGGCCGCCACCTGACCCTGCCAGCCGAGGTTTACCGCTTCATTGACCCGACTGCGCTTGACGGTGCGCCCTGGGATCCGGAGCGCTTTGCTCGGGAGTCAGCGGCAGGCTTCTACCGCGACCACGCCTCGCCACGCTAGGCCGCCTGGGACTCACCCGACAGCGGCGTGGCGCCCACGCCCAACCGCTGGACAAGCTCACGGCGGTAGCGGTTGAGCTCCTGCGCGGTGTCGATACTGCGGCCAAACAAGAGAGACAGATTGTGGAGAATGCGCTCGATCACGCGTTGCTCCCAGTCGGCGTCAAAGCGGATCTGCTCATCGAGCCAACGCTCAAGCCAGCCGGGTTCGGGCATCCGGCTCTGCACCGTGTCGTTGGGAAACAGCGTTCGATTCACATGCAAATTGGTGGGGTGCAGCGCGCGACTGGTCCGCCTTGCGCTGGTCATGAGCACACCGATTCGCGAAAACGCCGCGCGGGCGGCATCGCCCGCCTCGCTCACCGCCTTTTTCATGTAGCGCAGATAGGCGCCGCCATGGCGGGCCTCGTCACGCGAAATGAAGTCATAGATGGCGCGAATCACCGGCTCGGTGTGCCACTGGGCA
>CAIPNM010000234.1 GCA_903866395.1 uncultured bacterium
CAGATGCTCGGGACGAACGATTGCATAGGCGGTGTAAAGGTGAAACAAAGACATAACCACCGCCACCAGCGTCACGAAACGCGCCAGCAGTCCGCTCAGGCGGTTGGTCGCCCCCTCCTCGAGTTCGATCATCTCCTCGGCCCGCGCCATCGCCTCGGCGCTGACGCGCTCAAGCGGCGCGGCGTCCGGGCGGCCCGGCTCTACGGAAGGGGAGGACATGCCGTGGTCTGGTCGGTATCAATGACTCGGCGCTGCCCATGCGGACAACGCCGGGGCAAGACTACTGCGCGATCTTCACACCCTTGGTGGCGAGAAACTTCACCGCACCCGGGTGCCAGGGCACAGGCGACGCCTCGCCGCGCTGGTTCTCGAGCACGATGTTCTCGGCCTCCTTGTGGGCGCGGATCAGATCTTCGCGCTTGTCGAAGATGGTTTGAACAATGCGAGAAGCGGTCTGCTCGTCAAGGTCGCGGTGCGCGACCAGCAGGTTCATGACGCTGGCCTGTCGGTTGTCGGCCTCCATGCCTTTGTAGACCGACTTCGCGATGGTGTCGCTCACGTAGAGGTTGCCGTACTTCTGGTTCATCTTATCGACCAGGTCGGCGTGGTCGATCATTTTGATTTTGGTGCCAGGGGTGTTCGCGAGATCGGACACTGCCCCGGTGGGCAATCCACCCACCCAGAAGAACGCGTCGATCTTTCGGTCCTTCAGGGCCGCTACCGATTCCGCCACCCCAAGGCGCTCGCGCTTCATGTCACGATCTTTGTCGAGGCCTGCCGCTTCAATCAGGCGAAACGCCATGACCTCGGTGGCACTACCGCCCGAGCCTGTGGAGACCCGGCGTCCCTTGAGATCGGACATTTTGGTGACGCCCGTGCCCTCGACCGTGACCACGTGCATGCGATTCGGGTAGAGCACAAGGAGGGTTCTGACCGGAACGGGCTTACCCTTGAACTTGTCATCGCCCTTCAGCGCGTCGAGCGTGGCGTCTGCCATGGTGAAACCGATGTAGGGCTTGCCGGTGCCGATCAGTTGAAGATTGGCCACCGAGCCACCTGTGACTTCTGCGGTGGCTTGCATGCCGGATACGTATTTGGAGAGCGCTGCGGCGAGACCTCCGCCAAGGGGGTAATAAACCCCGCCAGTGCCACCGGTGCCGATTGAGAGGTTCTGGGCGCTTGCGACTGAGGCGAGGCCCAGTGCGAGCGCGGCAACGCCGAGTCTGGCTAGTTTTGCGATCATATATGTCTCCTTGTTTGTTAGGCCGTCTGAATTCAGTATGCCAGAGGCCAGCCGATGGTTGCGGTGGTAGATCTCTATTGCTTCTCGATGCCAGCGCGCTTCACCAAATCAGCGTATTTGCGGGTTTCGCTCGCAAAATACTGCCGGGCGAATTCGGGAGTACGAACATTGATCACATTGCCTCCCTTGGCCATCGCCGCTTTCACCTCGGGTTCGGAAAACGCAGTGACAAATGCCTTGTGCACCCGGCTCACGTCGGCATCGCTCATTCCCTTGGGCCCCAGCACGCCAAACCAAGCTTCGACGATGTAAGTGGGCAAGCCCTGCTCTGCGAAGGTGGGGATATCGGGAGCGGCTTCCACCCGCTGTTCGGTACCGATCCCCACCGCCTTGATGAGCCCATTCCGGAGGTGACCCTGAACACTCGGCAAGGCTGCGGTGCAGAAGTCGATGTGCCCGCCCAGCAGATCGGTGAGCATCGGACCCACGCCCTTATAGTGCACTGCGCGAGC
Organism: uncultured bacterium; assembly: GCA_903866395.1. Classification (GTDB taxonomy): domain Bacteria; phylum Pseudomonadota; class Gammaproteobacteria; order Burkholderiales; family Burkholderiaceae_E; genus SYIM01. The sequence goes on from CAIPNM010000234.1 coordinate 1,756, forward strand.
GCGGGTGCCCGATTCGTTCAGAAACATTTCGTTGGCCAGATGAATGATGGTGCCGGCCCCAGCGGAGGCGACGGTAGCCTCACCGTTGCGCGACTTTAGCCACTCGATAAATTGCCGCGAGCCGCTCGCTGGAACCTTGTTGCTGGCCACCACCACGATCGGGGTATACCCGATGACTGTGATGGGTACGAAGTCGCCGAGCACATCAAACGGCAGCTTGGCGTACACGCTGGGGAAGATCACGACATTATTCGAGACCACGCTTAGCGCGTATCCGTCAGGCGCCGTACGCGAGAGCGCCTGCAGGCCAACAATGCCGCCGGCGCCCGGCTGATTCTCAACGACCACCGAAGAGCCAAGCGCGCGACCCAAGGCGGCTGAGGCTGAGCGGGTGATGGTGTCAACCCCCGACCCTGTGGCATTGGGGAGAATGAATCGGGTGACCTTCTCGGACTGGGCACGCACGGCGGGCGCGAGCGACAGTGAACCGAGGCCGGCAAGGGCCAGAACCGTGCTGCGGCGCGTGTTGGCTGAGCGGGAACGGGGCATGAGACGTCTCCTTTTATCGGTGGTTCGATCTTACCGGAGAGCGCGCGCCGTGCCGACGGTGGCGTGCGTATACTCGGGTCATCAATGGGGGGGCAGGATGTCCGAAGACTTGCTGATTCGTCGCGACGGCGACGTCATGACCATCACGATCAACCGGCCCGAGCGGCGAAACGCGATCAGCCCGGCAGTGGTGGAGGGCCTGAGCGAAGCGTTTCGCGGTTCACGCAAAGACTCGTCGCTTCGCGTCATCGTGCTCACCGCGGTGGGGGAGCAGGCGTTCTGCGCAGGCGCTGATCTGGCCACCGGCCAATCATTCAAGTTTGATTACGCCGAGCCGCGATTCCCCATGCCTGAAATGTATCGGCTCGCGCGTGACTGCAACGTGCCGATCGTGGGAAGAATCAACGGCACCTGCATGGCTGGCGGCATGGGACTGCTCGCCATGTGCGACCTGGCGGTTGCAGCCGACCACGCCTTGTTTGGTCTGCCTGAAGTGAAGGTTGGGGTCTATCCGATGCAGGTCATGTCAGTGCTTCAGCACCTGGTGCCGCGGCGCCATCTGCTCGAGCTCTGCCTCACCGGCGACCCGGTGGACGCTCGCACCGCCCGCGAACTGGGGCTGGTGAACCGCGTCGTGCCCCGAGAGGACCTGGACGCGGCGGTGAACGACCTGGTGTCCAGGCTCGCTGCGCGGTCACCGACTGCGATTCGGCGCGGAAAATACGCGAGCTACGCGATTGAATCGATGTCATTCGAGGAGGCCCTCCGTTTCATGGAGGGCCAGATCGGCTTGCTATCGGCCACTGAGGATGCAGCCGAGGGGCAACTCGCGTTTCGCGAAAAGCGTCCGCCTCGCTGGAGCGGACGCTGAGGGCTGCGCACGTTGGGTTTCACGGCGGGGCGTTTAGCGCCCCGGCCCGAGCAACGCATCCTTGTGCTGGGATAGCGCGGGTACGTCGAACCCGATCCGAGCAGGCTCATTCCTGAAGTGGATCGGCGAGCCGATATGGGGACGGCCTGCCGGATCGTGAAGCAGCATGCCGCGCTCCGCAAGGTTCGGGTCTGCGAAAGCCTCGGGAAGGGTACGCACCGGCCCCCAGCAGATATCCAGCGAATCCAGAATGGGCTCCCATTCAGCAAGGGTGCGCTCGCGAAACGCCTCTGACAAAAACGCCATGACCGGTTGCTGATGGGGGCCAGGGCCTTTCAATACGAGGGGGACCAGGTCGTCTCGCTTCAGATAGCCTAGGAGCGCACGAACAAACTTGGGCTCCTGGCCCGCCAGCGTGAGCCGACGGCCGTCGCCACATTCGTAGAAACGATAAAACGCCGATCCCCCGGTGGTGCGCTCATGCTGGTTCACGGGTTGCCGACCTTCGGCGAAGGTGGGGCCCACGACGTTGACGCAGGCCGAAACGACCGAGTCGAGCATGGATATGTCGACGTAGTCGCCCTGGCCGCTGACTGTTCGCCGGTAGAGCGCCATCAGCACACCAGCCAGCCCGTGCAGGCCGCCAACGATATCGGCAATCGCGACACCCGGAATAGCGGGCTTACCGTCTTCGCCAGTGGTAATGCTGGAGGCGCCTGCCATGGCTTCGGTTGCAAGGTCATGCGCAGGGCGGTCGCGCCATCTGCCGGTTTGTCCAAACGCGGAGATGGAGCAGTAAACGATGCGGGGATTACGTGCGGCGATCGTGGCGTAATCAAGACCCAGCCGATCAACCACTCCGGGTCTAAAGGTTTCGATGAAGACATCGGCGGTATCGCAGAGCGTGAGCAGCGCATCGCGGTCGGCCGGATTCTTGAGATCGAGCGCAATGCTTTTTTTTCCGCGATTGATATTTCTGAACATCACGGTGTGTTCGCCATCGCGCAGCCCGATATGCCTGGCGGGATCGCCCTCGCCCGGCATTTCGATCTTAATCACGTCGGCGCCATGATCGGCGAGGGCCAACGTGAGGTAAGGGCCAGGGAGAAAATTCGACAAGTCGATGACACGGAGTCCGGCGAGTTTCATGAGGCAACCCCAAAGAATCGGAAGCTCGATTGTAGGGCCGCAGCGGTGCCGTCCGCGCTGGTAAAGTCGCGTCATATTCGGATTTCGAAAGGCCCGTCATGACCCGCGCGCTCACCATCATCTCCTCCATGGCCACTCGGCTCCTGCTTGCCGAGCAGGCCGGGGTCTATCGCCTGCGGCGCGGCGTCGCTGTTGATCTCGAGGCGGTAGGTGGCGTTGACGCGGCCAAGCGTGTGGAGGCTGGCGAAGCGTTTGATGTCGTGGTGCTTGCCGACAACGTGATCTCGCGCCTGGCCGAAGCGGGTCATCTGGTTCGCGCGACGGTCTTGCCGCTCGTGCGCTCCGAAGTCGCAGCAGCGGTTCGCGAAGGCGCGCCACGCCCGGCCATCGATTCGGAGTCTGCGCTTCGCAGTGCCGTGCTTTCAGCGAAGTCGGTTGGCTACTCTACCGGCCCGAGCGGACAGCATCTCCTCAAGGTGTTCGAGCACTGGGGCGTCATGCCGCAGATTGCCGACCGCATTGTGCAGGCGCCTCCCGGCGTGCCGGTTGGCAAGCTGATTGCCGAGGGACAGGTTGACATCGGTTTTCAGCAACTGAGCGAGCTCATTTCGCTCAAGGGCATTGATGTGTTGGGCTTGGTGCCGCCGCCTGCGCAGATCACCACGGTGTTCAGCGGGGCGGTCGGTGCGCACTCAACGCGTGCTGACGAGGCTGCGGAACTGCTGAGTTTCCTCGCCCAATCAGAGCACACTGAACTGCAACGCCGGCACGGGATGGACCACGCCTGATCCGCCCCGGTCGGATCGGCGTACGGTTAGCTGAGGAGGTCGTCGATGACCGAGCCCAGATCGACATCGGGGTCGTCATCAAGCGTCCCGTCGGGCGTCGCGTCGGGGGTGCTGACAATCGGCGCTTCGTGAAAGCTGACAAGACCCTGGTCTGCGGTTGGTGCAACTGACGTTATATCGGCTGGTACCGATGGATTTAACGGGGCGGCAAGCGCCTGATCGATCTCTGCGAGTAGCGGGTTGAGTGCGCCACTTCTCAGCACGGCAAGCGCGGCTTCCGCCGCAATCACGCCCATGAAAACGCCCAGCGCCACCTTGAGCGTGGTGTCGTTTGCGGCAAGCGCCCTCAGACGGTCGAGCCAGCTGTCGGGGCTGCGTCGCAGTTCGCCGAGCGCCCGCACCGCAGTGCCGCTGCCGCTATGCTCGATGAAGCGTTCGGCCGCGGCCTGGCGCTGACCGATTTCAACGGTTGACAGCGTCCGGTTGCCAACCGTGAGCGTGCCCGAGCTCACTCTGGAACGATGCCGGCTCGGCGCACGGCGTCGCCCCATTTGACGGTCTCAGCGCGAATGAAAGCGCCAAACTGCTCGGGGCTGCTGCCCACCGGTTCGGCGCCCGCACGGGCCAGCGTGTCGCGCACCTCGGCAATTTGCAGGATTCGCGTCACTTCGGAATGAAGTCGGGTGATTGCTCCAGGCGAGGTGGCCACGGGGGCAACGATGCCGGTCCAGCCGGTGACCTCGACATTGCGCAAGCCCTGCTCAAGTGCGGTGGGAACTTCAGGCGCGGCCGATGCGCGCGCAGGCTGCGCGACCGCAAGGGCCCGGAGCTTGCCCGCCCGAACCTGCGCGAGGAGGGCAGGCATGGTTCCGAAAATAAAATCAACCTGACCACCCACCAGATCGGTGATCGCCGGGGCCTCGCCCTTGTAAGGCACATGAAGCATTTTGACCCCGGCTGCGCCAGCAAGCAGTTCGGCCGCGAGATGGCTCTGGTTACCGATGCCCGCGGATGCATAACGGACCGCATCCGGGCGAGCGCGAGCGGCCGCAATCAGATCTTCCGTGCTTCGGAATGCGCTTGCCACATTGACCGCGAGCATGAACGCGATTGAAGTGGTCTGGGTGACGGGTGCGAAATCTCGCTGTACGTCGTAGGGCAGCTTCCGGTAAACGTGCTGATTGATGGTGAGCGTGCTGGGCGAGGTCATCAGGAAGGTATGACCGTCGCTTGCGCGCGCGCCGGCTTCGCCCGCGATCAGTCCGTTGGCGCCGGGGCGGTTATCAACCAGAACATTGACGCCTAAGGGCTCCGCCAAGCGCTGAGCGAGCAGTCGGGCAGCGATATCGATGCTGCCGCCGGCAGACTGGGAAACGATCAACCTGATGGGTTGCGAGGGCCAGTTTGCAGGTTGTGCGTGCCCCGTGGGGCTGACCGCGATCGTCGCGACAAATCCAATAGCGAGCAGATAACGGCGCGCGCGGAGGCGGGGTGAAGAGGTTGGTGAGCGCATGAGGTACTCCTGAATACAAGCGAACGATCAGGGATCGAAGGGAACGAGATGAGCGACATTCGGGCAACGATCTATTGCGTGCAGTGCGTCGCGCAACTGTCGTGCACGACCATCACCCCAGATTGGCGCCGTCAGCTGCTCGAACTTGCGATCAAGATCAATGGGGTTGACCGGGCGACTGGGTTCACCCGAGGTGATGTGGCACTCGCCCCGCACCTCGCGTCCGTCGCGAAGCCGCATCTGCAGGCTCACGCGCTGCAGGCCCGGATAAACCGCGGTATAGGCGGGCTCTTCGATGACATGAATTCGCGCGCAGAGCCCGCGAATGCTCGGATCGGCAACCGCTTCGTTATCAAACGCCGCGAGCCCCGAGCGGCCGCCCGCAGCGAGCGTCGCGATGGCGAATGGCACTGAAAAGCGCGTACCGAACCAATCAGAGGGGTGCTGCTTGGCCAGAAATGCCGCGAGCCGGTAGGCCTGGATATCGATTCTTTCGATGTCGTCGGGCGAGGGTGGATGGGGCAGCTTGCTCGCGGCGTCATGCCAGGCGTCGATCGCCGAGTGTACGTAGCGCGCGGTGGGATACAGCTTCAGATAGCCATCGGGCAGCATCCACTGGTCGCCCAATCCAGCCACGGCCACATCGCGGTCGAAACCGTCGCCTAACACCAGGCTGAAGGTGGTGTTCACGCCATCGGAGGGGCCCGTGAGGCCGGCCGAAGCAAGGCGAACGGCCATCTGACCCATCAGGCTGCTGTGGCCTGCATACCAGTTTCTTACAGTCGCCCCGTCCAGCATGGTGTGGCGGTTGGTCGCCATGCAGGTTGAGGCAGCGAGGCTCGCCAGCGCGCGCATGCGTGCCACCGGATAGCCGGAGAGCCGCGCCGCGACCAGTGCCGCGCCCACGACACCGAAGGTGCCGTGGGGGTTCACGATGAGTTTGACCTGAGTGGCCATGCCGATCCGAGCCACCACTTCATAAGCAAGGGCGAAGGCGGCGAGCACTTCTCGGCCAGGCAACCCCCGCTCCTGGCCGATCGCGAGCGCAGTCGGCAGCACCTGAATGCCGGGATGCCCATTGGCGAGCGTGTTGCCTTCGTCAAAATCATGCCAGGCACCGGCCACCCCGTTGAGGAGCGCTGCGTCCTGGGGGTTGGAGCGCCGGCCGCGCCCGATCACCCAGGCGTGCCCAGGCGAGCCGGATGCGAGCTGCGCGTCCGAGAAGGCAAGAAGCTCGGGTGTGCGCATGCCCGCGGCGATCACGCCAAGCGTGTCAACCATGATCAGCCGCGCGCGCTCAAGTACCCGAGCAGGAATGTCCTCAGCGCGGGTGCTGCCGACAAAGCGGGCAAGCTGCTCGAGGTAGTCAGGCGGTGTCTGTGTGACGGCGGCGGTCATGGCGCGAATCAATTGGGTTGAATGCCCGCGGCGCGAACCAGTCGACCCAATCGAGCGACCTCATCGCGAATTCGCTGCCCGAACGCTTCGGGGCCGTCGCCGACCAGTTCGAAGCCGAGGGTGCTTAACTTTTCACGGACCGCCGGGTCGTTCATTGCGCGGGAAATCTCTTCGTGAAGCCGGCGCACGATGGCGGGCGGTGTAGCGGATGGCACCACAATCCCGTTCCATGCGACATAGCTGTAGCCCGGAAGGCCGCTTTCGGCGACGGTGGGCCACTGCGGCGCGGCCGGCGAGCGCTTGGACGAGCTGACGCCCAGTAGCTTTAGCTTGCCCTCACGAACAAAGCCGATCACATTGGACATGCCCGAGAACATGATCGGTATGGTGCCGCCCACTACATCAGCCAGTGCCTGACCCATTGCCTTGTGTGGCACGTGGTTCATTCGCACGCCGCCCAGGTCGATTAAAAACTCCATGGCCAGATGCTGAGCCGAGCCGACGCCGGTTGAGGTGAAGTCGATCGCGCCCGGGCGAGCGCGCGCTTGCGCCAGAAGTTCGGCGACGTTGCCCGCGGGGAAAGCGGGGTGCGCAACCAGGGCGAGTGGGACGGTTGAGGTGAGCGTCACCGCAGCAAAGTCGCGCAGCGTGTCGTAGGGGATCTTGGCGTAGAGAACGGGGTTGGCGGCCAGGATGCCGTCATTGGGCATGAAAAGCGTGTAGCCGTCAGCTGGCGATTTCGCAACCATTTCGGCGGCGATGATGCCGTTGGCACCGGTGCGGTTGTCAATCACAACGGCTTGTCCAACCTGCGTGGCGACCTGGGCTGCAATGGTGCGCCCAATGGTGTCGACTGCACTTCCCGCGCCGAAGGGAATGACCAGACGAAGCGGGCGATCAGGGAAGGTTTGCGCCGCTGCGGCGAGCGAGCCGGTGATGATCAGACAGCCGGTTATGGCGCGAACGATGAGGCTGCGGAGCGGTTGGAAACCGAAGCTGTTCGGTGATGGCATAACGAATCCTGGTCTGACTTGCGTTTGGAGAGGCTGGCGGGTGGTCTCGCGGGGGCATTGCCGTAGATCGGCTGGGCCCCCCACAGAAGATCGCATAGTATTTCCACTATAACCCGCGCGGAACAGAGCAGTACGGTCGGGGACCAAAGCCAATCCATCTCAGGGAATCAAGCATGCGAAGCGGTCGTTTGTGGTGGGCATTGTTGTTCGGAATGATCTCAGCCGGGCCGCTCTCGGCTCAGTCCGAAGCGCCGACTTTTCCGTCCAAGCCTGTCCGGATCATCGTACCGTATACCGCCGGTGGCGGAACCGACACGGTGGCGCGCGGCCTCGCCCAGCACCTCTCCGAGCAGTGGGGGCAGCCCGTCATCGTGGAGAACCGTCCGGGTGCGGCGACCATGATCGGCGCCGAAGCGGCAGCGAAGGCCGCGCCGGACGGCCATACGCTGCTGTTCTCAGACAGCGCCACCTTCGTGATCAATCCCCATCTCAGCCGCAAGATGCCCTATCGGCCGCTGGTGGACTTCGCCCCCATCACGCTGGTGGTGAGGCTTGCACCGGTGGTCGCGGTATCGGCGACGCTGCCCGTCAGCACGCTGAGCGAATTCATCGCTTATGCGAAGGCGCAATCCGGAAAGCTCAGCTACGCGTCGTTTGGCGCCGGCTCCTATCCCCACGTGGTGTCGGAGCAGCTCAAGCGTATGGCAGGCATTGATCTGATTCATGTTCCCTACAAGGGATCCGCCGCTGCGGTCACCGACATGTTAGGGGGGCAACTCTCGATGTTGATCGTGACGCTGAGCGTGTTTGAACAGCATGAAAAGACCGGCCGCATCCGTGTGCTGGCGGCGGCGACCGAGCGTCGCCTCAGCTTGCGGCCGGATTTGCCGACGGTGGCTGAGGCCGGCGTGCCCGGATATGCGGTGAGCGTCTGGTTTGGGCTGGCAGCGCCTGCGGCCACCGCAGAGCCGGTACTGGACCGGATACACGCCGACGTATCGCGAATCCTCACCAACCCTGCCTACCTTGAGCGCTACGTCACGGCGCTGTCGCTCGAACCCGGCGGGATGTCGCGTGCGGCGTTCGGGCAATTGCTAAAAGAAGAGGACGCCCGCTGGGGGCAGCTTGTGCGGGACTCCGGCGCGCGAATCGACTAGCAGTGCGCCAGCTCGCGCTGCCTTCAGGTCGAGTCGTTAGCGACCAGGCTCCAGCAGACCTGCCGCCTTGGCAATGCGCCAGGCGCCGCGGGCGGCGAGTGCGCCGTCCAGGGTGACGGATGGCTCGCCGGCCATGGTCAGCACCGTAGCGTATCGCGCACAGAGCGCAGGCTCGCCCACCAGGTGCACGCATCGCGATGTCTTAGCGGCCGCGCTTGCGCTTGAGTCAAAGCGTTCATCGTCAGGGGCGGCTCGCAGCGAGCCGTTGCGCTGCCCCGCGGCTACCTCAGCGCCGATCAGTAGACCGGACAAATAGTCGGCCAAGGCATGCGGTTCTAGACGATTCATCAAGCCAGCGGTTCGCACCGAAAAGAGGAGCGTGCTGAGTGACTCTGGCGCGTGCAGGCCACGCCTTGCGCCGAGTTCGAATCCGTGCGCTGAACCTTCGCCGGGCGCCATCAGTTTCCCAAGAATGCTGTGCTGCGAAAGCACTGCAAAGAGCTCGCCGGTCAGCCAGGTGCGACAGCCCAGGATCGAGCCTGAGGGGCCGCAACGAACCCATTTTGAATGAGTGCCGGGAAGGATGACGGTTGCGCCGTCAGGGAGATCGGCGCCCCACACTTGGGTCTCTTCGCCACGCATGACGTCATCGACCGCCTCGGCGTGGGTCCCGTTGACGCATGCGATGCCAGGGATCAGATGTAATTCGCCACCGTTATTCAGTCGGACCCTTGTAAGCGCTGCTGCAGCGGCAGCGGGCGTTGTGGGCGCTTGCAGATAGGGCGCCTCAACCCAACCCTGGCGGCTACCTATCATGCCGCTCGCCATCACAACCATCGACGGATCGCTCAGCCAATCCGCGCAGAGTGCGCGCAGTGCGTCCTCAAACTGACCCTGTTGAACGTTGAGAATGCCGGTTGGAGCGCTGCGCTGGGCGAGCGCCCCACCTGCCTCGTCGAGCAGCAGCGCGCGCAAATTGGTGGTTCCCCAGTCAAGCGCGATCAGTCGCGCCGGGGCAACGGCTGGGTCAGGCTGTTGCAGATCGGTCATGGAGCGGCTCATTGAACGTCGGGGCCAATAAAAATGGCGCGACTGTGATCAGAACTCGAGATTATCGAGGAGGCGGGTTGAGCCCAGCTTCGCCGCCGCAAGCACCACAAGGGGTTCGTCGACCGACTGTGGTGGCTGGAGATCAGATCGTCGACGAACCGTCAGATAGTCGGGCTGCCAGCCACGGTCGCTTAGCTCATTGAGTGCCGCATGCGCACTGTCCTCCAGGGCGGCAGGCGTGCGAAGAGCACCTGCCGCGTGGCGGTCGGCGATACGGCGAAGTGCAGCCTGGAGATGGGGCGCCTCCGCGCGATCGTGGGCTGACAGATAGGTGTTGCGCGACGACAGGGCAAGCCCGTCGGCGGCGCGAGTGGTCGCTACGCCTATGATGGTGATCGGTAACGCCATTTGGCCCACCATGCGCTCGATGATCATCAGCTGCTGATAATCCTTCTTGCCAAAGATCGCCACCTGCGGCTGCACGATATTGAACAGCTTGTGAACGACGGTCGCGACACCGGTGAAAAAGCCCGGCCGGAAGGCGCCCTCGAGGATGTCGGCGATCTCGGTTGGCGGCGCGACCTGAAATTGCTGTGGCTCGGGGTAGAGCTCGGGCTCATCAGGCGCAAAGGCCAAGTCACACCCCGCTGCAGTGAGCGCCGCCACATCCTGCGCAAGCGTTCTCGGATAGCGGTCGAAGTCCTCATTGGGCGCGAATTGCAGCCGATTGACGAAGATGCTTGCGACCACGGTTTCGGCGTGCGCTCGTGCCTTCGCTACCAGGTCGAGATGACCTTGATGCAAGTTACCCATGGTGGGGACAAAGGCTACGCGGGTCCGGGTCGAGAGCGCCCGGCGAAGATCGGCGACGGTGTGAAGGGTCTGCATGGTCAGGACAGGATGCGGGTCGGGGGCGTGCTTGCGCCAAGTGGGCGCAATCGCGCGTAGACCGGAGACTAACGCATCCAGCCGCGTCATCACGCGCAACTGGTGTATGTTTGGGCAGGGTAATTGGCGCCCGTTGGCGCCGTTCACAACCGCTTCCGGAGGCTCCCGGTGAAACGCAAGCAGAAACCGAATCTGTTGGTGATCCTGATTGATGATCTGCGCTACGACGAGTTTGGCGCGGGGGGACACCCCTACATGAAGACGCCGCACATCGATCGGATCGCGCATGAGGGCGCTTTGTTTACGCGTGCCTTTCACACCACGCCAATCTGTTCGCCCAATCGGGCTTCGATTTTGAGTGGGCAGTACGCAAGCCGCCACGGCATCATCGACAACGTCGCGCGTGACGCCATGAGTCATCGGCTGCCTAACTACCATCTGGAGCTGCAGCGGTTGGGTTATGAAACCGCGCATATCGGTAAATGGCATATGGGTAACGACGGACGCCCACGAGCCGGGTATGACCGCTGGGTGAGCTATGACGGGCACGGCCGGCTCACTGATCCGGTGCTGAACCATGACGGCCGATACCGTCATCACCGCGGCTATATCACCGACATCATGAACGAGCTCGCGCTCGACTTCGTTGATCGCCGCCACGACAAGCCGTTTTCGCTATTTTTTGCCCACAAGGCGGTTCACCCTGATGCCGAGCAGGCCGCTGACGGCACGCTCAAAATCTCCGCACAAGGGGGCTATGTGGTGGCCGAGCGGCACCGCAATCTCTACGCGCGCGACATCTTTCCACCCACACCCAATATGCTCAGTCCGGCGGAGGTCGTGAAGTCAAAGCCCGCCTGGACAGAATGTTTCGAATTGCGCGAGCAGAAGGTCTCCAAGCAGATTCTCAAGGCCGTGCATTCTGGCACCCAGCGCGAAATCCGACTACGCGCCCAGATGATGGCCGCCGTCGATGAAGGCGTCGGAGCCCTCCTCAACGCGCTGGAAGCACGAGGCGAGCTCGACAACACCTGCATCGTGTTTCTGGGTGACAACGGCTATTTCTTTGGCGAGCACGGGCTTGGACCCGAACGCCGCTTTGCCTACGAGGAGGGCATCCGCTCGCCGTTCGCGGTTCGCTATCCGCCCGCGATCCGAGCGGGGTCGCGCCGGGATGGTCTGGTGATCTGTCAGGACATTGCGCCCACGCTGATCGAACTGGCGGGCGGCAAGCCCGGGCCCCAAATTCAGGGGCGCTCGCTTCTTCCCATGTTCGCCTCGTCGAGGGCACGACTGCGCCGCTCGCTGATGGTGGAATACTGGGCTGAAAACGCCATGCCCTGGCTGGTGGGAATGAGCTACAAGGCAGTACGAACCGAGCGCTACAAATACATTCACTGGGTCAATCGCGGCCGGGACGGCGAACTCGACGAGCTCTACGACCTCGAGACCGATCCCTGGGAGCTCACCAACCTCAACAGGTCACGAGCGCATGCAGCCACGCGCGAACGCCTGCGGCGTGATCTGGGCTCACTGGTCAAACAGTCGGTCGGGCTCTGAAGGCATGAGAGCCCCGCCTGCGCGGGCCCACCGCGCGGGCGGACCCTAGATGCTCAGTCGACCTTCGCGCCTGAGGCGCGGACCAGTGGCACCCACTTCGCAAGATCGTCGCTCACGATCTTAGAAAACTGCGCCGGACTGATGGCGGGCGCGAGCTCGAAGCCTTGCTGGGCGAGCCTTCCGCGGAGCGCAGGCTCATCGAGCACCTTGCCGATTTCGCTATGTAGGCGCTCGACGATGTCGGCGGGTGTGCCGGCGCGGGAAACAAACCCGAACCAGGTGTTCACTTCGTAGCCCTTCACGCCCAATTCGTCGAGCGTGGGGACATCGGGCAGAAGCGGTGACCGAGTGAGGCTGGTGACGGCTAGTGGCTTGAGCTTGTTATCGCGGATCTGGCTGATGACTGTGGGCGTATTGAAGAAGCCCATGTTTACCTCCGCCGACATCACCGCCAGAATGCCTTGCGGCGCGCCCTTGTACGGCACGTGAATCAGCTCGGTTCCCGTCATGCGCCCGAACAACACGCCCGACAAGTGATGGCTGGTGCCGCTTCCGCCAGACGAGAAGGTGAGGGTACCGGGCTTTGCTTTGGCCTGGGCGATGACATCGGCCGGGCGGGACGCAGCCGCACCGGGCGGCACGATCATCACGTTGGAGACGCCGCCCACGAAGCGGATAGTCGCGAAGTCTTTGATGGAGTCATAGCCGGGCTTTTCATAAAGCGCCTGGTTGAACACCAGCGTGCCCTGCGACGCAAAACTGATGGTGTAGCCGTCGGGGGCTGACCGTGCGATCTCGGCCATGGCGATGGTGCCGCCTGCGCCAGGCTTGTTCTCCACCACCACCGGCTGACCTAAGGTCCGGGACAGCTCGGTGCCCACGGCACGCGAAATAATGTCGGCGGTACTACCCGCGGCGAGCGGAACCAGCAAACGAATTGGGCGGGTCGGCCAACTCTGCGCCATGGCTGAACCGGCGGATAAGGCTGCGAGCACGATTGCAACCTGAGCACTCAGGCGAGCGGTGTTCATGAGGGGCTCCTGTCGGGGTTAGTGCGGCAACTCGCGGAGTTCGCGCGGGAGCGACCACGCGGGCACTGGCCCCTGGTCGGTGATCAGAAACTGGTCTTCAATGATGAATCCCCCCTCGCCATCAGCATAAAAGGGGGTTTCAAACGCGAGGACCATACCCGCCTCGATGGGCAGATGGGCTTGCGCTGCAATAAAGGGCGGCACCTCGCAGAAGGTGTCGTGTCCCAGGCTGTGCCCCCAATGGCCGCGGCTGAAGGTGTTGAATCCGGCGCGTTTCATGGCCCGCGTCGCCGCCGCATGCACATCGCTGAAGAGCCGCCCGGGGCGCAACTGTTCGAGGCCTGCCTCAAAAGCATCACTGAGGGCGGCCATGATCTGCGCAGAGCGCGGGCGAGCCTGCCCCAGCGTGAAGGTGCGACCGCTGTCGGAACTGTAGCCATCGACAAGGCAGCCCACATCAAACTTGAGCACGTCACCCGGGGTGATCTGGCCGCCGCCATGCCACGGGAGTGGCCCCACCGTGATGTATTCCCACTGGCCAGAGAGTTTCCAACCTTCGCGCGCGGCGTGCTGCTGGACACCTGCCTGCCATGCGGCGGCGATGTCGTTACGGTGAACGCCCTGGGTGACAGCGGCGAGCGCTGCATGCATGCCCGACTCAGCCAGCGCTGCGGCACGCTGCAAGCAGTCAATTTCGCGGGCTGATTTCACCGCCTTGATCAACGCAACAGTTTCCCCGGCATCGGACCAAGATGGCCCTTGGACTGAGTGCTGCAGCCAGGCAAAGTCGGCGGCGGGCCAGAAATCAAGATCAAGCCCGATCCGGGCACGACGCAAACCTCGGGCGGTGAGAAGTTGTGAAAGCGCGGCAAACGCGGCCGATGCGTCGTAAGCAGCGGGTCGGCTGAAGCCTGGCTCACGGCCAGCCGCCTGGTGCGCACGGGTGGTGACCTGTGCCGCACTGAGCATAGCGCCGTCCCATGGACGGAAGTCGGCGGTTTCAACCCAGTCGGGGTGAGTGAAGACGTTCTTATCGCCCAAGGCAGCACGGGTGGCCGGCCCAAACAGTTCGGTGCAAACCGCCGCGACGGGCGCCTCAACATCTGCGGGAATCAGCACTAGCGCAGCACCCGCACGCCGGAAAAATGCCGCGACCCCCGGGGGGGCCGCGGTCGCCCAGCGAAACGACTCGGGCTTGGCGAGCAGCAAGGCATCCAACCCGCGCTCAGCCATCAGGCGTGAGGCACGGGTCCGGTCGATGTCCGCTGCCACGGATTGTGATTCCAGCGGGCTAAGGGGCTTAGGGCTCGAGGTACAGCTCGGCAAAGCTACCCCGTGCGCCTTCCGCCGTGGTGGAGTAGTTCTTCACCTTGCGTGCTGCAATCGTGATGTTGGGGTTGGCGCCGAATTCGATGGAGGGGATATCTGCCGCGACGACGCGTTGAAGGTTCACGAACAGGTCGCGCCTGCGCTTCTCGTCGGTTTCAATCGCAGCCGCTTCGAGCAGGCGATCAGCCTCCGGGTTCTGGTAGTGCGCTGCGTTCGAGAAGGGCAGGCCGATCTTGAAATTCTTCGACCAGAACACCCGCTGAACACCCACCGTGGGATCGAACAGGTTCAGAAGACTTTCTGCGGTCATGTCGAAGGCGCGCTCGGTGTAGACCTTGCGGGTGTAGGTGGCGAAGTCGTAGGCCTCAATCTCGGCGTCAACACCAACCCGGGCGAGCGACTGTCGGATGAAATCAGCCGTACGGCGCTCGAGGAAGGGGTTGTAGAGAAGACGGAGCTTGAAGCGAACGCCGTTCGCCCCACGCTTGAGTCCGGCGGCGTCGAGCGCAGCTTCAGCGGCCTTGGGGTCGAAGGACTGATGACGGACCGATGAATCGTGATAGCGCGTCATGGCCTGCCCGATGATCGAGCCTGTGACCTTGCCGTAGCCAAACCACACCACGTTGTTGTAGGCATTGACGTCGATTGCCTGCGCGATGGCACGGCGAACGTTAATGTCTTTTACCACCGGGCTATCGAGGTTGAAGTACACCTGCTGATGGTTACCCCAGTAGGGCCACTGCGAGGAGTCGACCACCAGGCGTGGCAGCTTCCCAAAGCGCGCGACTTCGGAGAGCGGAATCACAGCGTTGCCCAGGTCCACTTCGCCCGATTCCAGCGCGGCGGCACGCGCCACCGGATCGGGAATGAAGCGGACCACGATACGGTCAAGGTAGGGCTTGGGCTTATCCCAGTAGTCGGGGTTGCGCTCGAGCACTACATGGCTGCCCTGCACCCACTCTTTGAAGCGGAAGGGCCCCGTGCCGACGGGCTCGCGGTTGTGCTTATTGGTGGCGATATCGGTGCCTTCGTACAGATGGCGCGGCACGATGGGGGATTCTGCAGAGGCAAGCGCGGTCAGCATGGCAGGCGCAGGCTTGTCGAGCACGATGATCGCGGTGTGCGAATCGGGTGTCCGCACTTCAGTAACGCTTGCAAAAGTGCCACGCCCGCGCGGGTGAAACTGCTTGAGGGTGTTGATGGAAAAGCTCACGTCGGCGGACGTGAAGTCTTTGCCATCGTGCCACTTGACGCCGCGACGCAGCTCGAAGCGGTATTGCAGGCCATCGGCGCTTACGCTCCAGGCGGTGGCGAGCAGCGGCTTTGGCCGTAGATCCATGTCATAGGTGAGTAGCCCCTCCACAATTTTGGGGCCAATGTCGGTATTACCCCCCGCCGACGTGTTGATGGGCACCAGCGAGGTGGGAATTGGATTGACGATCCAGTTGAGCGTTCCACCGTGACGAGGCTGAGCCGTGGCGATGCCGAGGAGGCCGGCGGTGGCTGCAACCAGTCCGGCGCGGCCGATCAGGCGAGTGAGCCGGGTAATGCGCATGTTGTTCTCCCAGGGAAGCCGCCCAGTATAATTTTTTCTCGGCAGCTACGCAGGACCGCGTCGCTTTCCGGTTTTCCTGAGCGACATGACCCCGCCTCCCGCCCTGCGCATCATCTTTCGAACCCTGCTTCAGGCGCTGCCTGCGGTTCTTGGCATTGTCCTGCTCAATTTCCTTCTGCTTCAGGCCGTTCCCGGCGATGCTGCGCAGGTGCTCGCCGCCGAATCGGGCTCGGCCACCGCCGAGATGATGGCGCAGCTGCGTGAGCGGTTCGGGCTCGATGTGCCCGTGCTTCAGCAGCTCCTTGCTTATCTGGGTAACCTCGCCAAGTTGAGCTTGGGCTATTCGCCCCGGTTCAATCTCCCGGTTTCTGAGCTCATCGCCTCCCGTTTGGGCAACACGCTTCTCTTAATGGGAACGGCACTCACGTTCGCATTCATCACGGGCGTACTGATGGGAACCGCGATGGGCGTCTGGGCAGGCCGCTGGCCCGACCGCTTGCTGAGCCTCCTCGCATTGGTGCTCTACAGCACGCCCGGATTCTGGCTCGCGCTGATGGCGATCGTGGTGTTCTCGGTATCACTCGGGTGGCTCCCGTCTGGCGGCACGGCCACCATTGGTGCTGATCTGCGCGGGCTCGACTGGTTACTCGATCGTGTTCGCTACCTGGTGTTGCCCGCCCTCACCATGGCCGCCTTTTATGTGGCGATCTTTGCCCGGCTCACTCGTGCCGCGTTCCTTGAAGTGAGCCAGCTCGATTTCGTCCGAACCGCTCACGCCAAGGGGCTTCATCCCTTGCGGGTCACGATGCGCCATGTGCTGAGGAATGCGTTGATCCCCGTTACCACCGTTGCAGGGCTGCATGTCGGTGCGATGTTGGGGGGCGCGGTGGTGATCGAATCGGTTTTCGGCTGGCCGGGCCTGGGGCGGTTGGCCTTTGAATCGGTCATGGCTCGCGACCACATCGTGCTGTTGGGCATTCTTCTTATGAGTTCATTCCTTGTGATCGCCGCCAATCTTGTGGTGGACTTGTTGCAGCTGCTGCTCGACCCCAGGGTGGATACGCGATGATTTCGAACGTCGGGTCGTCGGACACGCGTGTGCCCCTTGCATTGCGCCACCCCACGCTCTCCGCATTCTTGCGCGACCCAGCCGCCATGGCTGGCTTGATTCTTCTGGTGATGATGGCTGGGCTTGCGCTCTTTGCGCCCTGGGTCTATCCAGGTGATCCGCTCGCGATGGTGACGCGGCCGCTACTCTGGCCTGGCGAAGACTGGGCGCATCCCCTGGGCAGCGATTCGATGGGTCGGGATGTGCTCGCCGGCATCGCTCATGGCGCGCGTATCTCGCTGGTTGTCGGGCTCATTGCAGCCGTGCTGAGCGTGGCGATCGGCGTGCTGGTGGGCGCGTTGGGCGGTTATTTTGGCGGTTGGCTTGATGATCTGATGGTGAGGATCACCGAGCTTTTTCAGACTGTTCCCTCATTCCTACTTGTAATCGTGCTGGTCACGATCGGACGCCCATCGGCGACTGTGGTGGTGTTTGCAATCGGCCTGGCCTCCTGGCCGGTGATCGCCCGCCTGGTTCGTGCCGAATTCCGTAGCCTTCGTGATCGCGAGTTTGTTCTCGCCGCTCGAGCCCAGGGCTACGGGCACGCCCGAATCATCGTTAGTGAAATCCTGCCGAATGCGGCGCCCCCGGTGATTGTCACCACCTCGGTGCTGGTCGCAACCGCCATCCTGATGGAGTCGGCGTTATCGTTTCTCGGGCTTAGCGACCCCAACATTGTGTCCTGGGGGCGGATGGTGGGCGAGGGCCGCGAGTTCTTGCGCACCGCCTGGTATCTCAGCGCCGCGCCGGGTATTGCGATTCTGCTGACCGTGCTCGCGCTCAATCTGGTGGGCGATGGGCTTAATGACGCGCTCAATCCCAGGCTTCGCCGATGAGTTCGCCGGAACCGCTCCTGGAGGTACGCGATCTAAGCGTGAGCTTTGCCTCTGCGGCCGGACGCGAGCAGGCTGTTCGCGGGCTTGGCTTTTCGATCGCCGAGGGCGAGTCGCTCGCGCTGGTGGGAGAGTCTGGCTGCGGCAAGTCCACTGCTGCGCTCGCGCTGATGCGACTCCTTCCCGAGTCGGCGGCGTGCACAGGGATGATCCGTTTCGCTGGTCGAAATGTTCCAGAGCTGTCGGCGGCCGAGATGCGGGGGCTTCGCGCGCGCTCAATGTCGATGATCTTTCAGGAGCCGATGAGTTCGCTCAACCCGGTGCACCGGGTGGGTGATCAGATCGTTGAAGTGCTGCGTGCGCATGAGCTGCTTTCACGTGAGGCTGCGCGCCGCCGCGCGGTGGAGCTGCTCGAGCGGGTTCAGATCGCTGAACCCGCTCGCCGTTTTGACGACTATCCGCACCAGCTCTCCGGAGGCCAGCGGCAACGGGTGATGATCGCCATTGCGATCGCCTGCGGGCCGCAGTTGCTGATTGCCGATGAACCCACCACCGCACTCGATGTCACGGTTCAGGCGCAGGTTTTGGCCCTGCTCGATAGCCTGCGGCGAGAGCTTCGCATGGCACTTCTCCTGATCACGCATGACCTGGGGGTCGTTGCCGAATATGCCGACCGTGTGTTGGTGATGCTGAATGGCTCGCGAGTCGAGGAGGCGGCCACCCAGCGGCTTTTCGAAGCGCCGGCTCACCGCTACAGTCGCCAGTTGCTTGCGGCGTCTTTGCATTGTCAGCCGGTGCCGGTCGCGCCGATCGGGCGCTCGCCGCGAGTGTTGGCGCGTGGAGAAGCCCCGCTTTTGGAAGTCGACCAATTGGTGGTGGCGTATCCGCGCACCCGGTCCGTGCGCGCCAACGCGGTTGACGGCGTGTCTTTTGTGATCACCGCAGGCGAGACCTTGGGTCTCATCGGTGAGAGTGGGTGCGGCAAATCAACCCTTGCGCGGGCGTTGATGCGCCTCATTCCGCTCCATGCCGGGACGATTCATTTCGAAGGCACCGAAGTGGGCTCGCTTCGTGAACGGGCGCTGGGCGCCTTCAGGCAGCGCGTTCAGATGGTGTTCCAGGACCCCTACGGCTCTCTCAATCCACGCCAGTCCGTTGGCCGTATTTTGGATACGGTTCTGACGGTGAACCGGATCGGGGAGCCCACCGATCGGGCGATGCACATCGATCGGCTCATAGAGCAGGTAGGCCTACCCGCCGATTCGCGCCGCCGTCATCCCAATGAGTTTTCCGGTGGGCAGCGGCAGCGCATTGCGATCGCGCGCGCGTTGCTCCTGAAACCGGCCCTACTCGTACTGGACGAGCCAGTGTCTGCGCTCGACGTGTCGATTCAGGCGCAGATTCTCGATCTATTACTTGAACTGCAGCGCGACCTGGGGCTCGCCTACCTGTTCATCTCGCACGACCTGGCCGTGGTGCGACGGATGTCTGACAAAGTAGTGGTGATGCGCGACGGGCGGTTTGTGGAGGAGGGCGCGAACCCCGCCATTTGGGAGGCGCCGCGTCATGAGTACACGCAAAGCCTGATGGCTGCGACGCCGCGGGTGCGCTGGCGCGTGGCAACCGGGAATTAGAGTGCTGCGGTGACCCCGCCATCCACATAGAGCACGTGACCGTTCACAAAACGCGACGCATCGCTCGCCAGGAACACCGCGGCCGGCCCGAGGTCCTCAAGGTCACCCCAACGACGGCTGGGCGTGCGACCGACAATCCAGCTACTGAACTGCGGATCATTCACCAGGCGCTCATTAAGCTCAGTCTTGAAAAAGCCTGGGCCGATACCGTTGACCCGCAGGCCCTGCGGACCCCAGTCGTTGGCCATCGCCTTGGTGAGCATTTTCACCCCGCCCTTGCTTGCGGTGTAGGGTGCGACCGTGGGGCGCGAGACTTCGCTCATGACTGAGCAGATGTTGATGATCGAGCCGGCCCGTCGGGCAATCATGCCCTGAGCAACTGCCTTGCTTACGTAGTAGACGCTGTCCAGATTGGTTGCCATCAGACGGCGCCAGTCATCATCGTTGAACTGGTCTAGCGGGGCGCGAATCTGGATGCCAGCGTTGTTCACCAGAATATCGATGGGTCCCTGCGATTCAATTCGTGTGACCGCCTCGCGAACCGAGCCCGAATCGGTGACATCGAAACATTCGGCCGACACCGACAACCCGCCGGCACTAAGTTGTGCGCAGGCCGCGTCAAGGCGCTGCGCGTTCCGTGCATTGAGCACCACGTGGGCGCCAGCCGATGCCAGGGCCTCCGCGATCGCCAGGCCGATGCCCATGGACGAACCGGTGACCAGCGCACGGCGCCCATTCAAGCGAAAGCTATCAATCACGCTCATGAGGAACTCCTTCAAAACAGCAGTCGCACCAGCCACAGGGACAAGCTGGGGAACAACAGCAACAAGATACAGCGTGTGGCGTCCCAGATCAGGAAGGGCATGACCCCACGGTAGGTTTCGGACATGGGAACGTCGCGGGCGAGGTTGTTGACCACGTAAACATTGAGACCAATTGGAGGCGCGATGAGTCCGATGCCCACCGTCATCAACACCAGGATGCCGAACCAGAGTGCTTTGGCTTCGTACTTCAATCCCCATAGCTCAAGTCCCATTACTGCCGGGAAAATCACTGGAATGGTGAGGAGTAGCATGGAAAGCTCGTCCATCACGCAGCCAAGCAGAACATAGAGCAGCATGATCGCCATGACGATCGTCAGGTCAGGCACTGGTAACTGAGTGACCCACTGCGCAATGAATTTCGGCATTTCCGTGAGCGCAAGGGTTGCGTTCATCATGTCGGCGCCGAGAAATATCATGAACACCATACCGGTGGTTTCGGCCGTAGAGACGAGAGATTCCTGAATGCCCGCGAGCGTTAATTCGCGCTTGGCAAGCCCGACCACCAGCGTCATGGTGGCGCCCACCGCGGCGCCCTCGGTGGGCGAGAAGAGCCCGGAGTAGATGCCGCCAAACACCACAATGAAGACGAATGCAATCGGCCAGACCGCCAGCAAGGCTGGCATCTTGTCGCGCCAGGTGAGCCGTTCGCTCGCCGGGGCCATGTCGGGTCGTGCACGCGCATAGAGCGCGACCACCACGATATATCCCAGCATGGCGAGAATGCCCGGCACCATGGCGGCGGCGAACAGCTTGGCGATGTTCTGCTCGGTGAGAATCGCGTAGACCACCAGTGGAACCGACGGCGGAATCAGGATGCCCAGCGTGCCGCCGGTGGCGAGGGTGGCAGTGGCCAGCCGTCCGCCATAGCCATGGGCGCGCATCTGGGGATAGGCCACCTGGGTGATGGTGGCCGAGGTAGCGACCGAAGAACCGCACACCGCACCGAACGCGCCCGCCGACAGAATTGACGCCATGGCGAGGCCGCCGCGTACATGCCCCACCAGGGCGGAGGCGGCGCGGAACAGATCGCGACTCAAACCACCCTGCGAGGCAAATTGACCCATCAGGAGGAAGAGCGGGATCACGCTGAGATCGTAGACCGTGAGCCGCGCGACCGCGCTTCCTTTGAGGAGGTTGAGGGTGTTGCCGGCATCGGTCATGACCAGATAACCGATTGCGCCGGGGAGGAACATGGCGACCGCGATAGGAATTCGGATCGCCATCATGAGCAGCATGGCGCCGAACATGATGAGCCCAACCTGAGAAGCCATCGCGTTCAACGGAAGGCTCCCGGCTCGTTGTTGTCATCAGCCGGCAACTTCCCCGATAGCATCTGCCAGCCCTGAATGAGGGCAATTAACGCTGCCAGCGCAAGACCTGGAGCGAGCGACGCATAGGCCCACCACATGGGCACGGAAAGAATCATGGTGGTCTCGCCGGCCGTTTTGACGGATGCCGCGCCAACCCCAGTTCGCCAGGCAAGGAGCCCGTACATCAGCACCAGCAGCCAACAACCGGCGCCGTCCAGCAGCTGTCGCGTTCGACCCGTACAGCGCTGGGTAAAGAAATCAACAAGGATATTGGCGCGCCGCAACTGGCACACCGGCAGACAGAGCGAAATGGCGAGCGCGATGCCAACCTGGGTGATCTCAACATCGCCTGGAATCGGCGTATCCCAAACCGCACGCATGATCACGCTGGTGGTGGTCATGAAGCCCACCGCCAGCGCGACGCCGGAACCGGCAAGGCCAAAGAGCTGGGACAGGGACGCGAGCACGATAAACAGAGCCTGGTTTACAAAACAGCACGGGCGCCGCCGGGGCGCCCGTGCTGGTCATGCCGAGTATCGGGGCCTTAGCGAGCCTTGGAGTGCTTGGCGATCAGGTCGCGTGCGTCCTGAAGCATTTGCTTGCCCGGCAGGCCCTTCTTGTCCATGTCGGCGATCCACTCATCATAAAGTGGCTGCGCTGCCTTGATCCAACGATCGGTTTCTGCGGCGCTGATGGCAATAAAGTTGTTTCCCCGCTCCTTGGCGGCGGCACGGCCGGGAGCAGTTGCCTCATCCCAGTAGCGGCCGATGGTGCGGGACAGCTCGGCGCCACTATTGCGGTTGATGATCTCCTTCAGTTCGGGGGCGAGCGCCTCGAACTTGGATTCGTTCATCATGAACACAAAGCCTGCGGTAAAGAGTGCCGGCCGGGTGTTGTCGATCTCCGTGTGAAACTTGCTCACCTCGTGGAGCTTGAACGGCGGAATGATTTCCCAAGCGGTGAGGAAGCCGTCGATGGTGCCCTTGTTCATGGCGTCGGCAACCCCGGTAATGGGCATGCCAACTGGGGTGGCGCCGAGGCGCGCAAGCAGCTTCGAGGACTGGCGGCTCGCCGCACGGATCTTCTGACCCTTGAAGTCTTCCATGCGGTTGATGGCCTTACCCGAGGTGCTGATGAAGCCAGGATCGTGAACCCAAGTGGCGAGCACTTTCGAGCCAGGGAACTCCTTGGTGCCATGTTTCAGGAGATATTCCCACGCGGCAGCCGAGGCGGCCTCGGCTGAGTTCGTCATGAAGGGAAGCTCGAACGCTTCCATGATCGGGAATCGACCCGGCGTGTAGCCAGGCAGGGTTACGGTCAGCTCATCGACACCGTCTTTCAAACGGTCAACCAGTTGGGCGGGCGTACCGCCGCCGGTCATGGCGGGCAGGATCTGGCAGCGCAGGCGGTTGTTGGACTCCTGAGCGATCTTCTCGCACCAGGGCGCAACCACCCGCTTATGACCCATGCCAACAGTGGGCCACATGTGATGGAACTTGAGGAGGGTTTCCTGCGCGACGGCAGTGCCCGCGGACAGCGCAAGACCGGCTACGAGTGCGAGCCGCGCAAAGGGAATTCGGATAGGCGTCATTATCGTCTCCTGTTGGCGGGGCCTGCGCCCCGGTTCAATTGAGGGTTCTCAGTGCCACACTTCGTTGGCGGTCTCAATCACCAGCCGCAGCTTGCTGCGCTGGTCTTCCACCGCGATATCGTTGCCGTGAACCGTACTGGAAAAGCCGCACTGCGGCGAGAGCGCCAGCTGCTCGAGCGGCGCGTAGCGCGCGGCTTCGTCGATTCGGCGCTTGAGCGCGTCTTTGCTCTCCATTGCGCCAAACTTGGTGGTAACCAGACCCAGCACCACGATCTTGCCTTTAGGCAGGAAGCGCAGTGGCCGGAAGTCGCCGCTACGGTCGTCGTCATACTCGAGAAAGTAGGCGTCGACATTCATGCGGGACAGCAGCGCCTCGGCGACCGGCTCATAGTTACCTGCTGCAAAATGCGTGCTCTTGAAATTACCGCGGCACAAGTGAACGCCAATCGTCATGCCGGCGGGTTTGCGCGCGACCACCTTGTTGATGAAGTCGGCATAGCGGTTGGGAAGTTCGTTGGGATCATCGCCGCGGCTGCGAGCGGCCTCCCGCATTTTTTCATCGCACAGATAAGCGAGGTTGGTATCGTCCATCTGCACATAGTCGCAGCCGGCGGCGGCCAGCGCGTGAAGCTCATCGCCGTATGCTTTGGCCACGTCGTCATAAAAGGCCGGGTCGAGCTCCGGATAGGCAGCCTTGCTGATGCCGCCTCGGCCACCACGAAAATGGAGCATGGTGGGCGAGGGGATGGTGACCTTGGCGCGGGTCCCTGCAGGCAGGTTGGCCTTTAAAAAATTGAAATCGTCGACCTGAATGTTCCGGGTGTGACGAATGCGCTCGACCACGCGGATTCCTGGCGGCGAAAATTGTTTGGATCCGTCCGGGTTGATAAGTGCCACTGGGATGTCGGTGGCAACACCACTCAACTGCTCAAGAAAATCGATGTGGAACCAGGTGCGGCGAAATTCGCCGTCGGTGATCGCTTTCAGCCCCACATCGTTCTGGAAGGCAATGATCTCAGCAATGGCGCGGTCTTCAACCTTGCGGAGCTCCTCAGCACTGATTTCCCCTTTGGCCTTGCGATCACGGGCTTCAAGAAGGTATTGGGGGCGAAGAAAACTTCCGACATGGTCGTGTCGGGCGGGCAGGGAATAACTCACGTTGACCTCGGCAGGCGCTTAAAAACGACAGGTAAATTGGGCGGCTAGGGCCGAACCGGTGCGGATTCTAACCCCAGTCTTGGCGGGCGATGCCGATTAGGGGTGAACCGCCTCGCCCAGGTAGGCCGCTCGGATAGCGGGCTGTGCCATCAGGGTTCGTGGGTTGCCCTCGGTAGCGATTCTCCCGCCCTCGAGCACATAGGCGCGGCTAGCAGCCTCCAGGGCACGCACTGCATTCTGCTCGATCAGCAAAATGGATACGCCCGAGCGATGGATCTCATGGATGGCCTGGAAAACCTGCTCGACAACCGATGGCGCAAGCCCGAGCGACGGCTCGTCGATCAGCAGCAGTTTGGGGTGCGCCATGAGAGCACGGCCGAAGGCCACCATCTGTTGTTGGCCACCCGACAAGGTGCCGGCTAACTGCCAGCGGCGCTCCTTGAGGATGGGGAAGAGCCCATACACGCGCTCCATCGTTTCTGCGCGGCGAGTGCGGGCGAGCGCTCGATAGGCGCCGATGTCCAGATTTTCCTCGACGGTCATTTGCCCGAACAGCAGGCGCCCCTCAGGAACGATCGACACGTCGCGATTGCACATCTGGGTGGCCGTCATCCGGGTGACGTCCTCGCCGCGCAGCACAATCCGACCGGAGCGAACCGGAAGCAAACGCATGATCGTATTGATGAGCGTGGTTTTGCCGGCGCCGTTCGGGCCCACGACAGACACCAGTTCGCCCTCGTCGACGTGCAGGGTCAGGTCCCAGAGGGCAGGCGCGTCGCCGTACGAAACATTGACGCTTTCAACGCTCAGAAGCCTGGGGGAATCAGCGGCCGGATTCATGGGGGGTTCCAAGATACGCACTGATGACCTCGGGGTCGGCGATCACCTTCCGGGGATCGCCACTCGCGATGATCTGACCGTAATTCAGTACGATCAGACGCTCGCATAGTTCGAGCACAGCCCGCATATTGTGTTCGATGAACACCACGGTTGATCCGCGGTTACGAATCTCGCGGACCAGTGTGATAGCGCTATTAATTTCCGACGGTGTAAGGCCGGCGAGGACCTCGTCAAGCAGAACCAGCTGCGGCGCCGAGGCAAGTGCGCGCGCGAGTTCGAGGAACTTTCTCTGATGCAGATTGAGTTCAGTGGGGAGCGCGCGCGCGCGATCAGCCAAACCGACGAACTCAAGCCAGTGCATCGCCTGGCGCTCTGCTTGGGCCCGTGAAAGTTGCCGACCACCAAACATGCCAGCCAGCGTGGCGTTCTCGAGCACGGTGAGCGTTACGAAGGGGCGCGGTATCTGATAAGTGCGGGCGATGCCGGCATGTGCCGCCTGATAGGCTGGCTGCGGCACGAGATCTGTGCCGTTGAAGACCACGCTTCCTTGCTCGGGCTTGTAGAGGCCGCTGATGACGTTGACCATGGTCGACTTGCCGGAGCCGTTGGGCCCGACCAGGCCCAGGATTTCGCCTCTTCGGACTTCCAGGCTGACGTCGTTCAGCGCCCGTACACCCGTGAACTGCTTGGTGACATGGTTGACGGAGAGAATCAGGTCGCCAGCCAGGCCCTGACGGGCAATCGGCGGCGGTGAGAGCGGCTCCGGAAGGGGTTTCGGGGCAGACGCGCGCTTGCGCCACCAGCGAATCAGCTGCCCCATGATGCCCTGCGGCATGAACAGAATGACGACGATAAGGATGAGGCCGATGGCCGCACGCCCCGCCACCGCGAAGTCACCCGCGGTAAAGGAATAGAGAAGCGCGGTGATCACTGCCGCGCCCACGGCGGGGCCAAACCAGTGGCGCGAACCACCCAGAACGCTCATCAGAACCACATTGAGCGGCACAACGATATTGAACACCTCGCCAACGGTGACATAAGACACAAACACCGAATGAATCCCGCCTGCCACCCCAGCGAAGGCGCAGGAAATGCCGAAGGCGAACAGCTTGTAGCGATAGGTGGGGACGCCTTGAACCTCGGCGACATCTTCATCATCGTGAATTGCAAACAGCGCAGAGCCCAGGCGACCGCAGTAAATCCAGTAGGCCACCCAGAGCATGACCGCAGCCAGCGCGAGGATAATCAGGTAGAAGCTTCCTGACGGAGTGGGGCCGATTGCGGGAATTGGCACAGCCGACAAATAAACGCCTGGGCCACCATCGATTGGGGTGTTGAGGATGATCGTGCCGATCACAAACGTGATGGCGAGCGTAAGGAGACCGAAGAGCTCCCCTCGCAAACTTCGTAGCCGAAACACGATCGCGCCCAGGGCCACGCCGAAAACGGCCGCCATGAGACCCGCGATCGGGAGCGTGGCAAGAAAGGGCCAGTCGAGCTTGCCCGCTAAAACCGCGGTGGTGTAGATGCCAACGCCGAAAAAAGCGCCGTGACCGAACGAGAAATAACCGGAATAGCCGGACAAAATGTTCCATGACGTTGCGAGCACGATCCAGTGCAGCACGAGGTACAGGAAAGTTTCATAGAAAGCAGGCAGCTTCAGAAGCGGAACCGCCGCGAGCAGCGGCAGAATCACCAAAAAGCCTGCGATGACGCGTCGGTCCATGTCAGGCCTTACCGGGTCTAAGCAGCAACACCGCAATCAACAGCGAGAACGAGACCAGCGGCGCCCACGCAGGGGCCGTGACAGCCATGGTGGCTGCTTCAGACAAACCGATCACGATTCCGGCCACCAGTGGGCCTAGCGGGTTACCCAAGCCGCCTATCATCACCGCGGAAAACACCACGCCCACCCACGCGTAGATCTGCGAGGGGGCCAGCGTGAAACTGAGCGCGAGACAGGCTCCGGCGACGCCAGCAAAGGCAGAAGCTGCACCTGACAGCACCAGCGCAAGCATGGGCTCATTGATGCCAAAGGCAGCGGCCATACGCGGATTTTCGGACATGGCCCGCATCGCTTTGCCAAGCGCGGTGTAGCGCAGGAGCGCCCAGGCTGCGAGCGACAGCGCAATCGCGATCAGTAGCGTCATGAGTTCGGGCAACGGGAAGAATAGCTGACCGACCTGGAATTTGATGTCGCTATAGGACGACTCGAGCTTTCGATAGTCGGCCGACCAGATCCACTGAATGATGCTTTCGATAATGACGGTCAGACCGAAGGTCACCAGCAGCGAGTTGAATGGCGTGACCTTAAACCGTGCAAAGACCCAGTGCATCGCCATGCCGATCACGAAAAAGCCCGGCACGATGATGATCATGGTGAGAAACGGATCAAGCTTGAAGTGCTCGGACAACTGATAGGTGAGGTAGGCGCCAAGGAAGGCGAGGGCGAAGTGCGCCAGATTGATCTGGCGCAGCATTCCCCAGGACAGGCTCAACCCCAGTCCGAGCAGGCCGTAGAGGCCCCCAATGAACAGCCCGGACAGCAGTGACTGTCCGAGCAGTTCTAGGCTGGGCATATTCATCGCTCAGGGCGTCTTGAGCGCGGCGCCAGGCTTGGCGAAGGGCTTGGGCCAGACCACCGCCCACTCGCCGTTCTGCACTTGCTTGAGCTTGGTGAGATCGTCGCCGTAATTGTTCACCCCATCAAAACGCATAGGCCCCTGGATGGTGTTGACGGTGTTTTTCTTGAGCCACGCGGACAGCGTTTTGTCATCGAGCGACTTGGTGGCGTTGACCGCCGTCTCAAACACCTGCCAGGCGGAATAGGATGCCGCGGCCTGGGTGTCGACCGTGGTGTCCGGCAGCGATGCCTTGGCGGCCCGCTCGTTGAAGATCTTCGAGAATTCAACCGCCCCGGCGTTCTTCATCATAGGCTCATGCTGTTCGAAAATGGTCATCGCGAGCCCGAGGTTGCCGTCGGGCGACTTAATCATCGGCCCCGGTGACGGCAGGAAGTGGAACATGGTGGGCGGCGCGTAATCGATCTTCTTCATGGCGTCGAGCAGCAGCATGCCCTCCAGAGCGATGACGCCGCCCCAGATGAAGTCGGGGCGTGCTGCCTTCAGCCGGCTGGCGATTGCGCCGAAGTCGCGGTTGCCGAATTCCCACTCCAGCCACAACACCTCCTGCAGGCCACGCTTCTTCGCGACGTCGCGCGCGCCGACCGACATGAAGTGCACGGACGGAAATTTGGAGGTGACGATCGCGATGGTCTTGGGTGGCTTAGGGCCAGCGGCTAGGGCATCGAGCACCATGTTGGGGCCCGAGCTTTCCGGAGTTGGGCCGGTCGCCCAGGTTGGGAACTGCATGTCGTATTTGGCAAGGCTGGGGATGCCAAAAGTGTGATGAACGAGAATCTTTCCGTAGCGCTGAGCAACGCCCATGGCCGACAGAATATTGGCCGTCGCATAGGGGCCAATCAGCAAGTCAACCTTATCCACGGTCACCAG
The DNA here is from genome assembly GCA_903866395.1 of uncultured bacterium. GTDB lineage: Bacteria > Pseudomonadota > Gammaproteobacteria > Burkholderiales > Burkholderiaceae_E > SYIM01. The sequence continues at coordinate 30,417 of CAIPNM010000234.1, forward strand.
TTGCTCATAGAGCGTACGGGCGAGATCAGGCTTTGACTGATCGTCTTTCAGCACCCATTCCACTGGACGCCCAAGCAGTCCGCCGCGCTTGTTCAGCTGCTCAACATAAATTTCACCGGTGAGCTTGTGAATCATGGCGGTGGCCGATAGTGGCCCGGTGAGCGCAAGCGTGCCCCCGACACGGACTGGCGCGCCTGATTGCGCCAAGGCAGCGCCCGCAAACGGCATGGACAGTAAGGGTGCGCCGGCAGCGGCGAGTAGTGGCTTGAGTGCCTCTCTACGGTTCGTTTTCATGTCTCCTCCTGGGGTGATTGAACGGGTTTGGCGGCATGCCGCCCACGCGGCGTTTGGTTGTTCAGTGCGCGGCTGCCTGCAGCCGTGCCTCTAACTCACGCATGATGCGCAGCCCCGAGACCACCAGCTGCTGCTGGCGATCAGCTAGCGCACCGAATGCCATCCGGCCATCGCGCTTGCGGAACTCGCCTGCGATCATGACCGAATCAATGTTGGCAAGGCTCGCCTGGGTGACCAGCGTGGCAATTGGGTCGTGCATGGGCTGCATATTGAGATCAGTAGCCCGGACCATGATGAGATCGGCTTGCTTGCCCGGGGTGAGCGACCCGATCCGGTCCTGCATCTTCAGCATGCGAGCGCCTTCAACCGTGATCCAGCTGAGCGCTTCGCGCGCGGTAATGGTGCCGGTGTCAGGTAGTTTTCCGTCTCGAGCCTTGGCACGTGCGTTATCAAAGGCCTTTTGAGAGGCGAGTGCCATGCGCGCAACCGTAAACATATCGCCGCTGATGCATGACTCGAGATCAACCCCAAGTGAGGGCTGGGCGCCCAGGTCGCGGAGCCGCCCGGTGATTGCAAACCCGTGGCCCTGAAACATTTCGGTTTCGGGTGTGAGCGAGAAGCTGACGCCGCGATCCAACATGAACTTGAGCTGTGCGTCGGTCAGGTCGTTCCCGTGAACGATATTGTTGTTGTCACCCAGTAGACCTGCCTGCCCCAGGCGATCCCAGCCGTCGGGCACGCGCGCCGCGGCGCCCGCGCAGTGCATGCTGGCGATGAGCCCGAACTCGCGCGCGAGCTGAAAATCATCCACTGCGACGTCATAGGTGGAGTAGTGCGGCCCGAGAATGGCGAGCCCGAGCGTCATCAGCTGATCGCGCGAGCTGAAGCGAGATTTGAGTAAACGCTCCACTTCGCTTCTGGGGTGTGGCACTTCCCAAAAAGGTTTCTGCCCAGGCTTGGGGTCGGGCTTGGGCGAGCCATGGAAAAACACGGCGCGAATCTGCGACTCGGCCAAGCCGTCAATTGCCGCGTCGGTATGCGCTGGCGTGGGATTGTTATGACACCAGTCGGCGAGTGTGGTGGTGCCGCAGTTGATCTGGTTTAAGGCGCCCACGAGCGTGGCGATGCGGATGTCCTCGGGCGTAAACAACGTGGCGAGGCCCGCATGCATCTTCTTAAAGTACTCGAGGATGGTCCAGTTGGCAGCTACGCCCCGTAACCCCGTCTGCCAGGTATGCATGTGCGCATTAACCAGGCCCGGTGCCACGATCATGCCGCCGGCATTGACCACCTCAGCGCCAGATGCGGACAAACTGGGGCCGACCGAAACGATTCGGTCGCCCTCGATCAGAACGTCCCCACGGGAGAGGTCGCCCAGCTTGGCATCCATCGTGACTACCAAGCCGCCTTGAATCAGGGTCTGTTTCATATTGAACTCACAGGGTTCGCGCCCGGCTGGATATTGGCGCAATTTGCCGCAGGCAGCAAGGACGGTTGGGGGACTCTAGGGGGCATGCTGCCTTCGATTGCGAGGCGCTTGGTCGTGAACAGACGTGCGCTCAGCCATCGATGAGACCGCGCTCGCGCAGCCAGTCGGTGGTGAGCGATACGGCCTCTCGCATGAGATTGGGCTGTCCAACGAAATAATGGGTGGCGCCACGAACAACGCGCATCGTTTTGTCTGCGCTCGCCACTGCGCGGTAGATCTGTCCGGTGTGCGATTGCGGCACTGCATCATCAGCCGAGTGCTCGATGGCAAGAAAGGGCACGTGAATGCCTTCTGCACTTCGAACCCCGTCTGCATTGCTGTCATCGATCGACCACTGTGACAACCACGAGCGCAGGGTTGAAAATCGAGCGAGGCCCACCGGCCCGTTGTTGGCCACCTCGGGCACCCCCATGAAGCAGGTGCCGATCGGCCGGTCGTTTGGCTCGATGCTGCCGTCCAGAAACCGGGGGTCGGCCATGGTTCGGTGCGTGACGAACCCTCGCTCCAGCTCCCGGCCGCCACTGCGCTTGAGCTGCTCGAGCGTGTCCTGCACCCAGGCCGTGCGGCGGCGAGCCCGGGCGAGTTGCGCGGCGCGAAATTTTGCGAGCCACTCGGCGCTATAGGGAGGCTTTCTGTCCGGATGATAAAGATCGAGCTCAGGATCGCGACGATCAGGATCGTTTTCGTCGAGCACGCTGGGATCGATCCACTCAGAGAAGGTGTGCGCGCGTGACATGTGTGCAGCCTGGAACATGACCGCATCGGCAGGAATCAGCCCGGCAGTCATGATCGAGCAAGGGTCGCCCGCTGGGGTGTGAGAAATGGAGGGCCGCTCAGCCTGCGACTGATAGAAAAGCGAGAGCGATCCGCCGCCCGACCAGCCGGCGAGCACCACCTTCTCGTAGCGCCAGACCTCGCGCGCATGGCGGATGTAGGCACCCAGATCGACGATCACGTTTTCCATGATCAGCGCGCTGTCGTTGCGGGCGTATCGACTGCCTGCGCAGAGCACATGCTGGCCGCTTTCGGCCATGGCCCGCGGCATGGGAAGCAGTTGCAGCGTGCTTGCCGGGTGCATGTAGATGATCAAGGTTCGCGACGGGACGCCTTCGGGAATGTAGCGAATTCCCTCTAAATGTACGGTTCCTACAGAGCCCGAAAATCCATAGACCGATTTAAAGGCGGATTGCTCGGGGAACTGGACATGAACCCACTCCGATTGGACACGGTGCAAGGCTGCTGCATTCAAGGCGGGCGCTCCGGTGAATGAAGGCTGAAGGGAAAAAGGGGGCTAGCGGGACGCCAAACTTTGTTGCTTTTCGCGGGTCCAGCTATCGCACAGCGCTCGGGCGCCAGAACGATAGCCACTCAGCATCTGCTCCGACGCGATTTCAGCGGTAAGTTCGAGGCGGATACCGTTCGGGTCGAAGAAGTAAATGGAATGAACATAGCCGTCGTGGTCCACGGGACCCAGAACCGAGACCCCCGCTGCAATCAGGCGCTTGCGGGCAGCGTCTAGAGCCTCAAGCGTATCGACCCGAAGCGCGAGGTGGTTGACCCACGAAGGCGTGTTGGGTGACGGCGCTGCGGTTTGTCCATCACCCAGATCAAAAAAGGCGATGCAACTGCCATCGCGCATCTGAAAGAACAGGTGCAGATGCGGGTTCTCGTCGCCGGTGCTGGGAACCCGCTCGTTTCGAATCGCGTGCACCAGGGGCAAACCGAGCAGGTCTTCATAGAAGCGTCGGGTTTCCTCGGCATCGCGGCAACGCCACGCGAAATGATGCAGCTGACGAATCGGCACGAAATCAGACATGGCGGTCTCCTGAAATCAGTCCTGTCGCCGCGACAGGTCGAAATAGCGGGTGGACAGATCGGTTTAAGCCGCAAGTTCAGCGCACGACCCCTCCCGCACAACCCGCCCCTTGTTGAGCACATAGGCGCGCTCAGCAAATAACAGCGCATTATCGAGCTTCTGCCCCACGATTAGAAGCGTCGAGCTCACGCGTTTCAGCGCATCAAGCGCTGAGAGGATTACCTGGATCACAAGTGGTGCGAGGGCTGGTCGATCGGTTCTTGACCGTCGACGGTGATCGAGCCATTTGCTCGGGGCAGAAGCCCGGAAATGGCGGCTAACACCGTGCTTGTGCCCGCGCCGTGCGTTCCAAGTAGCGCAATCGTTTGGCCCCAGGCCCCCCATCAGGTTGACAATGGCGATGGTGTCGTCGTGGGTTTAGCCCTCATTGAGCAGGGACTGTTTAAGTACGGGCAAGGGCCGCCAGGTCATCCAGGTAGGCCTCGACCACCGCTCGATCAGAACGGATCTGATCCGGCGCGCCTTCGGCGATTCGCCGGCCCGAATTGAGCACGACGACCCGCCAATGCGGCGCCCGGTGAATCAGGCCCTGGGGCCCAGTTGCCGGATCCAGTTGCGCAACGCAACCATCTGTTCGGCGATGATCTTGCGTGTGGCCTCGTCGGTCAACTCTCCCTGCTCGTTGAACCGGGTATGACACGCGCCGATGAATACTTCGGGTTTGGTAAGGACGTTAGCCTCCAGGCCGCCGATGATCTTGCGAAGGTCATACTGGCTTCGGGCGCCGCCGAGTGGGCCCATGGTGGCCGACAGAATGGCGGTCGGCTTGCCCTTGAAGGGCTGCGGGTTGAGGCGCGATAACCAGTCGATTGCATTCTTCAGCACGCCGCTCACCGAGAAGTTGTATTCGGGGCTTGCAATGAGCAGACCGTCGGCCTGGGCGATTTCCGAGCCCAACGCCTGCACGCTTGCCGGGAATCCCTGCGCCTGCAGGTCGCCGTTGTAGAGCGGCACGGCGGAATAATCAACGACCCGGATGGAGAGATCATCAGGGGCAAGCGCCGCCGCCGCGAGAAGCGCAGCGTTGTTAAAGCTTTTCGCTCTAAGGCTTCCCGACAGGGCAACTACTTTGAGTGCACTCATGTTGAATCCGCATTAAAGAGGTGAAGGGAAAACGATGAAACCTGCGTGTCGCCCGAACGAATGCTGACGGTGTCTGGAACGGAGCGTGTTGCGATGATAGCGCCAACCAGGGCCAATACCGGAACGCCCAGAAGCAGCGCCGAGATTGACACCCATCTTGCGGCGCATCTAGTCTCAACTCGTTTGACTCATGAGAGCATCGTATGAACCGCAGAGACCTGATCCAGACCCTACCGCTGCTTGCGCTGCCGGGCGCGCTCACCGCTCAGCCATCATGGCCAGATCGACCGGTTCGGCTGGTCGTGCCTTACCCGCCGGGAGCCTCAACCGACGCACTGGGGCGCATGGTTGCGCAAAAAGTCTCGGCTGCGATCGGGCAGCCGGTGGTGGTTGAGAACCGCGCAGGTGCAAGCGGCATCATTGGCACCGAGCATGTGTCCCGCGCCGCCCCTGACGGCTACACTTTTTTGCTCGGCACCGATTCCACGCATGCCTCCAGCACGCACATGACCGCGACGCCGAGCTATCACCCGATTCGCGACTTCACACCGCTCACGCTTGCGGCGGCCAATCCGATCGTGCTGGTCACCCACCCTGGTGTGCCAGCACGCACGCTACCGGAGTTGGTTGAATGGCTACGCCGGAACCCGGACAAGGGCGGCTTCGGCAGCTCGGGAGCCGGGTCGCCCCATCACCTGTCAGGCGAATTGCTGCGTGAGCGCTCCGGGGCCTCTTTTGTTCACGTGCCCTACAAGGGCGGCGCACCCGCCATTGCGGACCTCATTGGTGGACAGATCTCCATGGTGTTCGCAAGCGCGATCACCATTCTTCCGCATGTGCAATCTGGCCGGCTTCGCGCCATCGCGGTGACCAGCGCTTCGCGCTATCCAGGCTTGCCGGATGTCGCGACCATTGGGGAAACCTATGCTGGGTTCGAGATGAGTTCATGGCTCGCGTTTTTCGCGCCTGCAAATCTGCCAGCCCCCATACAAATGCGGTTGAGCAGCGAAATTCGTCGTGCAATCTCAGACCAGGAAAGTCGGGACAAACTGGCAGCGGGAGGGCTCATTGTGGTGGCGAGCGATCCAGCCGAGCTTGCCGGGGTGGTCGAGCGCGAGTTTTCTGCCCGCGGACGCCTGATTCGCGAGGCTGGGCTGCGCGGTTCATGATGGCGCGCATCGAAGAGCGTCAGCCGTCCAACATGTCTCATGAGCGCGTGGATTCAGCCTGCGGTGAGCATTCGACTGCGGTGACGCGGTTCGATTGACAGCCGCGTTCGCCAGCGATTTAATACGCGCTCATTTTTTTTCCGCGTCGGCACGCAGCTTTTCTGTGGCCGGCGTTTTTTATCGTGTGACAAGGGGACCATAGTGAACAAGAACGAACTGATCGAGCACATCGCAAAACAAGCCGACATCTCCAAAGCAGCGGCTGGCCGCTCGCTCGATGCGCTGATCGGTGCGGTCCGTACCACGCTCAAGAAGGGCGGTACCGTGACCCTGGTGGGATTCGGCACGTTTGCAGTAGGTAAGCGTGCTGCGCGTACCGGGCGGAATCCGCGAACCGGCGCCGCCATCAAGATCAAGAAGGCCAATGTGCCAAAGTTTCGGCCTGGCAAGGCCCTCAAAGACGCGATCAACTGAACAGGATCAAATCTCGAGCGCGCAGCGGAGCGATTCGGTTTGCGGTGCTCTTATCTTTTCCCTATAATCGCGGTTTTGCTCGACCGGGTGCTTAGCTCAGTTGGTAGAGCGGCGCCCTTACAAGGCGTAGGTCGGGAGTTCGAGCCTCTCAGCACCCACCAGGTCTTGAAGTTTTGCGGTTGAGTCAGGATGTTGTCTGCATTCGAAGTGGTTCGCCGGGTCGTCTTGCAGACACTGTAAGTAGTACCAGGAGTGGTAGTTCAGTCGGTTAGAATACCGGCCTGTCACGCCGGGGGTCGCGGGTTCGAGTCCCGTCCACTCCGCCAAGTCCCGAGGGCGAACGAAAGTTCGCCCTCTTTTTTTGCCTCACATTCTTGTCGCCACCGGCGATCGGACGAAACCATGTTCGATTCGGTTCGCAAGCATCAGCGAATTCTGCTGTTCATTATTGTTGTTCTGATCTTCCCTGCCTTTGCCTTCTTTGGCATCCAGGGTTATGACCGGATGTTCTCCGATGGCGACAACTTGGCGCGTGTCGATGGTGAGCCCGTCACGCGCGCCGAATTCGAGCAGGCGCAACGCGAACAGTTTGACCGCATTCGGCAGATGTTCGGTGCTGCGGTGGATCCTCAGATGTTCGATACGCCCGCTGCTCGGCGCGACATTCTCGAGGGCCTGATCGATCAGCGCGTTCTTGCTGTGCATGCGCGGGATCGCAAAATCGTGGTGAGCGATGAGAGAGTGCGTGAGGCCATTCTTGCGCTACCTGGACTCGCACGCCCTGATGGCAGCTTCGATATTGAGCGTTACCGCGCCTATGTGAATGCCCGGGGCCGGAGCGAGCCCTATTTTGAATCCGAGTTGCGCCGTGATGTGGCCATGCGGGAAATTCCCGATGCCTTGTCCCAGTCGGCCATCGTTCCGCTTGCGCTGCTCAAACGGCTTGCGACGCTGTTGTCTGAGGTTCGCGAAGTGGCCGAGCTTGCATTCAAGCCTGAGGACTTCGCCGGCAAGGTGCAGCCCGATGACGCGCAGCTGCGCAAGTTCTATGACGATCAACCGGCGGCCTTTCAAATGCCTGAGACCGCCACGGTGCAATACGTTGTGCTCGATGCAGACGCGCTTGCCTCCCGAATCAGCATTGCCGATGCCGACATTGCTGCGTTTTACGAACAGAATCGCAAGCGCTACAGCTTGCCTGAAGAGCGGCGTGCCCGGCACATTTTGCTGCGCGTGACGCCGGATGCATCCAAGGCAGATCGTGATGCCGCTCAGGCGCGCGCGGCTGACCTGCTCGCTCGCTTGAAGAAGGGCGCAAAATTTGAGGATCTCGCCCGCACGGAATCTCAGGATCCGGGGTCGGCGCGTCAGGGCGGCGACCTCGATTTCTTCACCCGCGAGATGATGACAGCGGCCTTCGCTGACGCCGCCTTCATGGCTGCAAAGGGCACAGTGATTGGTCCGGTGGAAACCGAATTTGGCTTGCACCTCATCGAGGTCACCGACATTCGTCCTTCAAGGGGTCGTACCCTCGCGGAGGCTAGAGACGAAATTCTTGCTGAAGTTCGGCGCGCGCAGGCATCGCGAAAGCTCGCCGAGGACGCCGATGCCTTCGGCAATCTCGTCTATGAACAGCCTGATACCCTCCAACCCGCCGCGGAGCGCTTCGGACTCAAACTCGAACAGGCGGTCGGGGTGGGTCGCAGCGGTCTTGCGTCGTTGCCGCGTGAGCATCCACTCAATCATCCGCGTTTGCTCGCGGCGCTCTTCGCCCGCGATTCGATCGCTTCGCGGCGCAATACTGAGGCGGTCGATGCTGGCGCGGGACGAATCATCGCTGCACGCATGGTTGATCACCAGCCAGTGCGACAGAAGCCCTTTGATGAGGTGCGCGATGACGTCCGCCAAGCCATTGTTCGCGATGAATCGAAGAAGCTTGCAGTGCGGGCAGGTGAAGAGCGGCTGAAAGCGTTGCGTGAGGGCGCAGGGCGTGAGGGGTTCTCCAGCGGGCAGGACTTGACCCGCTCCACGCAAGGTCCAGTGCCCGCGCCCGCCATGGACGCAATTTTCAAGGCTGGGGTAGCGAAGCTACCCTCGCTGGTCGGCGTCGATATGGGTGAGCAGGGTTACGCGATTTATGAAATCCGCAGGGTCACCGAAGCGAGTGCGGACGCCGTTGAAAAGCGCGCGATCGAGCTGCGTGCGCAGCTCGAGCAGCTGACCGCTCAACAGGACGTCGCGGATTTCCTCGAGGCGCGAAAATCACGCACCGACATCACTCGCTCGCTGTCACGACTCGGAAGTAACGCCAGTCAGCAGTGAGGTCGCTACCTCGTCGATCGCGGCGGCATGGGTGGGGTCTAGCCTGAACACGCTAGCCTCGTGCAAGCGGGTGAAGTTGCGGTTCATTGAACGGTCGTAGGTAGGGTCGTAGTGTTCATTCAGCAGACGCTGCACTAGTTCGTTAAACCGGCCGTCATTGAGCAGCGAGCGCCACGCTTCAATGGTGTTGCGCCCATGCACCTCGGTGAGTCGATTCAGTTGCGCGTCGAGTGTGTCGGGCTGCTCGATAAAATGGCTGTACTGGTCGATCAGCAGTTGGCTGCGGCGATCGAGCTCTGCCTCCAGCACCGCGCACGGAGCCTGTCTAATCGCTAGCGTCAGCGTCTCAGGCAAATGACACGTGCCGATTCGACGACTTTCCGACTCGACAAACACGGGTTGCTTTGGGTCGAATGTTGACAGCCGTTCCCAGAGCAGGGTTTCGAAGTGACGCTGTCCAGGCTGTGGTTCGCCAGGCATTCGACCCAATACCGAGCCGCGATGACGCGCGATCGCCTCCAGATCGAGGACCTGCGCGCCCCGTGCGGCGAGCGCATCCAGGAGCAAGCTCTTGCCGCAGCCGGTTCGCCCGGCGATGACTCGGAATTGGAGTGTGGTGGGGAGTTTTTCGAGGTCGTCGATCACGCGGTGCCGGAATGCCTTATATCCACCCTCAAGGAGACTCACCCGCCAACCGATTCGAGACAGGACGGTTGCGAGCGCACCGGAGCGGTTTCCGCCTCGCCAGCAGTAGATCAAGGGACGCCACTCCCGCGGCCGGTCGGCGAACTGGTTCTCAAGCAGTTGGGCGATGTTGCGGGCGACC
>CAIPNM010000235.1 GCA_903866395.1 uncultured bacterium
AGCTATGCGCACGCCGCCTGTTCGCTGGTGACGGGCCTGATATTTTTCGGCGCCTTTCCCGACGCGCTGTCGCTTGTCGGGATGGCGCTGATTGTGACCACCGGGGTGGTGATGGCGCTCAGACGCCGCAGCGCCACCTGATGCGCGCCACTCGCTCCGTCTAGCCTTAGTTGCGCGCGTTTCGCAGTTCGGTGGCGAGGTCGATAACCGCCATGGCGTAGAAGCTTGAGCGGTTGTAGCGGGTGATCACATAAAAGTTTGGTGCACCCAGCGTGTAGACCGTGGGCTCATCGCCATTGGGAAGATCAATGAGGGCGAGCGGCATGGCGGGTGGCACGGTCTGGGGGCTGCTGATGCCGTAGGCCGCCAGCTGGGACAGGGTGAGCTTGGGTTCGATGCCCGCTTCGATCAGCGGCGCAACCTTGGACTCATCGGCAAGCCGGACCGAGAAATGGGTGGGTTCGCCCGTGCGCCAGCCGTGGTTGACCAGAAAGCTCGCCACTGAGCCCACCGCATCGCCCACATTGCGCATGAGGTCAATCCGGCCGTCGCCGTCGAAGTCGACCGCGTGGCGCCGGATGCTGCCCGGCATGAATTGGGGAACCCCCATGGCGCCCGCGTAGGAGCCGCGCGGGCCGAGCGGATCGAGTCGCTGATCGCGGATGAGCAACAGGAACTGCTCGAGTTCGCTGCGGAAAAATTCGGCGCGGCGCGGATAGTCGAACGCAAGCGTAGTGAGCGTGTCCAGAACCCGGAAGTTGCCGGTGTAGCGGCCGTACATGGTTTCGATGCCAATAATCGAGACGATGATTTCCTGCGGCACACCGTAGCGCTCAGAGGCCCTGCGGAGCGACTCCTGATGCTCGCGCCAGAAGGCGAGCCCGACCTCCACCCTGACCGGGTCGAGCACGCGGGCGCGATAGGCGGTCCAGGAGCGCTTGGTGGTGGGCGGGGGCGGTGTCATGAGGGACACGACGCGCGCCTGATAACGCACCTGCGCGAACAGCTTGAGCAGTTCGTCCTGATCGAACCCGTGCTGGGTAACGAGTTCGCGGACAAAAGCGCGCACATCGGCGCGTGCTGAGTAATCGATTTCGCGGGTCTCGGCTTCGCGACGCGCGGAATCAGTGGTCTGGGCGGAAATGCCGCCTGGCATCAGCCCGGCCAAGACGGCCAGCACGGCAAGCGCTTTGAAGGGTCGGAAATGGAGCAGGGGTCGCATGGACGGGATTCTCGCACGGCACTCGGGCTCTGCCGAAACCGTGGGCCAGTTGTGAGCCGCTGGGTCGAGTCGGATAATCGGGGCTGATACGCCCGTACAGCACCGAGGGAGATGCTCATGTCAGCAGTGGTCAGTCAAATCCAAGGCGAACCCGCACTGGTCGAGGTCAGGCGGCAAGGCGGGGTGGCGACGCTGGTCATGAATCGCGGCGCGCAGTTCAATGCGCTGTCATCGGCCATGATCGCCGCGCTGCAAACCCAGCTCGATGCGCTTGCCGCCGATCAGGACATCCGGGTGGTGGTGCTGGCGGGAGCGGGGCGGGCGTTCTGCGCAGGGCATGATCTGCGCGAGATGCGGGCGTCGCCAAGCGAAGCTTTCTATCAGCGGCTGTTTGCTCAGTGCACCAAGATGATGCGAACGCTTCAGGCGATGCCGCAGCCGGTGATTGCCCGGGTGCACGGGCTCGCGACCGCAGCGGGCTGTCAGCTGGTGGCCACGTGTGATCTGGCGGTGGCGGCGGACACCGCCCAGTTCGCGGTGTCGGGGGTGAACCTGGGCCTCTTCTGCTCAACGCCGTCGGTGGCGCTCGGGCGCAACGTGAATCGTAAGCAGGCGTTCGAGATGCTGGTGACCGGCGAATTCATCTCGGCTACCGAGGCGCGCGATCGGGGGCTGGTGAATCGGGTGGTAGCGCCTGATCGGCTCGATGACGAGATCGCCAATCTGGCTGCACAGATCATGACCAAGCCGGCTGTGGCCTTGGCGATGGGCAAGTCGTTGTTTTATCGCCAGCTGGAGATGGGTACTGACGCGGCCTATCAGCTGGCGGGTCAGACCATGGCCTGCAACATGATGGACGAGGCTGCGCTCGAGGGCGTGCAGGCGTTTATCGAGAAGCGCAAACCCAGCTGGGGCGCCTGACGGCCCCGCGTCGCGTCGTCGATGCAGGGCGCCTGCGGGGGCGCAAACCCCCGCTCTCGGCGCCGGGCCCCGCCGTGGACTCAGGACGTCCGCTGGCGACTCAGGGCCCACGCCGGGGCGCACCGCCCCCGGCGGGTGCTCAGCCGACGTGACGGGCGAGCTGGGCGAGCGTGCGCTCGGTAGCCAGTTTCGCGCTGGCCGCGTCGAAAGACCCCCGCTCATCGCAGTTGAAGCCGTGGCCGGCCGGGTACACATACACCGTGATGCCAGGCTGCGCAGCGCGAACCTTGTCGACATCGGTCATCGGGATGGCATGGTCGGTTTCGCCGAAATGCATTTCCACCGGGCAGCGCGCTTTCTCCGCGGCGAGGCCAGCAATGCCACCGCCGTAGTACGGCGCAGAGCAGGCGAGTCCGTCAACACGGGTGGCAGCGGCCCAGGCTACGGTACCGCCCCAGCAGTAGCCGACGATTCCGATCTTGCCGACTGACGCGAGCAGCGCGACCGCTGCCTTGACGTCGAGAACGGCGTTGTCGAGTTGCAGCTTCTGCATGATGGAGCGGCCGCGTGCGATGTCATCGGGGGTGTAGCCAAGCTGCACGTTGGCCTCGGCGCGATCGAAGAATGCCGGAGCGAGTGCTGTGTAGCCCGCCTCTGCGTAGCGGTCGCAGACCGAGCGAATGTGCTGGTTCACGCCGAAAATTTCCTGGCATACGATCAGCGCGCCGCGGGATTTGCCGGCGGGGTCGGCGCGGTAGGCGCCAATTGAAACGCCGTCCGACGCCTTGAGGGTGAGCATGGTTCCCATCTAAGTCTCCTTGACTGAATCGGGGTGATTCGGGCGATTGGCGCCGGTTTGCTACCGACCAGATCGACCGCGAAAGTGGACCGCTGGGGCGCACCGTCAGGCAATAGACGAGGCTGGACCCGCTAGCGAGCGCGAATTGTGGGGGGGCGCCCTGGGCTTGTCCAGCGCATGCCGTGGCGATCGGACTCCGGCGGATGGGCCCATTCGGGGCGCTTGCTTGGGGTGCGCGGCCCTGCGAGAGTCGATCGGCCCGCGCACCGTATAATTCCGACCGTTCATTTTCCAATCAAAGACGGGTCCGGCCACAGGACCCCAGCCGGAGTTCTCATGAAAGTTCTCGTAGCCGTCAAGCGGGTCGTCGACTACAACGTCAAGGTCCGCGTGAAGAGCGACCAGTCCGGGGTCGACATCGCCAACGTCAAGATGTCAATGAACCCGTTCGACGAAATCGGTGTCGAGGAAGCGGTCAGACTCAGGGAAAAGGGCGTGGCGACCGAGGTCATCGCAGTGTCCTGTGGCCTGCAGGCCTGCCAGGAAACGCTGCGTACCGCCATGGCCATTGGCGCTGACCGCGCCATTCTGGTGGAAACCGACGTCGAGCTACAGCCGCTTGCAGTGGCGAAGCTTCTGAAGGCGGTCTGCGATCGCGAGCAGCCGCAGCTGGTCATCCTGGGCAAGCAGGCGATCGACGACGATGCCAACCAGACCGGGCAAATGCTGGCAGCGCTTGGCAACATGGCTCAGGCCACATTTGCGTCCAAGGTCGACATCGCCGACGGCCGCGCCAAGGTCACCCGTGAGGTGGATGGGGGTCTCGAAACCCTGTCTATCGCGCTGCCTGCGGTGGTCACCACCGATCTGCGCCTGAACGAGCCACGCTATGTCACGCTGCCCAACATCATGAAGGCGAAGAAAAAGCAGCTTGATGTGCTCAAGCCTGCCGATCTGGGCGTTGACCCTGCCCCGCGGCTGCGCACTCTGAAAGTGAGCGAGCCACCCGGACGCAAAGCGGGCGTCAAGGTGGCCGACGTGAAAGCGCTGGTCGACAAACTGAAGAACGAAGCCAAGGTGATCTGATCCCGGGCTGAGTTCGCTCTCGAATCCGTTTTTTCCATACCGTACCCCTGCAAGATCGAAGGAACGCACCATGGCAGCACTGGTCATCGCCGAACACGACAACGCCACGCTTAAGGCGGCCACCCTCAACACCATCACTGCGGCCGCGCAATGCGGCGGTGAGGTTGCGGTGCTGATCGTCGGATCGGGCTGTTCTGCCGCCGCGCAGGCCGCGGCTGCGGTGCAGGGTGTCTCCCGCGTGCTGGTTGCCGACGCGCCCCACCTCGCCGACCAACTGGCCGAGAACGTGGCTGAGCAGGCGCTGGCTGTGGCTTCGGGCTTCTCGCACATCCTGGCTCCGGCCACCGCGCACGGCAAGAACATTCTGCCCCGGGTGGCGGCGCGGCTCGACGTGGCGCAGATCTCCGACATCATCAGCGTGGTCTCGCCCGATACCTTCACCCGTCCCATCTACGCAGGCAATGCCATCGCCACCGTACAGTCCGCCGATGCGGTGAAGGTCATTACCGTGCGTACCACCGGTTTTGATGCGGCTGCTCAGGGTGGCGCTGCGGCCGTTGAGGCGCTGGCAGCCGTGGCCGACACCGGCCGCTCGAGCTTCGTGGGGCGCGAGGTGGCCAAGTCCGACCGTCCCGAGCTCGCCGGCGCCAAGATCGTGGTCTCAGGTGGCCGTGGCATGGGGTCGGCCGACAACTTCAAGATTCTCGATCCGCTCGCTGATAAGCTCGGCGCTGCGCTGGGTGCCTCGCGCGCCGCGGTCGATGCGGGCTATGCACCCAACGACTGGCAGGTCGGACAGACCGGCAAGATCGTGGCGCCGCAGCTCTATGTCGCCATCGGCATCTCGGGCGCGATTCAGCACCTCGCCGGCATGAAGGACAGCAAGGTCATCGTCGCTGTCAACAAAGACGAAGAGGCGCCGATCTTCGGCGTGGCTGACTATGGCCTCGTGGGCGATTTGTTCCAGGCTGTTCCCGAGATCGTCCAGGAACTCGGCTGATCGAGGCGGCGTTTGGCCGCAGCCTCCCTGTTGGCACCGCCTGCTGCACCCGGAGAAGCGACATGAGTTATTCGGTTCCGCTGAAAGACATCCTGTTCACGCTTGAGCATGTTGCCGGCATTGGTGCGGTCTCGCAGCTGCCCGGTCTCGAAGACGCAGGCCTCGACACCGCGACCGCCGTGCTCGAAGAGTGCGCGAAGTTCAACGAGGGCGTCGTGGCGCCACTTAACTGGCCCTCTGACCTGCACCCGTCCAGCCTTCAGAACGGCGTGGTCACCACCAGTCCGGGGTTTGTCGACGCGTTTCGCGCCTATGCGCAGGCGGGCTGGCAGGGCATTCAGCATCCGGTCGAATTTGGCGGGCAGGGCCTGCCCAAGGTCATTGGCACGCCCTGCGTTGAAATGCTGAACGCGGCCAGTCTGTCGTTTGCGCTGTGCCCCCTGCTCACCGATGGTGCCATCGAAGCCCTCCTCACCGCGGGCAGCAGCGAGCAGCAGGCGACCTTCATTCCTCCCATGATCGAGGGCCGCTGGACCGGCACCATGAATCTCACCGAGCCGCAGGCAGGCTCGGACCTGGCCCAGGTGCGCACGCGTGCGGTGGGTCAGCCCGATGGCACCTATCGTGTCTTCGGACAAAAAATCTATATCACCTATGGCGAACACGACATGGCCGAGAACATCGTCCATCTGGTGCTCGCCCGCACTCCGGAGGCGCCCGAGGGCGTCAAAGGTATTTCGCTTTTCATCGTTCCAAAGTTTCTGGTGAACGCAGACGGCAAGCCCGGTGCGCGTAACGACGTCTGGTGCACGTCGATCGAACACAAGCTCGGCATCAAGGCAAGCCCCACGGCAGTTCTCATCTACGGCGACGGCCAAGGCGATGTCGGTGAGGGCGCAATCGGTTATCTGGTGGGCGAAGAAAACCGTGGCCTCGAATACATGTTCGTCATGATGAACGCAGCCCGCTTTGCGGTGGGTATGCAGGGCGTTGCGGTTGCCGATCGCGCCTATCAAAAGGCGGTGGCTTACGCGCGTGACCGGGTTCAAAGCCGCGATGTCGCGGGCTCCGCCGCGCCGGTGGCCATCATTCGCCACCCCGATGTACGCCGCATGCTCATGACCATGCGCGCGCTCACCGAAGGCGCGCGGTCGCTTGCCTATGTGGCGGCCGCTGCCTGCGATGCGGGGCACCATGCTGCCGATGCCGAGACCCGCAAGCGGAACATGGCGGTGTATGAGTTCCTGGTGCCCATCGTGAAGGGGTGGTCCACCGAAATGTCGCTGGAAGTCGCCTCGCTTGGCGTACAGGTGCATGGCGGCATGGGCTTTATCGAAGAAACCGGCGCTGCGCAGTATTACCGCGATGCCCGGATCCTCACCATCTATGAAGGCACCACGGCCATTCAGGCCAATGACCTGATCGGACGTAAGACCGCGCGCGATGGCGGTGCGGTGGCGCGTGCCCTGATCGCAGCGATGGGCGAGACCCTGAAGGAACTTGAAGGGCGGGACGGCGACCTCGGCGCCATCCGCAATGCGCTCGCCGCGGGCGCGCAGTCGCTGGAAGAAGCGGTGGCTTTCATTGTGGCGTCGTCACGCAGCGACGTTCGGGCGGTGTTCGCCGGGTCCGTGCCCTACCTCAAGCTTGCCGGTGTGGTGCTGGGCGGATGGCAGCTCGCGCGAGCTGCGCTGGCTGCTCGCCGGCTGCTCGATGCCGGCGAGGGCGATGCCGCATTCCTGAGCGCGAAGATCGGCACGGCAAGATTTTTCGCCGATCACATTCTGTCGCAGGCCGCGGCGCTACGCCACTCGATCGTGAGCGGCGCGGCCGGTGCGCTGGCGCTGGAAGACGTCCAGTTCTGAGACGGTGCGGGGGGCTATTCGGGCTCCACGCCCAGCGCCACCAGAAGCCTCGACACCATGTTATAGGCGGCAATGGCTGCCACCAGTTCCACCGTGTGCTGCGTGCCAAGGCGGGCATTGAGCGATTCGGTGAGCCCGTTGCGCACGCGAACATTGCGGGTCATTTCGATGGTGAGCTCGATCGTGGCGCGTTCGGTTTCGTCAAACAGCGCGGCATTTGCCATCGCTTCGTCAGGCTGGCGCAGCGCATCGACCTGAGCCTGACTGCCGCCCGCGGCGAGGAGCTCTGGCGCGTGATGCATGAATTCGTATTCCGCGTCGTTCAGTACCGCCACCACGCAAATGGCGATCTCGCGCAGTCGCGGTGAAACCGACATTCGGGTGCGGACTGCACCCAGATGCGCGTTCCAGCCGCGTGCGAGTTCCGGGCTATGCAGCAGCATCCGGTCAAGATTGAGCAGGTGACCGCCGCGTCGAGCGCGCACGGCATCAACGATTTCAGCGGGTTCACGCAGGTCGGCGGGTAGGTAGGGGACGCGAGGCATATCAGGCTCCGATGAGTTCGCGGCGGCAATGTAGCAGACGGTGCGGCATGGCCTGCCGCGGTGCGATCGGATGCGAACCGTTTGCAGGAAGCGCCAGGGGCGCGCGGCGTTCCGTTCCACCCTTCGCCCGCCCATCGGGTGAAGCCTGTGTCCCCTCGGGCCGGCTGGCTGCGCCTGCACTCGAGCGCGCATCAAGCCCCTTTAATTTGCGGCCACGAGATGCCCACGCTAGAATGCTCGGTTTCCTCCAATAAATGCCTTTTAAGGATCGATCCGATGGTTGTGATCCGTCTTTCCCGTGGCGGCGCCAAGAAGCGTCCGTTCTACAACATCGTTGCTACTGACCGCCAAAACCGCCGAGACGGCCGGTTTATCGAGCGCATTGGTTTCTATAACCCGATCGCCTCGGGTAAAGACATCCCGGTTCGCATCGAAATGGCCCGCATTGAGCATTGGGTTAACCACGGCGCACAGGTGTCGCCTGCGGTTCAGCGCCTCATCAAGCTGCAGGCTGCCAGCGCTCCCGCAGCCGCCTGAGTCTCGCGTGCGCTGCCGGCCGGGGCGCCTCGTTAAGCGCCTGGCCCCGCTCCGATTCGATCCGTATCCGGCGAATTCGTGAGCCCGACTTCTCCTGACCGCGAGGTTCCTACCGCAGGGACCTTATCCGGGATGCCCGCCGACACCATTGCAGTGGGGCGGGTTCGCGGCGCATGGGGGATCGCCGGTAGTTTCAAGGTTGAGCCTTTCAATTCGCTGCACGACTCCGTGCTGCGTACGGCGCGGCGCTGGTGGCTGGTGTCGGCGCCTGAGCGCGTGACGGGTGTGCGAGCGGGGTTACCTGCAGACGCTGTTGCCCGGGAATACCGAATCACCCGCTGTCGAATCCATAGCGATACGCTCGTTGCGCAGGCCCATGGGGTCTCTGACCGGACTGCGGCCGAAGCCTTAAAGGGGCTTGAGGTGCATGTCAGTCGCGCTGAGTTCCCCAAGCCCGCCGAGGGCGAGTATTACTGGATCGACCTGATCGGCTGTGCCGTGCGGGGTCAGAACGACGCCGCGCTGGGGTCGGTCAGCGCGCTCGATGATCACGGCGCGCATCCGATCCTGATCGTCGTTGATGGCGAGCGCGAGCGGCTGGTTCCGTTCGTGGGTGACTACATCGTCGCAGTCGATCTCGAAGCCCGCCTCATCCGGGTCGACTGGCACGCCGACTGGTAGTGGGTGATCACGTGCTGCGATTCGATCTCATCACGCTGTTCCCCGACATGGCCGACGCGATCACGCGTCACGGCATCACCGCGCGCGCGCTACAGCGAGGGCTATGGCAGCTGCGCTGCTGGAATCCGCGCGACTTCACCCGCGACGCCTGGAAGACGGTTGATGATCGTCCCTATGGGGGCGGCCCTGGCATGGTGATGCTCGCGCAGCCGCTGTCTGAGACCATCGCCGCAGTGCGCGCCGACCGGCTCGGGGCGGGCGTGGGCGCGGCGCCGGTCATTGCGCTGTCGCCGCAGGGGAAGCGCTTTACCGATGCACGAGCGCGCGAGCTGGCGTCGTCTTCGGGGGCGATCCTGATCGCGGGTCGCTACGAGGCGATCGATCAGCGACTCCTCGACCGCCATGTCGATGATGAGTGGTCGATCGGCGACTTCGTTGTCTCCGGCGGGGAGTTGCCCGCGATGATGATGATGGACGCTGCGGTTCGTCATTTGCCTGGCGCACTCAACGATTCGAACTCGGCCGAACAGGAATCGTTTGCTGCGGGCATCCTGGATTGTCCGCACTACACTCGCCCCGAGTTGTTCGACGGCCTCTCGGTTCCCGAGGTGCTGCTCTCCGGGCATCACGAGCGTATTTCCCGCTGGCGCCGTGAGCAGGCGCTGCTCGCCACACTCAGAAAGCGCCCCGACCTCCTCGAAGCGGCGCGTCGTGACGGGCGGCTGAGCGCAGCCGACGAGGCCTTCATCTCGGGTCAGGTTTTGCCTCACTGAGCGGTTTCAGCTTAGAATCGCGGGTTCTCTGGAGTAAAAATCCTGAGATCAGGGCAGAGGGCGTGATGGCAGGGCAATCCGATCGTCAGTCGTTCTTCCGGATTCCTCGCCGCCTTCTGGTTTCCCATCCTCTCGCATGGCCCGGGTGGATCCTTCGGGATTCAGCACCCGCGAGCGTGTGTCCTCGTGGCACCGCAAGCTCTTGCAGATGGCTCGCGCAGTTCGGGTTTACCCGGCGCCGGCGCCGCTGCAGAGGCCCGCGACGATGGCTTAAGGAGTATTCAATGGATCTCATCAAGCAGCTCGAGCAGGAAGAAATCGCCCGTCTGGGCAAGAAAATTCCTGTTTTCTCGCCCGGCGATACAGTCATCGTCAGCGTCAACGTGGTTGAAGGCGCGCGCAAGCGGGTTCAGGCCTACGAGGGCGTGGTCATCGCCAAGCGCAATCGCGGTCTCAACTCTTCGTTCATCGTCCGCAAGATCTCGTCGGGCGAAGGCGTTGAGCGTACGTTCCAGCTCTACTCGCCGCTGATCGCGAGCATCGAAGTCAAGCGCCGGGGCGATGTACGTCGCGCGAAGCTGTACTACCTCCGCAGCCGTTCCGGCAAGTCGGCGCGTATCCGCGAAAAGCTCACGGGCAAAGCCAGCCCGAGCGCGGCAAAGTCCGCCTGATCGCTGTCGGGGTTGGCCGGGTCTGCCCCTGAGGCCCGGCCCACGCAGCCTGCCATGGTCGATCCCCGTCAGTGGCCGGTGGTCGTGGTCGATGAGCGGCTGCCTCCGGTTCCGCCTGATCGCCTGCTCGCGCCGGCGTTGCGAAGCCGCTTTGCCAGTCCCCCGGCCTGGGAACCCGAACTGTTGTCGGACCGCTCGGGACTGCTCGACAGCTCGCGCCCGGCAGCAGTGTTGGTGCCGATTGTTCAGCATCGCTCTCAGCCTACGGTTCTGCTCACGCGCCGTACCGCTCACCTGAGGCGGCATTCAGGTCAGGTAGCCTTTCCAGGCGGGCGCCAGGACGAACAGGACGGATCGCCACTTGAGACTGCGCTGCGCGAGGCGCATGAAGAGGTGGGGCTCGAATCCGCGCGAATCGAGGTCATTGGCACCATGCCCGAGTACGTCACCGGAACCGGTTTTCGGGTCACTCCGGTGGTCGGTCTGCTTGAGCCAGGGTTCGATCTGAAGCCTGATCCCAACGAGGTGGCTGATGTCTTCGAAGTCCCTCTCGAATTTCTGATGAACCCGCAACATCATCAGCGTCGTCGTATCCTGTCGGACGACGGTGAACGTTTGTTCTTTGCCATGCCCTGGCGTTCGCCTGACACTGAAGTGGAATACTTCATCTGGGGTGCCACCGCGGCCATGCTTCGCAACCTCTATCGCATGCTTTCTGCCTGAGACGGTCTGATCGTGGGATTCATCGCACTGGTCATCGCGTTGCTGATTGAGCAGGTCCGTCCGTTGCCGGCCGACAACGCGGCCCATCGGCTGGTCGGCGGGCTCGCTGATCTGATCCGCGGCAGCACCGACGCCGGCCAGCGTCAGCATGGTGCCATCGGCTGGGCGCTGATGGCCGTGGTCACGCTCGGACTGGTCGGGCTGGGGGACTGGGTAGCTGCGCAAATCCACCCCACGGCCGTGGTCATCTTCCATATTCTGGTGCTCTACCTCACCGTGGGTTTTCGGCAGTTCAGCCACGCATTCACCGAAATTCAGGTGGTATTGGCCGCCGACGACCTGCCCGGCGCGCGGCGGGTACTCGAGCGTTGGCTCGCAACTTCGTCGTCCGATGACCGGATCGACATGCCTGCGCGTGACGCCTCGGTGGAGGTGGTGTGCCGCCTCGCCATCGCCCACGCGCTGGTCGCTTCACACCGTCACGTGTTCGCGCCGCTCTTCTGGTACATGATCCTGCCGGGTCCGATCGGACCCGTTCTCTACCGGCTGGCCGAGTCGCTCGCCCGTCGCTGGGATTCGCCCGTTGCCCACGGCGAGTCCAAGGTGAATGAGCCCTATGGCGCTGCGGCCGGTGTGCTCTACAAACTGATCGACTGGCTGCCAGTCCGGCTCTCGGCGGCGGGCTTTGCGATCGTCGGTAACTTCGAAGATGCGGTGTTCTGCTGGCGGGGCGCAGTCGCTGCCGGCACCGGCAGCGAACAGCGTGCGCTGCTCCTGGCTGCGGGGGGAGGGGCGCTCGGTATGCGCATTGCCGAGCCTGCGCTGGAGGCGCGCTGGGCCTCGGGCGATCAGGGGTTCGAGTGGCAGGGCGTGGCGCCCGACGCGGGCGGCCTGCGAAGCGCTGTCGGACTGGTGTGGAGATCCGTCATTCTCTGGGCCGGCCTGTTTGCCATGGTGAGCGTTGCGGCCTGGCTGGGACAGTAGCTGCGCTTTAGCTGAGCGAGTCGTGCAGCATCGACAGGTAAAGCTGATGCCTTCGTTCATCCACTTGACCTGACCGGATGCCCGCGTGCACGGCACAGCCTGGCTCTTCCCGATGCAGGCAGTTACTGAACCGGCACTGGCCCAACAGCGGCCGGAAATCGGGCAGCGCGTGCATCAGCTGCGAGCGCGACAGGTGGGCAATGCCAAACAGCTGGAACCCCGGCGAGTCGATCACAGTGGAGCCCTCGGGCAGTCGCTCGCTGTGGCCGAACATTCGACAGAAACTGGTGGTGTGGCGACCGCTCGAGAGTGCCACCGAAATTTCGCGGGTGGCCTGATCGGCGTGCGGCACCAGCAAATTCACCAGCGTGGACTTGCCCATGCCGCTCTGGCCCAGCAGCAGGGTACGTTGACCGCCCAATAGCGGCACGAGCGCGCGGAGGCTGGCCTCGGGCTCGGCACGCACGCTGATTCGCACCACAGGCCAGCCCAGCGATTCGTAGAGCGCGAGCCGGGGCTCTATCTGTGCATGCGCCTCGCGAAGATCGCACTTGCCGGCCACGATCATGGCGGGGATCTCCTCGTTGGCCGCCACCGCCAGTACACGCATCAGGAGTTCTTCGGAGAACGGGGGCTCGGCACTCACCACCACTGCAACCCGATCCACATTGGCGGCCAGGGCTTTGCTACGGCCGGCGTCGCTTCGCATCACGAGGTTGGTGCGCGGCAGGATCTGCTCGATGGCCGCCTGGCGGTCACCGATCAGGGTGAGGGTGACGCGATCGCCAACACAGCAGTCGCTGCGGCGTCCACGGGTGACTGCCTCGCGGGGGGAGGCGGCCTCACCGTCGACGGCCACCAGAAGTTGGCGGCCGTGCGAGGCGATGACGGTACCGGCGGTCTGGTTCAAGCAGGCGCCGAGGCAGTCACTGAGCCCGGCTGTGCGGGGCCGGCAGCAAGCAGTCGGCCAATTCGCTGCGGGGCAGGCGGATGGGAGTCGTAAACCGCCGAGTAGAGCGAATCAGGGGTGAGTGTGGCCGCGTTGTCCTGGTAGAGCTTGAGCAGCGCGTTGGCGAGCGGCTGGGGTCCGGTGAGTGCAGCGGCCCACGCGTCGGCAGCGAATTCATCGCGTCGTGATAGCCAGCTGCCCAGGGGCGCCAGCAGGAAACCGAACACCGGCACCACCAGCATGAACAGCAGCAGCGCAGCCGCGTTGCGGGTGACCCCGTCGGGCGAGGTGCCCAGTCCTTCGTAGAACCAGGTTTGTTCGCTCAACCAACCCAGGAGCGCGAGCGCAGCCAGGCTGGCGGCCGACATCATCACCAGCCGTTTCACCAGATGCTTCAGCCGGAAGTGCCCGAGCTCGTGCGCGAGCACCGCCTCGATTTCGTCGGCGTTCAGCTGATTGAGCAGCGTGTCGAAGAACACAATGCGTCGCGAGCGGCCAAAGCCGGTGAAGTAGGCATTGCCATGCGCCGAGCGTCGGCTGCCATCCATCACGAACAGGCCGCCTGCTGCGAACCCGGTACGGGCGAGCAGCTGCTCCACCCGTTCGCGGATCTCGCCCTGTGGCAAGGGCTCGAAGCGGTTAAAGAGCGGCGCGATCAGCGTGGGATACACCAACAGCACCACAACATTGAAGCCCATCCAGACACACCAGGCCCAGAGCCACCACAACGGACCGGCAGCGTTCATCAGGGCGAGCACCGCGGCGGCCAACGGTAGCCCCAGCACGGTCATGACGAGCGCCCCCTTCAGCGCGTCGGCAATGAATAGCGCCGGCGTCATCCGGTTAAAGCCGAAGCGTTGCTCGAGTCTGAACTGGCGCCACCATGCAAAGGGCATATCGATCAGTGCGCTGGTGGCGCTTACCAGGACAAGCAGCAGAAGCGGGCGCAACCAGCCGAGGGCCTCGGGCAGGAGCCCGGTTGCCATGATGAAAAACTGGAGCCCTCCCAGCACAGTGAGCACGATCAACCACGCGGCCTGCGCGAGCATCTCGAGAATGCCCAGATGCACTCGCGCCGCGGTGTAGTCGGCCGCGCGCTGGTGCTGGGCGAGTGTGATGCGCTCTGCAAAGGCGGCAGGCACCGAGGAACGATGCCGCGCCACATGACGCACCTGCCGCGCTGCAAGCCACAGCCGCAGCAAGGTGGACACGATGAGCGCGGACAGGAAGAGCAGCGTGAAGGTAACGGAGGCAGAGCCGGGGGAGTGCGCGTCTGGCATGTGTGAGAATGACGCCCGGAGGATCATTGATTATGTCACAGGCACCTGATGAATCGCTGCTGGTTTGGATCGACATGGAGATGACCGGCCTGCGGCCCGATCATGATCGCATCATCGAGGTCGCGCTGGTCATCACCGATGAGTCGCTGACTGTGCGTGCGCAGAGCGAATCCTTTGCGATCCGGCAAACCGATGAGGTGCTGGGTGGCATGGACCAATGGAACCAGAGCACCCACAAACGCTCCGGGCTGATCGATCGCGTGCGGGTCTCACCCTGGTCGGAGGCGAGCGCCGAGCAGGCGCTGCTTGATTTTCTGGCGCCCTGGGTGCCGGCGGGCAAGTCGCCGATGTGCGGCAATTCCATCTGCCAGGACCGGCGCTTCATGGCCCGCTATATGCCCAGGCTCGAGTCGTTTTTTCATTATCGCAATCTGGATGTGAGTACGCTCAAAGAGCTTTGCCGGCGCTGGCGCCCCGAGGTCGCGCGCAAGTTTGGTAAGCGCGGTGCGCACACGGCGCTGGCCGACATCTTTGAGTCCATCGATGAACTGCGGTTTTATCGTGAACACTTCATCGGACTGGCCGCCGCGCCGGCAAGCCCGCCCGCCAGTTCCTGACGCGGTGACACGGGCGCCCGGGCGGTGGGTGTCTCAGCGGCGGGGGCTTACTGGGTAGGGGCCGCAGCGGTCGGGGCTTAAGCGGTTAGGCTTCAGCGTTCGGAAGCCAACGGTCTATCCTCCGAGCGCCAGGCCTGCCACAGGATGGCAGCCACGCCGACCGTTGCGATGGCGAGCGCCACTGCACCAGCCACCCAGAATCCGGCTGCGCCCGATAGCCACTCCGCCCATGGCCCCCCGCGTTCGGGATACACATAGGTGAGCCACCAGCCGCCGCCCAGACCCAGGCCCCAGAGCGCCGCAAGATGTACGAACATCGGCGAGGCTGTGACATGCCAGGCGCGTAGCACCAGCGTGATCTGTGTCTGCGCGCTGTCGAAGAAGTGAAAGAAGCAGACGACGGCTACCAGCGGTACGGCCATGGCCACCACCGCCTGATCGGTGCTAAAGAGCGCCGAAAGTGGCTCGCGCAGCCCGTAGAGCAACGTCATCGCGGCAAGACCTGCCCACGCTCCAAGTCGCAGGCCCGTGAGCGCCACCTCGCGGGCGCGCTGCGGGTGACCGGCGCCGATTGCCTGGGCGGCGAGCGTGCTGGTGGCCGTGCCCAACGCCAGCCCGATCATGTAGGTGAGACCCGCGAGTCGCGCAGCGATCTGGTGGCTTGCGCCCACCACCGCGTCCTGACGAGCCAGAAAGATCGCCATGAAGGTGAACGAGGTGACCTCGACCAGCTGCGTAGCCCCGATCGGCAGCCCGAGTTTCAGCGCCCGCTTCATCCAGGCGAGCGATGGCGCAGCCGGAACCAGCGCGCGATAGCGCTGAAGGCCAGGTTCGTAGGCGAGCAGTAGCGCTGCTGCGCCCGCCGAGATCCAGGCGAGGAGCGCAGACGCTACGCCGCAGCCTGCTCCACCCATGGCGGGCACGGTCAAGATGCCGCCAAGCGAGAACCCGTGCATGAACAGCAGGTTGGCCGGGATCTTGAGAACCAGCATCGCGAGATTGAGCCCCATCACCAGGCCAGGCCGTGAGGTGGCCACCGCCAACGCATGAAAATTGCGAAAGAGGAGCGCAGCCGGCAGTCCCACAGCCGCGGCGGCCAGGTAGGGGCGCGTGACCTGAGCGACTTCGTCTGGCGGGCTGGCAATCGCCAGCCAACCGTCTGTGAAGGCGAGCAGCACACAGCCGGGTACCGACAGCAGCAGGGCGAGCCAGTATCCCTGACGAATCTCGGCACCGATGGCGTTCGCATCGTCAGCGCCGTGGTGCCGCGCGCAGATGGGTACCAGCGCGAGTTGCACACCCATCAGTCCGATGTAGACCGAGAAATAGATGCTCGCGCCCAGCCCGATGCCGGCTACGTCCTCGGCTGACAGACGGCCCGCCATCAGGGTATCGATGATCCCTTGCATCATCAGCGCGATCTGCGCCACAAACAGCGGCGCGGCCATCTTCAGGAGCCGCAGGCGCAGGCGCAGTCCGCTGAGGGGCTCCAGCTGCGCGCTCACTGGGCGCGCCGATAAAGCACGAAGCGCTCGGTGCTGTCGAAGGGGCGACGGCCCTGCCACACTGGCTGCCATTCGGTGCTGGGGGGCGCGTGGCGGGCGCGCGCGTCGTCGCGAATCAACAACCAGTCGCAGCGCTCGCCGGGTCGGCCGAACCGGATGCCGCCAAAGTGGGCGAGGTTCGCGCGCTGGGCAGCGTCGAGTGGCTCGCCACGTACGCACCCATCGGTACT
>CAIPNM010000236.1 GCA_903866395.1 uncultured bacterium
GATCCGGCGCATGCTGATTGGCCGCGAACTGTTCGCTGATACCCGGTAAGCCACCGACCCCTACGCCCGCCCTCAACCGTTAGCTGCCATGCCCCGCTCAACTTCCTCCGATCCCGCACGCATGCCTTTGCAGGTCGCTGCAGGCGAGCCCGTGGGCGGTCGGTCGACCGCGCGCGTTGACGAGGGCGAGATGCGCGCGGCGGCAATCGCCGCCATGGTGCTCGCGGGCTTTGACCGGCACTACGCGCTCTTTCGCTACAACGCCCAGCAGGCCAAGGCGCGCTGGGAACATGGTGACTGGCACGGTATACGGCGGCTCGCCCGCGAGCGGATCGAGTTCTATGACCTGCGGGTGCGTGAGGCCGTGTCGCGACTGGAATCGGAGTTTGCGCAGTCCGAGCTCACCGAGGGCATCTGGTCACAGGTCAAGCGCCACTATGTGGCGGCGCTCTCTGAACATCGCCAGCCTGAACTTGCCGAGACGTTCTTCAACTCGGTGAGCACCAAGATCCTGCACCGGAGTTATTTTCGGAACGACTTCATTTTCGTTCGGCCGGCGGTATCCACCGAGCATCTCGATGCCGAGCCGCCCTCGTGGCGGGTCTATTACCCGCATGCCTCGGGCCTTGCCGCGGCGCTCCGCGCGCTTCTGATCGACCTCGGGCTCGCCTGCCCGTATGTCGATGCCGAGCGCGATGTGGCGCGCATGGAGCGGGCGCTCGCAGCTGAATTCGGCGCGCAGTTCGAGCCTGCGGCCGATTGGCAGATTCAGGTGCTGCGCACGCTCTTCTTTCGCAACAAGGGTGCCTACCTGATCGGCCGCATCATCGACGATGGTGAGGTTCGGCCCTTTGTGGTGCCGTGGCTGCGCGATTCACGCGGTCGTGCCTATGCCGATGCGATGCTGTTTGGCGAGGCCCGGATTGAGGCGCTGTTTAATTTCTCGCGCGCCTATTTCATGGTGGATATGGATGTGCCGTCGGCCTATGTGCGCTTTTTGCGCAGCCTGATGCCGGCCAAGCCCGAGTCCGAGCTCTACACCATGCTGGGGCTGCACAAGCAGGGCAAGACGCTTTTCTACCGCGACCTGCTGCATCATCTGCGCCACTCGCATGACCGCTTCGTGGCAGCGCCCGGCATTCGCGGGCTGGTCATGGCGGTGTTTACGCTGCCGTCGTTTCCCTACGTGTTCAAGCTCATCAAAGATCGCCGTTCAAAGGAGGTCTCGCGCGAGTTCATCAAGGGCCGTTACCAGATGGTGAAGCTGCACGACCGGGTGGGCCGCATGGCTGACACCTGGGAATATTCTGATGTGCCGTTTCCGCGCGAGCGCTTTGATCCCGCGCTGCTTGCCGAATTGCGCGAGGCCGCGCCCTCGCTCATCGAAGACGATGGCGAGTCGGTGGTGATCCGGCACCTCTATATCGAACGCCGCATGACGCCGCTCAACCTTCACCTCGAGCGATCGAGCGAGGCCGAGCGCGAGCGCGCCATCATCGAATACGGCAACGCCATCCGTGAGATGGTGGCGGCCAACATCTTTCCGGGCGACATGCTCTATAAGAATTTCGGTGTCACGCGCCAGGGTCGCATCGTGTTCTACGACTATGACGAGGTCGCCTACCTCACCGACTGCAATTTTCGCGAGATGCCGTCCGCGCGTACGCCCGAAGACGAGATGGCGAGCGAGCCCTGGTATGCGGTGGGTCCGAATGATGTATTTCCCGAAGAGTTCGGCACCTTTCTCCTCGGGCATCCGGCGATTCGCGCAGTGTTTACGGCTCACCACGGCGAGTTGCTCGAAGCCGGCTTCTGGCGCGCCCGCCAGGCGCGTATCCGCGAGGGCGTGCTCGAGGACGTTTTTCCCTACCCGGAGGCGCTTCGCTTCCGTCGTGTTTCCGATCCAGATATTCCCAACCAGGAGAAGCTCTCATGAACGATCCCGTTGTTATCGTTTCGGTTGCCCGCACCCCCATCGGCAGCATGGTGGGCGAGCTGTCGGGTTTTGCCGGCCATCAGCTGGGCTCGCATGCCATCAAGGCCGCGGTCGCCCGTGCGGGCATTGCCCCTGAGCAGGTACAGGAGGTGATCATGGGCTGCGTGCTACCGGCCGGTCAGGGCCAGGCGCCGGCGCGTCAGGCCACGCTCGGTGCGGGGCTGCCGCGCTCGACCGGCGCAACCACCTTGAACAAGGTCTGCGGTTCGGGCATGAAGGCCGCCATGTTCGCGCACGATCTGCTGGTCGCGGGTAGCGCCGAGATTGTGGTGGCGGGCGGCATGGAGAGCATGAGTAACGCCCCCTACATGATGCTCAAAGGCCGGGGTGGCTACCGCTACGGCCACGGTACGCTCTTTGATCACATGGCCCTTGACGGCCTGGAAGACGCCTACGAAAAAACCCCCAATGGCGGCGGCAAGTCGATGGGCCAGTTCGCCGAAGACTGCGCAGGCAAATACGCCTTCACCCGCGAAGAGCAGGATGCCTACGCCATTGAATCCACCCGCCGCGCGGTGGCTGCCAACACCGATGGCAGCTTTGCCTGGGAGATCGCGCCGGTCACTGTGGCGGGCAGGAAGGGCGATGTGGAGATTGCGCGCGACGAGGCGCCCTTCAAGGCCAACGTCGACAAGATCCCCTCGCTTAAGCCCGCCTTCCGAAAAGACGGCACGGTGACCGCTGCCACCTCCTCATCCATCTCCGATGGGGCGGCTGCGCTCGTCATGATGCGCGCCTCCACCGCGGCGCGCCTGGGTGCCAAGCCGCTTGCACGGCTGGTCGCGCATGCCACGCATTCGCAGGAGCCGCAGTGGTTTACCACCGCACCGGTCGGCGCAATCGAGAAGCTCTACGCCAAGACCGGCTGGACGACCGATTCAGTGGATTTGTTCGAAATCAATGAAGCGTTTGCGGTGGTGGCGATGGCCGCCATGCGCGACCACGCGATCCCGCATGCCAAGGTCAACGTGAATGGCGGCGCCTGTGCGCTCGGCCATCCAATTGGTGCATCCGGTGCGCGGCTGATCGTCACGCTGATTGGCGCGCTCCGGGCGCGAGGCGGCAAGCGCGGCGTGGCCTCGCTTTGCATCGGCGGTGGTGAAGCCACCGCGGTTGCCATCGAGATGCTGTAAGCCTTGCCCTGCCCATGCTGCTTACCGAAGACCATCGGCTGATTCGCGACGCGGTCCGCGACTATGTTCGCGACCATGTCGCGCCTCACGCCGCAAACTGGGATCGCCACGACACCTTCCCGCGCGAGGCGCTCGCCGGACTCGCCGCGCTCGGCTGCTACGGCGTAGCGGTACCCGAGCGCTGGGGCGGTGCGGGGCTCGACTATATGTCGCTTGCGCTCGTGATCGAGGAGATCGCTGCGGGCGATGGCGGCACCTCCACTATCGTCTCGGTCAACAACTGCCCGGTCTGCTCGATTCTGCTTGCCTGGGGGTCGGAGGAGCAGAAGACGCGCTGGCTGGGGCCCCTCGCATCGGGCGCGATGCTGGGCGCGTTTTGCCTCACCGAACCGCAGGTGGGGTCCGATGCCTCCGCGCTTCGCACCACTGCACGTCTCGAAGGCGATCACTGGGTGCTTGATGGTGTGAAGCAGTTCATCACCTCGGGCGCCAACGGTGATGTGGCGATCGTGATGGCGGTGACAGACCGCGAGGCAGGTAAGCGTGGCATCTCGGCGTTTTTGGTACCCACGGACAGCGCTGGCTATCGGGTGGCGCATATCGAGAAGAAACTTGGCCAGCATTCGTCTGACACCGCACAGATCGCGCTTGAGGGCTGTCGGGTGCCGGCCCAGAACCTGATCGGTGAACCCGGGCAGGGCTATCGCATTGCACTGTCCGGACTCGAGGGTGGGCGGATTGGCATTGCCTCGCAGTCGGTGGGTATGGCGCGTGCTGCTTTCGAGGCGGCACTTCGCTATGCGCACGAGCGCGAGGCCTTTGGCTCGGCCATCTTCAATCATCAGGCGGTGCAGTTCCGGCTCGCCGATATGGCGACGGGGCTGGAAGCGGCGCGACAGCTGATTCTTCACGCGGCGGCGCTCAAAGACGCCGGTAAGCCCTGTCTGAAGGAAGCGGCCATGGCCAAGCTCTTTGCTTCGGAGACCGCGGAGAAAATCTGCTCGGACGCCATCCAGATTCATGGCGGCTACGGTTACGTCAATGATTTCCCGGTTGAGCGGATTTATCGCGATGTGCGCGTCTGCCAGATCTATGAGGGCACGAGCGACATCCAGCGGATCCTGATCGGCCGGGCGCTTGCCGAATGACGATGCGCGGCGCGCGCCCCGTCATATCGCTTGCCCGTCCACGCGCCCATTTTTTGCCTGTCGAGGATCGTCCGTCATGTCTCAGATAGTCAGCAAGCTCGACCCGGCGGGCGCAGAGTTTTCCGCTCATGCGCAGTCGATGCGCGCGCTGGTGGGCGACCTGCGCGAGAAGGTGAAGCACGCCGCGACCGGAGGTGGGGACACCGCGCGCGCGCGCCACGTTGCGCGTGGGAAATTACTCCCCCGCGAACGCATCGAGCGGCTGCTCGATCCCGGCTCGCCCTTTCTCGAGCTCTCACCGCTGGCCGCCCATGGCATGTATGGTGACGAGGCGCCTTGCGCGGGCATCATCACCGGAATCGGTCGGGTGAGCGGTCAGGAGTGCGTGATCGTTTGCAACGACGCCACGGTGAAGGGCGGTACCTACTATCCGGTCACGGTGAAAAAGCATCTGCGGGCGCAGGAAGTCGCGCGCGATAATCGTCTGCCCTGCATTTACCTGGTCGATTCGGGCGGCGCCAACCTGCCTAATCAGGACGAAGTGTTTCCCGATCGCGAGCACTTCGGCCGCATCTTCTACAACCAGGCGACGATGTCGGCTGAGGGCATTGCGCAGATCGC
>CAIPNM010000237.1 GCA_903866395.1 uncultured bacterium
CACATCGCGGGCCTCGGCCCGGATCCTCGCTGCGGCCAGGCCGGAACGAAACCAGAGCCAACGACGCCAATCTGACCAGCGTTCGCCTGTGACGGGCACTTCCTCGCGCGGCGGATACCAACGCAAGGCGCGCTGTTGGCCGGACGGGCTCATATCAGATCTGGTAGCGCTTCTGCATCTGCTGCATGGCCCACTTGCGCCATTGAATCAAGAGGGGCACCGGCGCAAGCGCCACACGCAGATGCCCCGTGAGTCCGTTCAACATGAGCAGATCCGGGATGGCATGGTCGAGTCGTACCCGCACCTCGAAGAATGGGTCGGTTGCGATCTCGCCCTTCTGGTCATCCTGTCGAACCGGGATGGTTCCACCCGCATTCCAGCCGAGTGCAGCCGATGCAAGTCGCTGCCGCTGATACGGCAACACGTTGAACTCGGTCGACTGAACCTCACGATCAATCTGGCCACTCAATCGGATTGCAACATTTTCAATCGTTGACGTAAACAGCTCGTCAGCCTGCTGCTGAGTGACCACGGCCACGAAGCGCAGATTCTCGAGATCGACCACGTCCCCAAGGGGTTCGCCTCGCTGAACCCAGCTACCAAGCTTCTCGCTCACTCTGGGCGCAACGAATGTGCCGTCATGACGGGCTACCACCTTCAGCTGTTCAAAGCGGTACTCGAGCTCGGTCAACCTGTCGCGAAGCATGGCCAGCCGCCGCTGGAGCGGCTGAACATCGGCGGGCGCGGTGGCCAGCGCCTGATTGCGCATGAGCTCGGTTTCGGTGATCTGGTGTCGGGAAGCTCGAATTTCATACTCGAGTTCGGGATTGCTCAACTGCGCGATCGGTTGCCCCGCTTTCACGCGGTCGCCATTCCTGACGTGTAGCGCGTCAAGCCGCCCCGCCATGCCGGGGGTGACTGAATTGGCGGAGACCGATTCGATGACGCCAGGCGCCCGAATCGAAGCGCTCCACGGCAGCAGGGACACCAGCAGAAACGGGATCAGCAGTCCCACAGCGCTGGCGACGATCGCCCGGGTTCGGTTGCGAGAAACGGCCGGCCCGGCCAGATGCCCGAAGAGCTTCGCGAGCGGAATGACCACCAGCATGATGAAAGTCGTGAGGGCAAACAACACGCCGAGCAAAAACCATTGGTCGGCCACGTACTCGAGGACGAGCGCAACAACCAGCAGCCGGTAGACAAAACTGAGGCTGCCATATCCAGTTAGCCACCACCACTCACGGGTATCGGTCGATGGACCCTTGGCATCCCGGGTTCCGAGCAAATAACGGTCTGCGAAATAAAGCCACTGCTGGTTCGCCCGCTGGTACAGGTTCGGGATATCGATCAGATCGCAGAGCACGTAATACGCGTCGAATCGCAGCAGGGGGTTACCGTTGAAAAGAAGGCTCGATATGGAGCCCAACAGCATGACATTGAAGGCGAGCGTGTGGACAAGCCCCGGGCCCGTATTGGCCCAGACGATCGCTCCCACCGCAGCCATGAAGAGCTCGGAGAGCACGCCAACCGCCCCCACCAGCGCACGCTCATAGCGACTTCGAAAGGCCCAGCTCGCGGTGGCATCGACATAGGGGAGCGGCGCCATGACCAGTAGCATGATGCCAAACACATGCACTTCACCACCGAAGCGCTTACAGACAAAAGCATGAGCAAGTTCATGCACAACCTTCATCGCAGCCATGCATAGGTAGAGCCAGATCAGGTTGTCGAGCGCCAGTACACCCTGCGTCTGATCAGCGATTTGCGGCAGATTTTCCAGCGCCGCCTTCGCTCCGATCCCGACCACCAACAGCCAGATCAGCGCTGCCGGCATACTCACCATCGCCCGAATGAGCGGCATGATGGTGTTCAGCCAGTCGTTCGGATTCAAGACGGGGATCCGCAGATAGAGAAAGCCGAGCAGCTTGCCGTAGAGCTCGCGCTGCTTGAATTGGCGATAGCGGTCGAAAATCTCGACGCTATCGGGTTCACTCCGGAAGTAGAGCAGGTTCGACTGATGCAATTGCCCGAGGAGCTGAATGACTTCATGCTGGCTCGGCGCATCAGCGGGGAACATTTCGAGCGATTCGCGCCACGCTTGGTCAACCGTACGACGCGGCGACAGTCGTGACACGAATCGCCAGGCCTGCGGCGTCAGGCGAAAAAAGCGCTGGGTGAATCGATCCTGAAGAACATACCAGTCGGCGCCGCCAAAGCGCTGGCGCTGTACTTGAACGCTGGGTAGAAGGCCGATACGCGCCTCGGCGATACGATGCCAGGACTCGCTGAAGGTCTGGGCAGTCACAGTGCGGCTCCGGCGGTGTACAGCGGATGCGGGCGCGTTACCACCACAGCTTCAGCCGCAGCGCGTCGATCGCGCGACGGGTCATCAGCCACAGGATGTTCTGACGCCCGGCGTCAATTCGAGCCAGTCCGGTCATGCCGGGACGCCACCAGGCCTCGGGCGACTCAAGCAGCCTGGCCCTCACCATGAAAAGATTGCCCGCCTGAGGCTTGACCTGGGCAACAGGAATCACGGCTTCGATCTGAATCGGGTAGTTTCGGTCGGGTTGGCTGAGCAGCGAGATTTCGCCCCGCGACTCGGGTGTGATGAACCGCATGTCGGCCTCGGGGATGTAGAGCGTGACGTACAGGCCCTCGACCTTCGCCAAACGAAACACCTTATCGCCACGCCGCACGGGCGAACCCAGCAACTCGCGACGCTCGCCCTCAACAATCACCCCGTCAAACGGCGCAACGATACGGGCCTGCTCAAGCTGGAACAGCGTACGCTCAAGGCGCGCCTGCGCCTGAGCGCGCCGAGCAATCGAGATCTGTACATCGGCAGTTTGTCCGGCTGCGCGCGCCTTTTCGGACTCGGCAATAAAGCGGCGGATTTCCGCCCTGATTTCGGATTCCTGCAGTAGCAATTCCTGGCGATCCAGCACCGCAAGGACCGCGCCCTGACGAACCGTGTCACCGCTGGTGGCCAGCACCTGATCCATGTAGCCATCGAAGGGCGAGTTGAGCAGCTGCGCGCTGTCTGTGACCAACTCGGCATTGGCGTCAATGCGGTGAGGCCAGGTACCGAAAATCCCATACAGCAGCAGGCCCGCAAAGCAGATGGCGAGCAGCTTGCGCCCGATATGGTTGATCCGCACGGCCTCAACCGCCAGCCGACTGACGTGATGCCCTACGCGAGCACCAATCCAGCGGTTACGCAGTTCGAGTTCTGCGAGCCAGGGCATCACCATCTGCAGACCAAGCTCAAGCGCCTCGAGCGGAACCGCAGGCGGCTTGATGTCGTCATGGGCCAGCAGAAGCACGGCGTCGGTAGCGTCATCGTCACCGCGTAGGGGCATGCTGAGCAGCGCGCCGAACCCCAATCCCTGCCGCAGACGCGCGTGAGCGATAACCGGGGCATCGGCTTCGCCCGATCCGGGATCGTGGACCGCGGCGTCATGATCGAGCGTTTCTTCCATCGCGGACTCGATCAGGCGAACATGGTCTGCGCGTCGTTCAAAGCGATCAAGATGGCTGATGGCACGCATCCGTACGTACGGACCGCGCCGCCAGCCGAGGCTCACCTGGGTCCAACCGGTCTGGGCGGCAATGCCATTCACAAGGGCGAGCGATGCTGACCCGAACTGTCGATGACGCGTGACCTGGATCACCAGGTCAAGCCAGGCGAGCAAGGCGCCTCGCGCGGCCGGATCCTCCAGTCCGACGCCAGCGGGTCGGGTGAGCGCATCGCCTAGATGCCGCGAAGCGCCTGGTGACCCATCAGACGGAATATCGGAAATCAGTTGCGCCCGCAGCACCAGTTCGTTGAGGCGGGGACGTTCGGCCTCGGGAATCTCGAGGACAAGGATCGCAGACTGGGCTTGCGGCAACCGAATACCCAGTGCGATGACGGGCATGCCGGAGCCCGAGGGCACGGTTCCAAAGCCCTTTTCGCCAAGCCTTTCGACGATATCGGGGGCGAGCCCGGGCCAGCGATGCGAAAGCCCGGTCTCAACGGCCTTCCAGTCGCCGATTGCCTGCCAGCCTCCCTGACCTAGCCGAAGGCAGACCGATGCCTGCGCCCGGCAAAGCAACGCCGAGCAGCGGGCAAACTCGCCCCAGAATGCTTCATCTTGGGGCGCGCTTCGCAGAAGTTGGATACCTGCTAGCAAGGCCTTTGCATCGACTCGGGCGCCACCGGGTTCGGCTGGTGCCGGGCGTAGCGATCGTGGGGCGCCTGGATCGTTCATGCTGCTTGGTGCTGCTTGGAGGTTGGACGATCAGGACTTCGCAGCGGCACGGCGCCGCGCGCGTGGGCGCGGTGCGGCCTCCGCGTCGGCCGGGGGCGGCTCTGCAGCAGGTAATGCCGCCGGCGTGGGCTCGGACGGTGAGGCCGCGGTGAGGCGCCCCTCTTTGAGCCGCACCAGACGGTCGATCTGCGGCAGCGACGACAGATGAGCGTAGATCGGCTGCAGATACCTGAGCGAACGCATTTCAAGGAAAACGGCATCGTTCAGCGCATCGAAGCGCTCTTCATTGATGACGTAGCTGCCTGCGATATCGCGCGCCGACCCCGCCACCTGTACGCGCAGATTCAGCGGACGAAGCAGGTTGTGTCTGGCGAGGAATGCGGAAAACTGTCGCGTGAGCGTATCCATCTGCTGAAGCTCGCCCAGGAATCGCTTGACGTTCTCCAGCGTTTCGGTGGGCGCGCCGTCAGCATTGAAGAGCGGCAGCCCCTCATGTTCATCGAGCAGACCTGAACCGGCATCGACACAGACCGCGTATTCGTCAGTGCGCTCGGTATCTGCAAGCGCGAAAGGATAGCGCCGGAGAATGCCGGGGATGTAGGCGCCCTTCAGCCAGGCCCCGTCGGGGTCAACGCACAGATTTTCGCCCGACTCTACGCCAAGTAGCGCCACCGGTCGAAAGGCCTCGCGCTCACGGTCGTCGAGGAACACAATGGGATAAAACGCCGACGCGCGCACGAATTCCTGCATCGCAAGCGATGCGAGATGGAAGTTACGTGAAAAC
>CAIPNM010000238.1 GCA_903866395.1 uncultured bacterium
CACATCGCGGGCCTCGGCCCGGATCCTCGCTGCGGCCAGGCCGGAACGAAACCAGAGCCAACGACGCCAATCTGACCAGCGTTCGCCTGTGACGGGCACTTCCTCGCGCGGCGGATACCAACGCAAGGCGCGCTGTTGGCCAGACGGGCTCATATCAGATCTGGTAACGCTTCTGCAGTTGCTGCATGGCCCACTTACGCCATTGAATCAAAAGGGGCACTGGGGCGAGCGCAACCCGCAGGTGCCCCGTCAGCCCGTTTAACGTGAGCAAATCCGGGGTGGCGTGGTCGAGACGCACTCGAACCTCAAAGAATGGCTCAGCTGCGGTCTCACCCTTCTGGTCGTCTTGTCGAACCGGAATGCTTCCACCCGCGTTCCAGCCCAGCGCGGCCGACGCAAGTCGCTGCCGCTGATAGGGCAGCACGTTGAAGTCGGTCGACTGCACCTCGCGATCAATTTGGCCACTCAGCCGGATGGCAACGTTTTCAATCGTAGAGGTGAACAGCTCGTCGGCCTGCTGCTGAGTCACCACCGCCACAAAGCGCAGACTCTCGAGATCGACCACATCCCCGAGGGGTTCACCTCGTTGCACCCAGCTACCGAGTTTTTCGCTCACTCTGGGCGCAACGAATGTGCCGTCATGACGGGCCACGACCTTCAGCTGCTCGAAGCGGAACTCGAGCTCGGTCAACCTCTCGCGCAACATGGCCAACCGCCGCTGAAGCGGCTGAACATCGGCGGGCGCGGTAGCCAGGGCCTGATTACGCATCAGCTCGGTTTCAGTGATCTGGTGTCGGGAAGCCCGAATTTCGTACTCGAGTTCGGGATTGCTCAACTGTGCAATCAGCTGGCCCGCTTTCACGCGGTCGCCATTCCTGACATGCAGCGCGTCCAACCGCCCCGCCATGCCCGGGATGACTGAATTGGCGGAGACCGACTCGATGACGCCAGGCGCCCGAATCGAAGCGCTCCACGGCAACAGCGACACCAGCAAAATCGGGATCAGTAGTCCCACAGCGCTGGCGACGATCGCCCGGGTTCGGTTGCGAGAAACAGCCGGCCCCGCCAGATGCCCGAAGAGCTTCGCGAGGGGAATGACCACCAGCATGATGAAAGTCGTGAGGGCAAACACCACGCCGAGTAAGAACCATTGGTCGGCCACATACTCGAGGACCAGCGCAACGACCATCAGCCGGTAGATGAAACTGAGTCCGCCGTAGCCAGTCAGCCACCACCACTCGCGGCTGTCCGTAGATGGCCCCTTGGCATCACGGCTTCCGAGCAGGTAGCGGTCTGCGAAGTAAAGCCATTGCTGGTTCGCACGCTGGTAGAGGTTCGGAATATCGATCAGATCGCAGAGCACGTAGTACGCGTCGAATCGCAACAGGGGGTTACCGTTGAACAGAAGGCTCGATATAGAGCCCAGCAACATGACGTTGAAGGCGAGCGTGTGGACAAGCCCTGGCCCAGTATTGGCCCAGACGACCGCACCGAGTGCGGCCATGAAAAGCTCGGACAACACTCCCACCGCACCGACCAGCGCACGCTCATAGCGACTTCGAAAGGCCCAGCTTGCGGTGGCGTCGACATAGGGCAACGGCGCCATCACCAGAAGCATGATGCCGAACACATGCACTTCACCACCGAAGCGTTTGCACACAAAGGCATGAGCAAGTTCATGCACAACCTTCATCGCGGCCATGCAGAGGTAGAGCCAGATCAGGTTGTCAAGGGCCAGCACACCCTGCGTCTGATCGGCGATTTGCGGCAAATTTTCCAGAACCGCATTGGCTCCGACCGCGACCACGACCAGCCAGATCAACGCAGCCGGCATACTCACCATCGCCCGAATGAGCGGCATGATGGTGTTCAGCCAGTCGTTCGGATTCAAGACGGGGATCCGCAGATAGAGAAAGCCGAGCAGCTTGCCGTAGAGCTCACGCTGCTTGAACTGCCGATAGCGATCGAAAATTTCGACGCTGTCGGGTTCACTCCGGAAATAAAGCAGGTTCGACTGATGCAACTGGCCGAGGAGCTGAATAACTTCGTGCTGGCTCGGGGCATCCGCAGGGAACATTTCAAGCGACTCGCGCCAAGCCTGGTCAACCGTGCGTCGCGGAGACAGCCGCGAAACGAATCGCCAAGCCTGCGGCGTGAGGCGAAAAAAGCGCTGGGTGAATCGATCCTGCAGAACATACCAGTCGGCGCCGCCAAAGCGCTGGCGCTGCACCTGTACGCTGGGCAGCAAGCCGATACGCGCCTCGGCGATGCGATGCCAGGACTCGCTGAAGGTCTGGGCAGTCACAGTGGGGCTCTTGCGGTGTGCAGCAGGTGCGAGCGCATCACCACCACAGCTTCAGCCGCAGCGCATCAATCGCGCGACGGGTCATCAGCCACAGGATGTTTTGCCGACCGGCATCGATTCGCGCCAATCCGGTCATGCCAGGACGCCACCAGGCCTCGGGCGACTCAAGCAGCCTGGCCCTCACCATAAAAAGATTGCCCGCCTGAGGCTTGACCTGGGCAACGGGAATCACAGCTTCGATCTGAATCGGGTAGTTTCGGTCGGGTTGGCTGAGCAGCGAGATTTCGCCCCGCGACTCGGGCGTGATGAACCGCATGTCGGCCTCGGGAATGTAGAGCGTGACGTAGAGGCCCTCGACCTTCGCCAAACGAAACACTTTATCGCCACGCCGCACCGGCGAACCCAGGAGCTCGCGACGCTCGCCCTCGACAACCACCCCGTCAAACGGCGCAACGATGCGCGCCTGCTCGAGCTGGTAGAGCGTGCGATCAAGGCGCGCCTGCGCCTGGGCGCGCCGAGCCATCGAGATCTGTACATCGGCGGTTTGCCCGGCCGCGCGCGCCTTTTCGGACTCTGCGGTGAAGCGACGGATTTCCGCCCTGATTTCGGATTCCTGAAGCAGCAACTCCTGGCGGTCGAGCACCGCGAGGACAGCCCCCTGACGAACCGTGTCGCCGCTGGTGGCCAGGACCTGGTCCATGTAACCGTCGAAGGGGGAGTTGAGCAGCTGCGCGCTGTCAGTCACCAGCTCGGCATTGGCGTCAATGCGGTGAGGCCAGGTGCCGAAGATTCCATACAGCAGCAGAGCCGCAAAGCAGATCGCAAGCAGCTTGCGGCCGATGTCGTTGATACGTACCGCCTCAACCGCCAGCCGACTGATGTGATGCCCGGCACGAGCACCAATCCAGCGGTCACGCAGCTCGAGCTCGGCGAGCCAGGGCATCACCATCTGCAAACCGAGTTCCAGCGCCTCGAGCGGAACGGGAGGCGGCGCGATGTCGTCATGCGCGAGCAGCAGCACGGCCTCGGTAGCATCATCATTACCACGCAGCGGCATGCTGAGCAGCGCGGCGAAACCTAATCCCTGCCGAAGACGCGCGTGAGCGATAACTGGGGCGCCCGCCTCGCCTGGCCCTGGATCATGAACCGCAGCGTCGTGATCGAGCGTTTCTTCCATCGCCGACTCGATCAAGCGTACATGGTCTGCGCGCCGTTCGAAGCGGTCAAGATGACTGATCGCGCGCATCCGCATGTACGGGCCGCGCCGCCAGCCGAGGCTCACCTGGGTCCAACCGGTCTGGGCGGCAATGCCGTTCACAAGAGCGAGCGAAGCCGACCCGAACTCTCGATGACGCGTGACCTGGATCACCAGGTCCAGCCAGGCGAGCAAGGCACCTCGCGCAGCGGGATCCTCCAGTCCGACGCCCGCGGGTCGGATG
Source organism: uncultured bacterium (assembly GCA_903866395.1). GTDB lineage: Bacteria > Pseudomonadota > Gammaproteobacteria > Burkholderiales > Burkholderiaceae_E > SYIM01. The sequence goes on from CAIPNM010000238.1 coordinate 3,745, forward strand.
AGCGCATCGCCTGCACGCTGCGAAACGCCTGGCAGTCCATCGGAAGGAATATCGGCGATCAGCTGTGCCCGCAGAACCAGTTCATTGAGGCGGGGGCGCTCGGCCTCTGGGATTTCAAGAACGAGGATTGCGGACCGGGCTTGTGGCAGCCGGATGCCCAGCACGATGACCGGCATGCCAGGCCCCGAGGGCACGGTTCCAAAGCCCTTTTCACCCAGCCTTTCGACGAGATCGGGGGCGAGCCCGGGCCAGCGATTAGAAAGACCGGTCTCTGCGGCCTTCCAGTCGGCGATCATCTGCCAGCCGGCTTCGCCTAGTCGAAGGCAGACCGATGCCTGCGCCCGGCAAAGCAGTGCAGAGCAGCGGGCGAATTCGCACCAGAATGCGTCATCTTGAGGCGATGTTCGCAGAAGTTGGATGCCGGCTAGCAAAGCCTTTGCATCGACACGAGCGCCGCCGGGTTCGACCGGTGCCGGGCGTAGCGATCGTGGGGCGCCTGGATCGTTCATGCTGCTGGGTGCTGCTTGGAGTGTGGACGATCAGGACTTCGCAGCGGCACGGCGGCGCGCGCGTGGGCGCGGCGCCGCCTCCGCGTCGGCCGGGGGCGGCTCTGCAGCAGGTAATGCCG
>CAIPNM010000239.1 GCA_903866395.1 uncultured bacterium
GACAGCTATGCCGCCTCACACGGCCTGGACACGCGCGAAATCATCGAAGGCGTGTGCCTCGACCCACGCATCGGCAGCTTCTACAACAACCCCAGCTTCGGCTACGGTGGCTATTGCCTGCCCAAGGACACCAAGCAGCTGCTTGCCAATTTCGCGAATGTGCCGCAAACCCTCATCGAAGCCATCGTCAACGCTAACAGCACCCGCAAAGACTTTGTCTCCTTTGACATCCTCAAACGCAATCCAAAAACCGTGGGCATTTACCGGCTGGTGATGAAGGCCGGGTCCGACAACTTTCGCGCGAGCAGCGTTCAGGGGATCATGAAGCGGCTGAAGGCCAAGGGTGTCGAGGTGATTGTCTATGAGCCCGTGCTGAAGGAGCCGCGCTTCTTCAACTCCGAGGTCACCCACGACCTCGCCAGCTTCAAGCAGCGGGTCGATCTGATCGTGGCAAACCGCCTCACACCCGAGATCACCGATGTCGCCGACAGGGTATATACGCGCGATCTATTTGCCTCCGACTGACCGGTCTGGCCCAGGGTGGGGCGTGCCTACGGCCGACCCGACCGAAGCAGTTCATGAATCAGCAGCAAAATTCGCGGCTCTACCCGCTGGAACTGAATCCCGTGGAGAAAGCCAGTCGTGTCGGGTACCGGGTTGGGCAATGGCTGAACCGACTGAATGACGGCGCTGAGCGCCACCGTTTCGTCGGTATTCGTGGCGCCTAAAGGAAATTCCACCTCGACCTGCAGCGCATCACCCACTGCGCCAATGGCCCGCTCACCGACCACTGCCGCGCCGCCACCACTCAGATCCTGAAAGCTGTAGCCCTCCAAGGGTGTCCGACTGGCCGCATCGCTCACGACCCGAACCGGAAGCGCACAGCGCACACGCTCGTGGGACCGCAGCGGCACCGTACGAACGCTATCTGGGCACCCCAGTGTCATGTAGTTTCTAGGATGACGCAGCAGCGCAATCAGGTGACTCTCGAATTCCTGGATGAGCAGGCCACCAAACGCTCGTACGGTCAGGCGTTCACCCTCGATGAAATGAACTGGCCAGCCGTCAGTCTTGGGTACCCGAAGGATGATGAACTCATGCTCAACGAAGCCAATCAGCTGCGTGTAGTGTTTGGAAGGAAGCGGCGTATGCCGAATGATTTGAACCGTCTGCCCGATCTTCAGACCAAGGGCAGCCAGTTGCGGGGTTCGTATGGCGTTCATAGCGAGGAAACCAAGCCTGTGGCAATCTGCGGGTCTTAGTGAGCGCGCGATCTTCTGTTAAAGCACTCCGGAACGAACCCCTTCAAATCAACCATGACCCGTTTAATTCGCCTTATTTCACTTGCCATTGCTTCAACCCTGAGCGCGTCCGTCGCCCTGGCGGGCGGCGCCCACCAGAACGACGTCGCCCGCTATCTGGCCGGCCTCGCGCCGGATGCCCAGTCGAGAACCCACGCGCTCACCCAGGAACCCGCGTGGGCGACGCATTCCGAGCAGATGAACGCGGCCTGGGCGCGGCTGGAGCGCAGGCAGCTTGAGCCCGTTCGCGCCTGGTCGGCTGCGCACCTCGGCCCGCCCAGCCCCACGCTGCTCTACATGTTCAGCGGCCCCGACTATCTTTATGCGCGCAACTTCTTTCCCGACGCCCGCACCTACGTACTCGCAGGTCTTGAGCCCCCTGGGCGAATGGTCCGGCTGGACCCTCTATCGGCCGACGATCGTCAGCGAGGGCTGGAGAACCTGCGCGAATCCCTTCGAAGCATTCTCGACGCCAGCTTTTTCATCACGGCCGACATGCTGAAAGACCTGCAGGGGCACGCCTTTTCCGGCGTGATGCCGCTCCTCTATGTGTTTCTTGCGCGCTCGGGCATGGAAATCACCGCAGTACGCCACCTGGGCCTCACGGAAGACGGGGGCACGGTCACGCTACCCGTTCCGGCCCGGGTGCGCCCCAACGGCATCGAAATCAGTTTCCACGATCGCGAGAAGGCCACCGATCGAAAGCTTTTCTACTTCAGCATCGATCTGTCCAATGTGGGCCTCGCTGATGGCGCCTTCATCAAGTTCATCGAGCGACTGGGGCAGTCGGATGCCTTCTTCAAAAGCGCCTCCTACCTGCCACACGCAGAGAATTTTCTTCGCATCCGCTCAACGGTCATGCAGCAGAGTGTGCGGATTCTCCAAGACGACACCGGCGTACCGCTGGCGGGTTATGACCCCAACGTCTGGCAGGTCACGCCGTTTGGCCGCTACACCCGCCCCATTCAAATGTTCGATTACATGCACCAGCCCGCGCTCACGCGGCTGTTTGAGCAAGCCCCAGCCGCGCCGCTTAATTTCCGGCTGGGCTACGGCTATGGCATCGACACCACAGGCATTGTGCTTGCCACGCGCCGCGCCCCGCGCTAGGGCGCGCGCGTTTCTTCCTCTCAGGCTGTTTGGGGCTGATGAAGACCGCCGCACTTTTCGCAGCGATATTTACGCATCAAACCGAATAGCCTCAGCACTTCGCCCTCCTCGCGTTTTTCGAGCGGCATGCCTGAAAAATCGCGATACAGCACGTGCACGTTGACCACGATGCGCTCGGCGTCGAGCCAATGCGACCAGCCATCCATCTGGATATCCCACGCTGCTTCTTCCGCGCTCATTCCCGCATCAAAGCGCTTGCGTGTTTCGTCGCGGATGTAAACGAAGTAGTCACGAAGGCCCTGTAGCCCCGAACGGTCGGTGATGGGGCCATGTCCGGGCACCACCGTCTGCACATCCCAGGACATCATCAGATCGAGCGCCGCGATCCAGTTATTGACCGGCCCCGCCCAGAGGATTGGATGACCGTTCATGAACACGATATCGCCCGTGAAGACGGTGCTGTCCTGAGGCACCCAAACCAGCACATCGCCCCGCGTGTGGGCCGGACCCACCTCGATCAGGTGCACATCCTTTGAGCCGACTTTCAGATCGAGACGTCCCTCGAAGGTGCGCGTGGGCGGCGTGTGCCGAACTTCATCGAACCGAAAATACTGCCCCATGATCTCGTGCATGAACTGAGCGCCGGGCCCCAGTTCGCGCCAATTCTTGACCATGGCGGCCATGTGCTCAGGGCGGCGCAGCTCCATGTCTTCGGCGCAGGCGCGCGAGGCGATGATCTCGGAGTCGGCTACCAGTTGGTTACCGAATACATGGTCGCCGTTGTTGTGGGTATTGACCACTCGCGGAATGCGCCGGGCAGCCGGCGTGGCTGCCCGCATGGAGGCCAGCATCTCGCCGGTGAGTTGCACGTCGAAGAGGGTGTCCACCAACAGGCAGGTGTCGCCATCCACAATCAGGCCAGCATTGGACCATCCCCAGGAACCATCGGGCTGTAGATAAGCCCAGAGACCATTGCCCAGATCATGAAGCCCTTTTCGAAACTGCCAGGCAGCCATTACCTACCTCCTCATCGGACAAAAAACAGCGCGATTCGCGGGAATGTGGTGATCACGAAAGGAAAACACCTACGAATACCTCTTCAGCCTGATGCCCTGCCACCGCAGGTTGGCGTCTACCTTGCCGAACGATCCAGCGCACGCTGACAACTTACCAGCAACATCGTGCTTCGCGCGTCTGTTGCACGAAGAAATGGTTTCGAATCGTTCGCTGGCTAAGCGGCGTAGCCTCCGCACATCACCCTGCGGATTGGGCTTTTCATTCGTTCGTATCCCGGACCATTCAGACGACAAGCGCCGCGGACGCATCACTCGGAACCATGTTTGCGCGCATCGGTCGACCCTTGGTCGAGAGGCTACGCTGCAGGAACTCAATCAGCACGCGGGTACGAAGGGGCGCTGCGCGCTGTGGATACACCAACCAGAGCCCAGGGGTTTCACCGCCTGGATACGTGCATACATAGTCGCCAAGCACTTCAATCAGCCTTCCGCTTGCGAGCTCGGTTTCGAGAATGTGTTCACCCAGGCGGGCAATGCCCAGACCCGCGATCGCCATTTCCTTCAGCATCAGATGATTGTCGGCCTCAACCCGCGCGCGAACCGGCTGCTCGAAGGTCTTCGCACCCTTTCTAAAGTACCAGTGTCCCGCCTCCTGGGTGGAGTGGGCAAGGAGCGCGTGGCGGGCAAGATCGGTCGGGTGCCTGGGATCACCATGGCGGTCGAGATAGGCACGCGAGGCACACAGCACACGCCGATAGGGGCGCAACTGTACTGCGATCACCCTGCTGTCCGGAATACGGCCAAGCACCAGCGCAAGATCATGGTTAGCTTCCAGCATCTCCCCGATGTCTTCGGTTGTGGTGAGTGCGATCCGGATGTCGGGATACTGGATAAGGAACGCGTTGAGAAGCTCTGGCAGGTAATGGGTCCCTGCGTAGTGATGAACGGCTAGCCGAATCACCCCGGACGGCCGGTGCATGAGCGTATCCAGATCCTCGCGCACCCGACCGTAGCGACGCAAGGCGTCCTGCGCCCAATCGAGCGCCAGCTTTCCGGCCGACGTCAGTTGCACAGCGCGCGTCGTTCGCTCAAACAGACGTACGTTGAGCACGCGCTCAAGCGCAGCCAATTTTCGATTGGCCATGGAAGCTGACAGATCCATCCGCCGCGCAGCGCCTGAGATGCTGCCCTCAGCTGCCACCAGCATGAAGAGGCTCAGCATCTGCAGGTTGGGCATGTCGCCAACGGGCACCTCGCCCGCCTGCGCCAGACCATTCGCCACCGGCGCAGCAGCCTGGGCGACCGTAGCCCGGAGAGACGGGGCCGATGCTCTCGGGATGACCGGGGACCGGCGCTTCGGACGATATCGAGCATTCATGGCAACGCCTTGATTTGTGCATTTGATGCACATCACAAGTAATCGAATAGGGCTTTTGCGTCAATAGTGAACCCTCCACAATTGGACCTCACTTCTGCGAACTTCCGGACACCCTTATGGCCCATCTTCGAATCGCCTCCGACGTCGGTGGCACCTTTACCGACGTGGTCGCTTTCGATGAACAGACCGGGCGCACCCGCTTTGGCAAGGCGCTCACCACGCCGCTCGCCATGGTTCACGGCATCCTGAACGGGATCCAGAAATCAGGCGAGGCGATCGGTAACACCCGGCTATTTCTGCACGGCACCACGGTCGCCATCAACACCATCCTTGAGCGTAACGGCGCACGGACGGCACTCATCACCACCCAGGGCTTTCGCGACATCTATGAAATCGGGCGGATCAATCGACCCGACGCCTACAACCTGTTTTTTCAAAAGCACCAACCGCTGATTCCGCGATCGCTTCGCTTCGAGGTCAACGAGCGGCTTCGCGCCGACGGGTCGGTGCTGCGTGCGCCAACCCAGGAGGCGGTCAAGCAGATCTGCGTCGAGCTCAAATCACAGGGCATTGAAGCGGTCGCCATCCTGCTGCTTCATGCCTACGCCAATCCTGCCCATGAGTTACAGATTAAGCATTGGGTGCAGGAGGAACTGCCGGGTGTGTTCGTCACCGCCTCCCATGAACTGTCCACCGAATACCGCGAGTTCGAACGCACCTCCACGGTGGCCGCCAATGCCTATGTTGGCCCCCGCGTCAGCCGCTACCTGAAGCAAATCGACGACACGGTGGGCAGCGAAGGCTTTCATGGCGGGTTCTTCGTCGTCCAATCTTCGGGCGGCCTGTTTTCAGTCCAGCAGGCGCAGCGCGAGTGCATCCGGATGCTCGAATCCGGTCCGGCCGCCGGCGTGATCGGTGCACGCTCGGTCTGCGAGCGTCTGCAGATCACCAATGCGATCGCCTTCGACATGGGAGGAACCACCGCTAAAGCGGGGGTCGTCCTCGACGGCGAAGTCATGATGGCCGGCAGCATCATGGTCGGCGGCTATTCAGAAGGCCTGCCGATTCAGGTTCCGCTCATTGACATTCAGGAGGTCGGCACTGGCGGCGGCAGCATCGCGCGGGTAGAAACCAGCGGCTCACTTCATGTCGGACCGCAGAGTGCAGGCGCCTCGCCCGGGCCGGTCTGCTACGGACTGGGCGGCGAAGACCCCACCGTCACCGACGCCAACCTGATCCTGGGCAGACTGGCACCCGACAAGTTTCTGGGCGGCGAAATGCCGCTTGATCTGCTGGCGGCCACCAGCGCTCTTCATCGGCGGGTCGCCGAGCCCTTGAACCTCGACCTCCATCGCGCAGCGCTGGGCATCATTCAGATCGCCACGACCACCATGTCGCATGTGGTCACCCGGGTCACCACCGAGCGCGGACTCGATGCGGGCGACTTCGCCATGGTGGCCTACGGCGGCGCGGGCCCGCTGCATGCGAGCCTGGTCGCGCGCGAACTCCGGATGCCAACGGTCATCATTCCTCCCTCGCCTGGCCACTTCTCGGCTACCGGCATGCTGCAGGCGGATCTGCGACGCGACGCGGTCCGGACATGGTTCAAGCCCCTTGCCCAGCTCGACTTCGACGAAATGGAGTCAATCTTCGCGGCCATGGAGCAGGAAGGCCGGGCAGCCGTTGCGCCCCAGGTCGCCGCGGAGCAAGACATTCTGCTTCGGCGCGGCGCAGACATGCGCTACGTCGGCCAGGAACACGCCGTCACGGTTGAACTGCCGATCGAGCTCTTTGCCAACCGTGATCTGGCCGGCATCAAACGACAGTTTGATGAGGAACACCTCAAGCGGTACGGATTTGATGCCGTCAAGGAACCCGCCGAACTGGTGAGCCTGCACAGCTCGGTGATCGGACAACTCGAACGCCCCAAAGCGGAGCGTCTGGCAAGCGGCTCACCCTCCCCTGGGGCACCGATCGAGGTCCGTCCGGTCCTGTTCGAACTCGCCGCGGGCTTTGTGCCAACACCTGTTTATGCCCGCGATCGGTTGATGGCCGGAAACGTTATTCAGGGGCCCGCACTGATTGAGGAATACGCATCAACCACCGTTGTGCTTCCAGGCGACGAGCTCAGCGTGAGTCCGTTCGGCGATCTGATCATCAAAGTGAACCGGGAGTAAGGCCATGACCGAGCAAGCGACTGTGCGGCGCTCCCTCGAGCACGCCGACCCGATCATCACCGAAATTGTGCGCAACGGCTTGGTGGCGATCACCGAGGAGATGAAATCGAATCTCCTTCGCACCGCCTACAGCATGATCATCTATGAAGCACAGGACTTCACGGTCGGGCTGTTTGATGCCAACGGTGAAACCATCTCGATCGGCATCGGCTTACCCATGTTCATTCGCGGGATGAGCGAGACCGTCAAGAAAATGAAGCAGCACTTCGATGAGGAAGGCATTCACGAAGGCGATGTGATGGTCACCAATGATGCCTATCTCACGGGCAGTCATCTCAACCACATGACCTTCGTGGTGCCGATTTTTCATCAGTCAGCGTTGGTGGGATTTTCCGCCTGTATGGCGCACTGGGCCGACATCGGTGGCGCCCTCGACGGCATGACCAAGGACATCTGGTCCGAGGGACTGCAGATGCCGATCGTCAAAGCCTGGCGACAAGGCGTTGTCAACCGCGAGATCCTCGACATCATTCGGATCAACGTCAGGATTCCCGAGCGGGCAATGGGTGACCTGAATGCCCAGGTTGCCGCGGTTCGAATCGGCGCCAAGCGCTTCATTCAACTGATCGACCGCCACACACTGCCCACTGTGCTGCAGGCGATCGATACCATCATGGACAACACCGAGGCCGTGGCCAGGGAACGGGTCCGGTCTATCCCGGATGGCGTCTACGAGGCCGAGTCGTTCATGGATGACGACGGTGTCGACACACAGCAGCGAATCCGGATCGCGGTGCGCGTCACCGTGCAGGGCGATGAAATGACCATCGACCTCACCGACGTAGCCCGCCAGGTAAAAGGCTTTTACAACTCGGGCTACGCGGCCGGTATGGCGTGCTGTCAGGTGGCCTTCAAGTGCCTCACCACCCCGCTGGAAAAGCCCATTAACGAAGGCAGCTTCCGCCCGCTGAAGATCATCCTGCCGCCCGGGCGCGTGGTGAGCGCGCAGCGGCCTGCGCCCATGCGCTGGTGGATGACCTTCCCCATGACCGTGGTCGACACCATCTTTAAAGCGCTCTCGGATGCCGTACCCGATCGTGTCACCGCCGGACATCATGCCGACCTGCTGTCAGCGGCCATTAACGGACGGATGCCCCATGACGGTCGCATCTGGCTGGTTGCCGGAGGCCTGGTAGGCGGCGGTTGGGGCGCCAAGTACGGCATGGACGGCCAGCACGCCACAATCTGCATCAACGACGGTGACACTCACAACAGCCCCGTCGAGCAGATGGAAGCCAAATATCCGATGCTGGTCGAACAGTACCGGCTTCGGGAAGACTCGGGTGGCGCCGGCACCTGGCAGGGCGGACTGGGTACCGAGAAGAAAGTTCGTGCGCTAAGTGAGTTCAATTTCAACGCACAGGTCGAACGCGTGCACTGCCGCCCGTGGGGACTCTTCGGAGGACACCCTGGCGCAGGCAATCAAGTGGCCATTCAGATTGGCGAGCAACCCGAACTCAAGTTCCCCAGCGGCAAGGTTCTGGGGCGCCAACTCAAAGCAGGGGACGCCTACATTCTTCGATCGGGTGGCGGCGGTGGCTACGGCAGTCCACTGAAGCGTCCGATCGAACGCGTAGCGTTTGATCTTGCCGAGGGCTACATCTCATCTACCCGCGCCGAGCATTGCTACGGAATGGTGTTTTCCGAGACTGGCCGCCCTGATCTGGCCGCAAGCGCCCAGCGACGTGCGGCCATGCTGCAGTCCGAGGTTCCCTATGAGCAACTCCCCGAAGCCGAGGAGGACGCCATGAGCGAGGCCGACGAAAAGCTGTTCACCCAGGCACGTGGTTTTTTCTGGCGACGTTGTTGCTGAAACAAGCTTCAGGAGAAGCGCGATGAATCGACTTGTCCAACGCCGGGCTGTGATGGCCCTCTCGCTCACTGCCCTGCTCACGGGCGGATGGCTGGGCGCCGCCCAAGCCCAGGATTTTCCCTCCCGAGCGGTGCGGATCATTGTTCCGTTCCCGCCCGGTGGGTCGGCCGAGCAGCAGGCAAGGCTCCTTGCGGTGGGCCTCACCGATCTCTGGAAGCAACCCGTCATCATCGAGAACAAGCCAGGTGCGGGCGCCACCCTGGGCGCGGCCTATGCGGCGGCCGCCACACCCGATGGCTACACCCTTTATTTCGCGAGCACCTCGCACACCATCACGCCTTCGCTCTACCCGAGCCTACCCTACCATCCGGTCCGGAGCTTCGCGCCCATTTCCATGGTCTCGATTTCGCCGCTCATCATCACGGTTCCCGCCGACATGAAGGTGAGCAATCTGGCCGATTTCATCGCACTCGCGAAAGCAAACGCCGGTAAATTCAACTACGCAACCTCAGGGACCGGTGGCAGCCCTCACCTGGCAGGCGAACTCTTCCGGATCCGGGCCAACATCGACGTCACGCACATTCCCACGAAGGGTACCGCTCCGGCGCTGACCGCGCTTCTCGGCGGACATGTGGATTACATGATCGCCGACATGTCGGCGGTGCCGCATTACCGCGCTGGCAAGCTCAAGCCCTTGGCGGTTTCAACGCCCCGACGCTCCCCGCTTCTGCCCGATGTCCCCACGCTGGGCGAATCAGGTCTTAAAGACTGTGAAGTCTCAAACTGGGGCTCCATCCTTGCGCCTGCCAAGACGCCGGCCGCCATCGTGACCCGAATCAACGAAGCCATTTTTCAGGTGCTCGGTAACGCCAGCGTTCGAGAACGCTATGCGACGATGGGCTTCGAAACCCAACCCTCCACGCCCGCCGAGCTCGAGGCATACATGACCGCCGAGGTCACGAAATATGCCGACGTGATCCGAAGTGCCGGCATCAAGCGCGAATAGCCGCTCAGGAGCGTACGCCTCATGCTTCCCATCGCATCTCGTCGCCACACGCTGCGTAGCCTGAGCCTCGCACTTGCGGCCACCGCCCTACCGGATGCGGGCCGAGCTGACGCCAACTACCCGCAGCGGGTCGTCAGGCTCGTCGTGCCATTCGCACCGGGCGGATCCGCCGACGCGGCCGCGAGAATACTCGCGGAGAAACTGGCCGAGATGTGGGGGCAGCCCGTTATCCTTTTGAATCGCCCAGGCGCTGGCACGTCGGTAGCGTCGGCTTATGTTGCGCAGTCGCCTGCCGATGGTTACACACTGCTGATGGGCTACGTTCTGTCCTACTCAACCACTGCCAGCCTTTACAAGAAGCTGAGCTACGATCCCGCCACCGCGCTGGCTCCCTTGTCGCTCGTGGCGGATGCGCCGTTTATCGTGGGCGTTGACCCTTCCACCGGTATCCAGACGCTTGACGAACTGGTCGCAGCTATTCGCAAGTCGCCACACGGATTGAACTATGCTTCGTCGGGCACTGGCGCCGGCCCGCATCTCACCACCGAAATGCTGTTGCGACGCTTGGGTGTTCGATCCAACCATGTGCCCTACCGTGGCACGGCAGAGGTGGTCACTGCGGTGATCTCTGGGCAGGTGCAATTCAGCGTCTTTGATGCGTCCGCGCTGGGACAGATCCGGTCGGGGCGCATCCGTGCCCTGGCGCTGACTGCAGCGAAGCGCTGGAACCAATTGCCGGATTTGCCCACGGTCGCCGAGTTGGGGTATCCCGACTTTAATATGACCAGCGGCGGCGGCATCATGGTGTCATCCAAAACGCCAGATTCGATCAAGCAAAAGATCGAGCGCGATGTCATGCAGGCGATGTCTGTTGAGTCGGTCCGCCAGCGATTCAACGCGCTGGGCTTCATCCCCGTTGGTTCACCCTCGACTGAATTCGAGGCGACGCTTCGGATCAACATGCAGCGCATACGCGCTTTGATCGACGAACTCGGCATGACGGCCGACTGATCGTATCAACGCCTCCGCCCGTCAAGCGGACCAAACTCCGGCGCTTACCCGCGCATCATCTCTTCCAGCGCGGCTGCTGTTGCTCGCGCCAGGCTGTCGACCCGATCCAGCGTTTGCGCTCCGGGAAGGCGGCCTGAATCAGTGCGCAGTTCCGACTCAATGTGGCTCAGCACGTGTGCCAGGGCATCGCATCCGAAATTTGCCGCCATGCCAGCCAGCCGGTGGGCCAGCAACAGAACTTCGCGCGACTCACTGCCCTGCACCCGCCGCACCAGTTCGCCGGAATCGGCGATAAGATGATCCCTGAGCTGTTGCAGGAGTTCGTTCAGATCGTCGGCCGGTATGGCTTCCCGTAGGGCCTGAAGCACGGCTTGATTGAGCAGGTTCATCGATCACCTCCACAGCTGGCACCAACACAACGGAGCGCCCTGACCGCGTAGTCCCTCAAGTCTTCCTTGGGAGAGCATACGATGAACCAAGCCAGCAGTCAGCAAGTGGCGCAGGGGAGCAGCGTATCCCTGGGCGTCAGGATGCTTGCCGCGTTTTCGCTAGTCATGGTCATTTCGGCAGTCGTCGTTACGCTGTTTGTCGGTCATATCCTCCGCGAAACAAGTTTGTTTGAAAAGGGTGAGCAGTTCACCCGTTATGCGGATTCCCTTGCGCAGAGGATCAATACCGATCTTGAGAATCTAAGCGACGAAATCGCTTTGCGAGCGAACAACATTTTCCACGTGGGACTCACCAAAGACCTTCCCACCTTGCAGCGCAACTTTGAGCGATTGCAAAACATAAAGCCAGAGTACGCCTGGATTGGCTACGCGAACCGGGAGGGTCACGTCCTGGCCGCAACGGGAGGATTGCTGGTCGGTGAGACGCTAGCGAGCCTCCCCTGGTTTCAGTCCGCACTGCAGGGGCCCACGCTATCCGACCGCTCGCGTGCAGGGGCGCTTTCACAACCAGAGGTTGGCCAGCCTCTGCGGTTCATCGATCTCGCTCATCCGGTCCGGAATGAGCGCGGGGAGACCCTAGGCATCGTCGTCGCTCATCTGGGCCTTCGCTGGTTCGAGACGCTGCTACACCCGATACCCTCTGAAACCCCGGATACGGGGGAGGCACTTCAAACCGTGATCACGCGCGGCGTCCGCCTGATAGGCGCCGGCATCGCGCCGGAAGTCATTCGGAAGGTGCAAGAAGACCGTCGCTCAAGCGGCTGGATACGCCACGAGAATTCCTACTCGTCCACGTGGCTGATCAGCTTTTCGCGGCACAAACCACTTGACGGAGTTGCTGGAGACATCAACTGGACCACCGTGGTGCAGGTCCCGGCCGAGAGCCTTAAGACGGCGGCACCCATGTCCCAGACGACGGTGTTCGGAGCGATCGCTGCCACCGCCTTGATTGCCTGGCTCACTTTTGCCTGGCTCATCAGGGCAGCATACCGACCCGTTAATCAATTGATCAAGCAGATCAATCTCGCTCAACACTCGCGCGAGGAGATCGCTCCACTCAGCGGCCTGCCACAGGAATTTACTCAGGTCCGCCAAGCGGTGAACGATCTGACCCTATCCATCCGCTCTCAAGCATCCCAGTTAGCGAGTAGTCTTCAGGAGCTGAAAGGAAGCTTTCGCGGTGTTACCGAGTCATTTCCGGGCGTCCTGTTTTCCGCGCGCCTCGATGCCGAGCGCCATTGGGCGTTTACTTATCTTTCGCCCTCAGCGGAACACTACCTGGGTATCCCGGTAAGTTCGCGCGCGCCACGATTAGCGATGATGATCCAAAATATCGTTCCCGGTACCCGCGAAGCCATAACCTCGGAAATCCGGGAGCAAACTCGGGCAGGCAATGCCCTCGATGTTGTCGTCAGCATCGCCGGAGGCGATGGTCGCGTCCGCCAGATGCGCACCAGGGCCCAGAAACGTCTGATCAGCCCGTCCGAATGGATTTGGGACGGTGTAATGCTGGACGTATCCGACCTCGTCGAGGCCCGTCAGCGGGCGGCGGCAGCCGACAGTGCCAAATCAGATTTCCTCGCATCGATGAGCCATGAAATCCGCACACCGCTGAATGGCATTCTCGGGCTCGCGCAACTCCTGTTAACGGAGGTTCAGGCCCCAACTCAGAAAGCCGATCTGATGCGGCTGATCGAATCCGCAAAGATGCTCACCACCCTGCTCAACGATGTGCTTGACCACTCCCGAATCGAAGCAGGTGAACTCAATTTGGAAAGACGTCCGTTCCATTTGTCTGCCCTGCTCGATTCGTGTTCGGCGCTGTTCCGCGTCGACACCCAGCAACGCGGGCTGCGATTCGAAGTGAAGAGTGAATTCCCGCGCGAGCTCAGTCTAATCGGTGACCCGACGCGACTGCGCCAGATCTTCATCAACCTGCTCTCAAATGCGGTGAAGTTCACTCGCGAGGGGTCGGTGACCCTACGCGTTGCTGCACACCCGCGTTCCGACGGACAGATCACGTTGTCGGTCTCGGTTACCGACACCGGGCCAGGCATCAGTACGGAGAATCAGTCAAGGCTGTTCAGACGTTTCGATCAGGGCGACCGGTCAGTCTTTCGTCAATACGGCGGAACCGGACTCGGGCTCTCGATTGTCAAACGTTTAATCGACGCCATGGGGGGGTCGATAAACGTTGTGTCGATGCCAGAACAGGGCTCGAGCTTTCGGATAGTCATTGCGCTACCGATCGCCGACAAGGGCGCCGACGAGCAGTCTCCCGAAGAGACCCGGCCCAATCGGGAGCCTCTCGACATCCTGATCATCGATGACGTGGCACTCAACCGCGAACTGCTCCGCCGGTTGCTCATTGGAGACGGGCACCGGGTCACCGAGGCGGCTGACGGCGCGGCTGCGATGACCGCTGCGAGCCAAAGGCGTTTCGATCTGATCCTGATGGACATCGAAATGCCCCAGATGAATGGGTTGGAAGTGTGTCGCCGGATTCGCGCGGGTCAAGGCCCCAATCGCACCACCCGGATCGTGGCGCTCACGGGCTATGCCTTCGAATCCGACATTGCCCAGGCGATGGCTTCAGGCATGGACGCGCACATGGCCAAACCCATTTTGATCGGGGCACTCCGCGCGCAGATCGATGCGCTTCGAGCAGACCGGACTGCATAATGGGCTCTGCCACGGAGTCGCGTCGATTGACTGCCGCGAGATCTGTCTATCGGATCGATTCAGCATTTTCGGATCGAATCCGCGCTGGCAGTCGGGCCTGTTGTTTGCTTGTACAAGAACACGCGATCGAGCCGCACCAAAATGGTGCGAAGCCGCCCCTCTAACCCTCCCGTCCGATCCTGACCTCCATGACCCCCATACCGACTGCCGGGCACCTCACCCCACTTGTCATCAGCGGCGCGCGCGTGCTGGACCCACTCGAACCCCTGGCGAGGCCTTCAAAACAGGACATCTTTGTTGCGTCGGGCCGTATCACCCATGTCGGACCCGCGGGGGAAGTGCCATTCCCAGCCGGCGCACACGTGATTGACGGCCGGCGCATGCTGGCAATACCCGGACTCATCAGCGCGCATTACCACTCGCATGACACGCTGCTGAAGGGCGCTTTCGATTCGATGCCGCTCGAGTTCTGGTTTCTTCACGCAATTCCGCCGAATTACCCGAAACGTTCGCGCGCGGAAATCCGTGCGCGCGTCCTGATCGGAGCGCTGGAATGCCTGAAGGCGGGCATCACAACGGTGCAGGACATGGTCACGGTTTACCCGTTCGACCCCGACCATGTTGATGCCATCCTGGAAGCCTACGACGACATCGGCATCCGGGCCGTGTTTGCGATGCAGGTGGGCGACGCCCCCGCGCAGCACGGCGTACCGTTCTGGAAGGAGGTCATGCCACCCGAGCTGTTCGCGCAGACCTCATCAAGCGTCAAGCCGACAGGCCGAGCGGCGGAACTTCTCGCGGTCGTCGAGGGCGAGTTTCTTCGCCACGACGGCAAACACCCCCTGGTAACCTGGGGGCTCGGCCCCGCAACCCCCGAGAACTGCACCGAGGAGTTCCTCGCGGGCGTGGCACGGTTATCGCGGGACAGGAATCTGCCGGTTTTCACCCATGTATACGAGTCCAAAGCGAATGTCATCACGGCACGCAACCACTATGCCGCTGACTCCGGGTCGCTCATCAGTCACCTGAACCGGGTTGGCCTGCTGAACGAGCGACTCACCATCGCGCATGGCGTATGGCTGACACAGAGCGAAATCGAGCAGGTTGCCCGCTCCGGGGCAAACGTGGCGCTCAACCCAACCTGCAATCTCAAGTCGCGAAGCGGCGTCGCGCCCATCGCTGCCTACGCTCGGGCGGGCGCCCAGGTCGCGCTCGGTACCGACAACAGCAGCTGCTCCGATGTGCAGAACATGTTCCAGGCCATGAAGCTTTTCACGCTTCTCTCGGCCGCCAGCGCACCCGATACCCCCTCCCCAGGCGCACATGAAGCTTTCCAGGCTGCCACCCTGGGAGGCGCGCGCGCGCTTGGACTGGGCGGCAGGGTTGGGCGGATTGCGGTGGGCATGCAGGCCGACATCACACTGATCGCCCTGGACGACCCGTCATTCGTGCCGCTCAATGACGCTGTCCGGCAACTGGTTCTCACCGAGCCCGGTCGCTCGGTACGCACGGTCATTGTGGAAGGCCGAATCGTCATCGAGGACGGGCGCTGTCAGACCATCGATGAGCAGTCGCTTTATGAAGAAGTCGAGCGTCTGATGCCGGCTCTGGAAGCAGATCTGGCCAACATCCGGAAGCGCAACGAAGCCCTGCTCCCTTACGTCACCGCAGCGCACCACCGGACCGTTGCCGCGCAGGTGGGTCTGGATCGCTTCGTCGCGGGAGACCCGGCGTGACCCCCTCTACCGAGGGTTGTGATCTACTCATCCGGAATGTCCTCGTCATGGACGCCGGCCGAGGCTGGTCGACCGAGCGGGTCGATGTCGAGATTGACGCCGGACGGATCGCCTCGGTTCGTCCGACCGGAGCTACGCCTGTCGCCGCTCGGCGCATCATCGATGGTCGGGAACGACTGCTGGTGCCGGGGTTCATCAACACGCACACCCACTCGCCAGCCAATGTGCTCAAGGGCATTGGCGACGGCGCCGACCATCGCGAATTCATGTGGATCAATCAGGCGGACACGGCCGGCCGGAGCGCCGACGAAATCCGTCTGTCGGCGCTGGTGGGTGCGATCGAGCATTTGAGGAACGGCACAACCGCAGTCATCGATCATTTCCCCGAACAAGGGTTTAAGGCAGCAGACGTGGATGCGCTCGCGAGCGCGTATTCACAGGCGGGTCTCAGGGCGTGCATGGCATTACGCATCTTCGACGCCACCTATGACGACATCCTGCCAGCCGCCGGATTTCCGCAGGACGCAGGCGTGCCCAATCCGCTCGACCCGCCTGACGCGCAGGAGCAACTGGCGCTGGTCGAAGCGATCGCCTCGAGACACGACCGGACCGGTCACGGACTGATCCGCGTTTTTCCAGCGCCTTCCAACCCGCTTCGCTGCAGCGACCGCCTGCTGGTGGCGGCCTCCGATCTGGCCAGTCGTCTTGACCTCGGCGTCCACACTCACCTGCTTGAGACACGCATTCAATCCACGCTTGCCTATCAGCGCTACGGGCATTCAATGGTCACCCATCTGGACCGACTGGGTGTGCTCGATGAGCGTCTGTCGTGTGCCCACGTCATCTGGGTGGACCAGTCCGACATTGAATTGCTCGCAGCCCGCGGCACCACGGTCGTACACAACCCAGAAAGCAATCTCAAGATCGGGGCTGGCTTTGCGCCCATCGCATCGATGCTCGCGGCTGGGGTTAACGTTGCTGTTGGCACGGATGGGGCCAACACCAACGACAACCTTGGCATGCACGAGGCGCTGCGCCTGGCGGCCATTCTTCCGCGGCCCGGCGAATCCGACCGCCGCCGCTGGCCTACGGTTGCCCAGGCGCTGTCGATGGGTACGGTGGCCGGTGCGCGCGCCTTACTCGAACCCAGGCTCGGGCAATTCATGCCAGGGGCGCCAGCCGATTGCGTGCTCTACGACCTGCACAGCCCGAGCTGGACGCCTCTCAATGACGCGGCCGCGCAGCTGCTGTTTTCCGAGAATGGTTCGTCGGTTTCAACGGTGATTGTGAACGGCAGGTTGGTGATCGACGACCGTCAATTCGTGAGTCTTGACGTGGACACGATCCTCCGCGAAGCGAGAGGTATCGTCCGCTCCATTCGGGAGCGCAACTCGCGCCTTGCGCAAGCGGTTCACCGTATCACCCGTGATCTTCTTCAACACCACTAGGAAACGTCATGTTCAAGTTCCGCCGTATCGCTCGTTGCATGGGAATCAGCGCCACTCTGGCGATCGGGTCACTCCTGGGTGCCACCAGCACCCAGGTCGTCGCGCAGGAATTTCGATTCAACATCGGTAACGTGCTTGATCCTTCTCACCCGGTCAATGTCGGGCTCAGGCGCATGAAGGAGGTTGCCGAGAAGGAGTCAAACAACCGGATCCGCATTGAGATTTTTCCGTCCAGCCAGCTCGGTCAGCAACGAGAGCTTTGGCAGAACACGCAGGCCGGGGTGATCGCAGGCGTCGTCGACCCTTCGGCAGTACTCGCCAATTTCGTGAAAGAGTTTGGCGTTCTCGACCTGCCTTATCTCGCGGCAAGCACTGACGATGCCTACAAATTGCTGGACGGACCGGTGGTCGAGCAGGAGCTGATCGCTCGTGCCGCGAAGGCGGGCTTTCGAGTCGTGAATTTCTGGGAGGTCACGTTCCGCAGCGTCTACACCCGTACTCCAGTCAACGCACTGCCCGACCTGAAAGGTCGGAAGGTCCGAGTGATCCCCAACCCCACTTTCGTGGCCCTGTTCCGCGGCCTGGGTACCGCCCCCACGCCAATGGCCTTTGGCGAGCTCTACACCGCGCTTCAGCAGGGTGTGGTCGATGGCGCCGAAAACGATGTCGTCACCTATCTTTCAAGCAAGCACTTCGAGGTCGCCAAGAATCTCGCCATCACCAACCACATGATGCTGATCAACACCTTCGTGATGTCCGAGAAGCAGTGGCAACGATTGCCGGCTGACTTGCAGGCGGTCATGCGCAAGGCCTCGCTTGAGGGTCGTAGCGCGCTGCTGGACGACCGCCGGGTGCGCGAGTCCAAGGCGCTTGACGAACTGCGCGGCAACGGTGTTGCAATCACCAACCCTGATCTTGCGCCTTTCATCGCGGCGGGCAAGAAAAGCTATGCGGAATCAGAGGAGCGATTGGGCAAAGAACTGGTGGCGAAAATCACTGCGGCACTTGGCAAGTAAATGCCAGTGAAGCACGCCATCCTCTGGCTCGACCGGGCGATCGGTCGAGCCGAAGCAATCCTGCTCGCGGCCTTGGTCTGCGCGATCACGGTGGTGACCTTCGCCCAGGTGTTTTCCCGTTACGTGCTGTCCGACCCGATCATCTGGTCCGAAGAGGTCGCTCGGTACCTGTTCGTCTGGATCACGATGATTGGCGCGGCGGCCGCCGTTCGTAGCCGGGGTCACTTCGGACTGGACATCCTTCGCCGCTGGGCAGCGTCCGACGCGCTTCGGTCATTCCTGGGACTGCTCACGTCGGTCTTTGTCGCAGCGTTCCTGTTGGTGCTCCTGATCGCCGGGATCAACGAGACGCATCAGGCAAGTGGCCAGTTTTCCTCGGCTCTGCCAATCACCCTGATGCTTCCCTATCTTGCCCTGCCAGTCGGCGCGGGCGCAGCCCTTTTCCATCTGCTCGCGTATTGGCTGACGGCAGGTTTGGGCGCGCACCCGCTGGACCGACCCGACCCCGAAGAAGGTTCCTGATGACAGCTTCACTTGCGGCATTTCTTGCCGTCATCGCCCTGGGCGTTCCGATCGCTTTCGCCCTGGGCGGGGCAGCAACCATCGGCCTCATGCTGATGGACGGCGTACCGCTCAATGTGGTGGCAACCCGAACCTTCGGTGCAATCGACAGCTTCACCCTTCTTGCCATTCCGTTCTTCATCCTGGCTGGCGAACTGATGGAGACCGGAGGGATCTCTCATCGTCTGATGACACTGGCGCGTGTGCTCGTCGGCCATGTTCGTGGCGGCCTGGGCAATGTGGTCATCGTGGGGATGGTTTTTTTCTCGGGAATATCCGGCTCGACTCAGGCCGATGCGGCCGCGGTGGGCTCAGTCATGATTCCATCGATGAAACGCCACGGATACAGCGCCGCGCGGGCAGCAGCCATTGTTGCTGCGGCAGCCGGAATGGGAATCCTGGTGCCACCCTGTCTCACGATGGTGGTCTACGGCAGCGTCACCAACACATCGATCGGCGCGCTCTTTGCGGCTGGCTTCCTTCCTGCTGCCCTGATGGCCATCGCACTGATGGCGCATCAGATGGTCGATGCACGCCGTGCAGGATTGCTCCCCGAGGAGCGCGCAAGCTGGGGCGAGCGCGCTCGCGCCTTCGGGTCAGCGTTCTGGGCGCTCCTCACGCCCGTCATCATCTTCGGTGGCATTCTGGGGGGCGTCTTCACGCCAACCGAGGCCGCTGTGGTGGCCGCGGTCTATGCCCTGGTGGTGGGCGTGTTCATCTACCGCGAGATTAAACCTGCGTTCCTCTATCGCGCCCTGGTGCGCACGGGGATCACTTCCGGCGTCGTGATGTTGATGATCGCAGGCGCCAATATCTTTGCCTGGCTGATGACCGTGGAGCAGGTACCCCAGACGCTCGCCCGTCTGCTGCAGTCGGTGGGCGGCGGGCAGTCGCTTTTCATGGTCCTCTCGGTCTTGGTCTTTCTGGTCCTGTTTGCGCTCCTCGACGGCCTGCCCGGCATGCTGATGATCACGCCGGTGTTTGTGCCGCTCGCGCAGCAGTTGGGCGTTGACCTGCTTCACTACGGCATCGTCATGACAACCGTGATGGGAATCTCGCTATTCCTGCCCCCATTGGGCGTCGGCCTCTTCATCGTTCTTGGCATTTCCGGCGCATCGGTTCGCGAGGTCTCCCGGCACCTCCTCCCCTATCTCGCCACCATGCTTGGGGTAGCGCTCCTGATCGTGTTCGCGCCCTGGATCACGTATGTGGTTCCAGTCTCGCTCGGCCTCTACAAAGTGGCCGGGTAAGACGTCAATCAGGAAAAGCGCCGCCACGCTGAGAAAGCAACCGGGACCTGCGCCCATCTCTCCATATCGCCAGCGAGCGACAAGTGATTATCATGGCGGGCCAGCGCGGCACCCGGGCATTCGGCAGTAACGCTCAGCCGGGCGTCGCGGTGCGAGCGGTCAACTGACGAGGTCTTCATGGTCAACCTTCACGACATCCGATACGTGCGACTCGGCACGCCCGATCTCGATTCGGCCATCAAGTTCGCCACCCGCATCGTTGGCCTGCAACTCGTGGCGCGGGAAGGCAGCATGGCCTACTTCCGTTCGGATAAGGTTGACGTTCGGGGCGATACGCGTGATCACACGCTGGTCTATTTCAAGGGCGATCCACGCGAGCACTACACCGGCTTCGATCTAAGGAACCCCGACGACTTCGATGGCATCGCTACAGAAATCGAGCGGGCAGGACACCCCGTTCACCTCGGAACGGAGGCCGAGTGCGCACAGCGCAGGGTCAGGCGCTTCATCCGTTTCCAGGATCCCACCGGCAACAACATCGAAGTCCTCGAGCGCCCGTTTCACAGTGGCCCCCGCACCTTCCTCTCGCGCGACGCGGGCATTACCCACTTCAGCCACATCGGGCTTCGCACCCGCCACCCGGCCGCCGACGAGGCGTTCTGGTCAAAGGTGCTCTCCGCTCGAACCTCCGACTGGATTGGCGATGCGCCGCTCATGCGCATCAACACGGTTCACCACACGCTCGCGCTGTTTCCGTCCACCTTCGCTGGGGTGCAGCACGTCAACCATCAGGTGGAGGACATCGACGACATCATGCGCTCCTACTACTTCCTAAAGGAAAAGGGCGTGCGGATTGTTTTCGGTCCAGGCCGGCATCCCTCGTCAGGAGCGGTGTTCCTCTATTTCGAGGGACCGGACGGAATGGTCTACGAATACTCCACCGGCGTACGACACATCAGTGCCGCTGAAGAAGCCACCTATCGGCCACGTCAGTTCCCGTTCTCCCCGGAGTCCTTTTGCATGTGGGGTTCAAGACCCGACATCCCGGAGTTTCGCTCGGGTAGCAAGCCCTAGTCGACTTCAATCAAGCTGTGAAACCCAACTCAAGTAAGACCGCTTGATCAATCCGCGTTCGTTGGTCAGGGTCGGGTGGATTTTGTGCGTGAGGCTCTGGCTGACATAGATTAAATGGCCGCACCTTTCACCCGAAAAATTACTGTGCCTCATGCATCGCTCTTCCCAGCCCCTCTACTCCCTTTGCAAGCAATGTGTCGGCGGCATTCAGACGATCGCGCGCTTCGCGGTTCTGGCTTAGCTTGGCCTTGCCTTCAATACGCCTGATCTCGATCTCGATACCCACGATCGCACGCAGCATTCCATCGATGTAGTCGGGGGGGGAATCGCCCATCTTCCATGGACGAGGTTCGGCCATCTCGTGCTCGCGCGTGAGCCTGGCCACGACGCCACGGACAAACCTTTCCTCGTCCATCACGGTAAGACGGCCATGCACATGCACCACTTCGTAGTTCCAGGTGGGCACCTGCCTGTGGGTTTCGTGCTTGCTCGGATACCAATTCGGCGATATGTAGCTCTCGTTGCCGCGAAAGATCACCAATACATCCGCGCCGTCTTTGCACTGCTGCCACACCGGATTGGCACGCGCGACATGCGCGGTTAGCAATCCGTGCTCGCCCTGCGCTACATCCAGCTCAAACGGAATGTGGTTAGCGTCGAGCCCGTCGGGGCCCGTTGTGACGAGCGCGCCGAGCGGATGCTCCCGAACGATGTTGTGCAGGTCTTGAGGATTCTTGATGGCGAAATGTGCGGGGATGTACATCGGCTTGGCTTGAAGAGTGGGTATGAATGCCCTCATCTTGCGATTTAACTGGATTTATTTGAAGATCCACTTTCCTTATAAATCACCATACCAGTTGAAGAATCTTCAAAACACTCCCAGCTACCGGATCTACGAACTGATCCGCGCCCGGATCGATACAGGCTCGCTGGGCCCTGGCGAGAAGCTGCCTTCAACCCGCTCGCTTGCCGCCGACCTTGGCGTCTCCCGCAGCACCGTCGTGGTCATCTACGAACAACTCGCAGCCGAGGGTTACATCGAGACGGCGTCGGGAGCGCGGGCGCGTGTGTCGCTGGGGCTTAAGACTGCGCCGACTCAAAAACAGCCATCACCCGGCAAACGGCCACAGCAGCCCCCTTCACTTTCAAGCTATGGCAAGCGGGTTGCGACGCTGGCGCTTCCCCAGCCTCCCGCGACAGACCCTCGTCATATTAATTTTCTGTATGGAGCGATCGCCTACGAAGATTTCCCGATGCTCGCCTGGCGCAGGCTCTACAACCGCGCTCTGACCCGCAGGCAGCAGCATCTGTACTACGGACACAGCGAGGGCGAGACCAGGCTCCGAGAGGAACTGCAAGGCTACCTGCTCAGGGCGCGTGGCCTGCAGTGCACAGCCGATCAGATCCTGATCGTGCATGGAACACAACAGGCGCTGGAGCTTTGCGCCAAGGTTCTTCTAGATCCAGGTGATCACGTGGTGATGGAGGAGCCCTGCTACCTGATGGCTCGCCGCACCTTCGAGTCGGTGGGTGCGAAGATCATTGCAACGCCGGTCGATGATCAGGGGCTGGTCACCTCAGAGCTTCCCAAGACACGTAGCGCCTTGACCTACGTAACGCCATCACATCAATTCCCGCTGGGCTCGGTGATGTCGATTGGCCGCCGCCAGGCGCTGCTGGCTTGGGCAGGGCGTCATTCAAGCTGGATCATCGAAGACGACTATGACAGCGAGTTCCGGTACGGGCTTCGCCCTGTTGACCCCCTGCAGTCGCTGGACACCAGCGGCTGTGTGATCTACATCGGCACCTTCTCGAAAGCGCTTTCACCTCAGTTGCGAATGGGCTACCTGGTGCTGCCTTCGGCGCTCGTCGTGCCATTTCGTCGCTCAAAGCAGTTGGCCGATCGACATGCGCCCACCATCGAGCAGGCGGTGCTAGCCGAACTGATTCGTAGCGGCACCTATGAACGACACCTGCGTCGGCTCAAGCGGGAAAACGAGCGCCGCAGAAGCGCGCTCATGGAAGCGATTTCCAGACATCTGGGTACTCGTGTACGTGCCGAGGGTACCGACTCCGGGCTTCATGTCGTGGTCTGGATCAAGGACATTCCAAGAAGTGCAGAGCAGCAACTTGTCGAGAAGGCGCACGCACAGGGTATCGGCATCTGGCCCGTCTCACCGCTTTATGCTGAGGGACCAAAGTTTCGCAAGAACCGATGCGCAGGCTTCGTACTGGGCTATGCGAGTCTCAAGAAGACCGACATCGAAAAAGGCGTCAGACTGCTCTCGGATGTCTTTGCCAAGCGTTGATTCGGGTTTTCAGCGTTGCCGGAAAAGATTCTTGTCGAGTCGCATCTTCAAGCTACCGCTGGAATCCGAAACCCATGGGCGAGGCACGGACAGGCGTTTGCGTCGCCACCACTCAGGAACGAGGTGGCGCGGCAGCGATCAGGTCAAAGCGTGGCTGGCGCCGGCCTTCGTACTCCACAAGCTCAAGGAACATGCTGAAAGGCCGGACCCAGTTACCGGAGCTGTTGTACAAAGGCCGATAGAGAACCATCGGCTCCAATGACTCGCTATGCCTGACCACACCAAGAACTTCATACTCGCCGCCTTTGTAGTGGCGGTAGCGTCCAAGTTGGATTGAAGGCAGTTCGGGAAGATCGTTTGACATGGCACTAAGAATACTAGTATCAAAACCCAGCAAACGAGGACGCCCCAGCCATAACCCGCTCGCGTCCACCAACAGCCACGACATTGACCTCACGATCAAGGCGTTCAGTTTCTTTTGGGTGATCTCTGCGCCAGCGCCACCTCTTCCACAGTCTCACCGAAGGTAGTCTAAGCATGCCCCCTCCCAAGTCCGCTATCGACCTTTGGACCACCGAGTTACAAGACTTCGCGAAGTCGCGGGCGCTTGCTGCCGCGATTCAGAATTCGTTTGGTCAGGCCGAAGCGCCAAGCGGTCTAAATCAGATCATTCAGGCGCTCGCGCAGGGCGATACTTCTGCGCTGCCTGCAATCGTCACGCTCGATTCAGTCTCGATGCCGGGAATGGTGGGCGCCTATTCCGCTCAGACACGCACCATCTACCTGAACGATCAGGTTGCGGAGCACGCCCCAAGCGCACGGGAGGCTCTCGCGCATGAACTCGGCCACTTTATTGGCAATGAATTTTTTAGCGACCGAGCGGACGAGCGGGATGTTGTTGATTTCATTTACTCGCTGTTGGGCCAGAACCATTCGCTGATGCTCTCTGCGGCAGCCCACGAACCAGAGTCTCATCAGGCTTTAGTCACGCTCCCGGATAGTGGGCAGACCGTGGCGGTGCAGGCGTTTAAAACTGATCTGCATATTTCATGGATGCAGAAGCAGCTTCCGATGCTCAACGCCAATGCGTTCAACTTGATCGCACGAGCGCAGGATGACACCGACGCATTTTTGGGTGCCTTTGATTTGGACGGTCTGTTCGGCGAGAAGTATTCGCCTTATGGGCTTCAGTTTCACAACCCCAGCCACTTTGATAACAACAATGTGCGCGGCGGCGTTGAGTCAGTGCGTAAGCGCTGGGAGCACGGTATTGACAACCTAAGCGCCGATTCTGTTACCAACTCCTTGAACCAGCCCCTCGCCGACTTGAACTACGTTGGGCGAAACTTCACCGGACAGTATGTTGGACACGCCGGCGTTGAGAATCTGCTGTATCGATTTGGGCAGATTTCGCATGCGATGCAAGATTTTTATTCGCATTCGAACTGGGTCGAGCTATCGCGCACCGAGCGCAAATGGATTCCTGAGACCGCGCTCCTTGACTCGGCCCTTGGCATTCCCAAGCAGCTGAACCCGGGCGATATGCTTCCCAACGCCCCCGGCGTGATGGTTGCAATGAGCGGCCTCAATTTCAGTACGCTCGTCAATCAGGTTGGATCAAGTACCTTTGTTCGACCCAGTAACTATTTCGCCTGGCCAGAGAAAGTCTACTGGTGGGTAGTTACGGATCAGAAGAACTGGGGCGAGGTCACCAGCACCGGCGCAGCGGGTACGCCGTTGCAAGGCAATACGGTTGCCGCACTCATGACCGGCGCGGTCAACGAGGCCATTTACTACTCCACTGACTATAGCGTTCCGCTCCGCGCGGCAGGGAGGTCCGGGTTCTTTGAGACGGAGTACTTCCGCGGCTTTTCGCACGGAGGCGGTGCCGGGGCGTTCGTTGGGCAGTGGGTACGTCCGCTATCTAAGGACACCGAAGATAACGGCCGGTTCACCGATAAGGCTGCCACCGCACAGGTGTATCAGGACGCTCAGAAGCTTGCCGATCTCCAGGTACGACACGACTGGGATCGGCTGGGCAATCTGATTTTCGACAAGCACGGTGTGGCAGGCCTTCAACGGTTCGCCAACTTCGCCCTCATTGAAGATGAGCGCGCTCGCTTTGTGTCCACTTACAGCACGTCAGGCGCACGTTGGGACTGGAGCACGCCTACCCTGGTTCCCACTTTCGCCCTGCTATCGGTCGCATCGTCCGCCCACTTCGCGAGCGACCATGAAGGCGAGCTGCGGCAGGTCAAGGTGTTTTTCGACCGTCCTGCCAATGGTTTTGTCAGCGTGGACAATGTCGAGTACCTGACGCAGTACAAGCAGGGGGACAGCTGGCTCGACTCCAAGGTTGGCGTCATTGGCCTGCACCATGACGATGTTGAGACTGCCGACCTGCTCTCGCCCAGGGCGGACCAGCACGCCAACCGCGGTGGCCGCGCGCTCTGGTCCGAGCAGGCAGCTGAAAGCGATCACCACCTGGTGTCTTTGTTTGTCGTTGAAAACATCAACACGCAGGTGCGTGTGTTTATCAATGACTTTGACGTCTCAATTGACGAACTGCGCATCGTGAACGCCGCTGGCGGTCTGATTGCCAATATTGATATTGACCGAGCGAACTTTGAAGAAACACGGCGGACGCTCCTTGAGCAGTACAACATTCTTGTCAACGCCCGCCCCGAGCCTCAGGCACTCACAGCAGAGGTCGTCGTTCCGAAAACAATCGGTTCATCCGCGGTGTTATTGAGCGCTGCACAGTTTTTTGACGACTCCGATCTGACTCACAGCATTGTGCATAACGCCAACAGCTCGCCCGTATCGCTCAGATTTGTCAGCCACGACGCCACGCTACCCTGGCTTAAGCTGCGAAGCGACGGCCTGCTTGAGATCAGCGACGTATCGCAGGTGGCCAGCGGCAACTACACGGTATATGTCGCGGTGAGCGATGGGGCCAGCCAGTTCGAGAACATGCCCATTGTGCTCTCGATCGATCCTGGCCTGACCATTCAATCGACCCGGATCAGTTCAGCGTCCACCGCAAGCCTTACGTTCGTGAACGAAGCGCCAGACGCCGTCACGATCCTCTCGTGCGTATTTGATGCCAGCGGGCGGGCCACCTCCGAGCTACATCAGCTGGCAACCCGCTTGGGTCAAGCGTACGGCACGCCCGATGGGCTCAGCGCGAACACCACGGTATCGGTACTGAGCGACCCCGCTGACAACGGAACGCTGCGGTTTTTTGCCCTGTACCCCACCGGTAATCGTCTTATTTCCCTGGATACCGTAGCGACCGGCGCAGACCGCTTCATGCTCAAGTCGGGTAGCGAGTCACTCGCTGAACTGCGCGTCAACGTCGATCCAGGTACGCCGTCATACGTCAACGAGCTGCTAATCCCTGGCCTGGACGAAATGATGCTGGGGATTCCTTTGAACGTCAGCGTCGATCGCGTGGACTCTTCAAACGACGCCAATCCGCACCGCGTACGAATTGAAACAACGCTCCATCGCGAGGCGATGCATGAAAGCGAGTTCGGCCTGTTCCTGGTCGATCTTCGTACGGGCGATGTCGTCGACCCCCGCGATGGAACCCTCACCGAAAACCTGCTGCTCGGCCTCGACAATATCGATCGTTATTCGGTTTTCAGCGCGTCCGCGCCTCGCTCAGGCCCCGTTCAGAGAACAGCAGACTTTTTGCTCGACAAGGATCTCGACCCCGACAACCTCGCCCTGCTGCCCTATCTGAAGGTGGATGCAGCGGGTACAAAGTCTCTGTACTTCAGCTCGGCCAGCAGCAGTCCCGACGGGATCAGTCACATCGCGAAATTGAATCAAGGCGGCTTCGCCTGCGAAGATCTGGTCGGCAGCGACTATGACTTCGACGATCTGGCGGTCATCATTCGATCGGTGTCGCTCACCGACTACTACTGATCCACAAGGCCAACACAATATGACCCACTCCGCCCACGCTGACGAGGCGCTTCCGGAATACACGTTCGGCATAGGTGTCGCCTAGCAGTCGGCCCGCTTTGCAGTGCGTCGCGTCACTGTGTGGACGATTTCAGGCACGGCAGCCTCGTGGGTAACTGTCAGTGAACTGTATCCACCATCATTTCGCCTGTCTCGTGTTGGTCAAAGCATTCCAGCCCCCGCCCAGGGTGGCGCGGCTTTCGAGCAGGACCCAGTCATGAATCCCTTGCTGGTCTAGCAGGAACGCGGCGTACAAACCGCTCAGGCCGCCGCCGACGATCGAAATGCGTGCCGTCCGCGAAGTCATGGGCCGCCCGCTACGTGGGCCAGGTGTCCGGTCTTGACGTAGAGGGTTGCGCCCCCCGTGCTGGCGTTGTATGCGATCGCGTCATCGAGTGGCAGGCGCCACCACGATAGCGGCCCGAATGAAGCGCCATCGACCGACACCTCGCCGCTGATCAGCAGGAGTTCGGCGCCGCCGTTGGCCTCGACATGCAGTGTGGCACCGGGCACCAGGCGGACCAGTCTCACCTGCTCATGGGCGCCATGAAACAAGGGGCAGACCTCGAGTGCACCGTCGCGTTGCCAGGCCGAGGGGTCGCGCGTATTGGTCCGAACCGGCACGCGTTCGTCTGCGGGCATCTGCCATAGTTTGACGAAGATCAGGGCGCCCTCGCGGCTCGCGGGGCGATGCGCCGAACCAGGCGGATTACGCAGATACCAGCCTGACGAATAGTCAGCAGTCTCGTCAGAGAACGTGCCCTCGAGGACCAGAATCTCTTCGCCACCGGGATGCTGATGCGGCGGGAAGTAGGACTCCGGCCGATAACGCACGAGACTGGTCGCGCGCGCCCTTTCAGCGCCGATGCGGTCGAGCATCATGCGTTCGACACCGTTCTGGGGCGAGGCGACCCAACTATGCTCGGCGCGGGCAATCGCGGCACGGCGCGAGAAATCGGCGTTGATCGTCACCACGATACGGCTACTCAAGCAGCGTTTAAGACCATGTCGATGTGCATCGACATGTAGGGGCACACCACACCGCCGCTATCGGTGCGCTCCAGCAGACCCAACTCGGCCAGTACGACAATGTCTTCATGGACTCGTTTGACGTCCCGACCGACCATACGCGCAAGCCCCCGTATCGACAGCGCGCCCTTGCCCTGCGCGGCACACACGATGTCCCAGCGCTTCTCGGTCAACTGCCCGAAAAACTGCGCTGGCGTCTCAAAATTCAGTACCTCGCCCTGGTACTTCCTCGACTGCGCTACCTTAGCCGCCGCACGCAGCCCCCCCTTCCAGTCAGGCTGCAAGGTGATGGTGAGATAACGGTCCGTCATGTCGCCCTCCTTGCGGCTACCGCCGCGATGAAATCCTCAACCAGTTGCTCCACCGTGGTGAAACCGTAGGGCCGCTCCTTACCGTCAAGGTGACAGTGATCGCCCTTGCCGCGTTCGTTAGCAAAACCCACCACGCGCTCACCGTTGACTACATACACCGCGCGGTACTTGTAAGCGTGCTTTGCCGGCGGCACCGGCTTGGGTACCCGCCAGACCACCAGCTCCAGAATCGATCCGTCGGGTCCAACGTTCTTGAAGCGGGTGATGAGCTGAGCATCCATGTTGACAAACGTGCCAACGCAGATCGTCGTTGTCAAGCGCGCCAACAGCTGTTGTGCCGCTCCCGGCTCAACGGCGCAACAAATCGCCGAGCGGCACCCCAGCCGGTGGGTCACCCATTGCAGCCATCCCCCGAAACAGCATCGTGGTCGCTTACAAGATCGACCGCCTGAGCCGCAGCCTGACCCAGTTCAGCAGGTTGATGGACATCTTTGATCGCCACGATGTGCAGCTCCAGGGCCGCTTGACGCCAATTTCGCGAAGCAGATAATGCAATGTAATACACGTATTTTTGAGTGTGACGGCCATGACTACCAAAACCATCAACGTGCGCCTCCCCGAAGCTCTCTACAACCAGATCGAGGAACTGGCCAAAGCGACGGCGCGGACCAAGAGTTTTCTGACCATCGATGCGCTGACCAACTATGTGGAGCGTGAGTCCTGGCAGATCCGTGACATTCATGAGGGAGTTAAGGAAGCCGATGCTGGCCAGTTCGCGACCGACGATGAGGTCAAGGCCGTGTTCGCTAAGTACGGTGCCTGACAATGGCGTTGAAATGGACCAAGACCGCGCTTTGTACCGTTGACGAAATCGCGGAATTTATTGCCAAGGACAACCCAAACCGTGCCACCAGGTTTGTGCTGGAGTTGAAAGAGGCAGTGAACAAACTGCAGGTTCACCCTGGGATGGGGAGGGCCGGCCGAGTTCCCGGTACACGTGAACTGATCCTGCACGAGAACTACATCGCCATCTACCGTGTGCGAGGCGATGCGGTAGAAATCCTGAGACTGCACCACGTCGCTCGAAAGCTTTAACGTCAAGCGATGCCTGAGTCTTGGGGAAAAGCCGAAAAAAAAGCGCCCTTGCTGGGCGCTGATGGCGGCCCAGAAGAGATTGTTGAACTAACTCGCTCAGTTTTCAGACCCCCCTGTTTTTGGTGGGGCCGGGGATTCGAACTGGCCTTCGCTCATGGGCTGCGGCGGCCCATTGCGAGGGGCCACGCTCAGCGATGAATGTGACCCCAGGTGGTGATTGGTTGACCAGCAAGCTGTTGAACTGCCGTCCAGGACCCCTTTGCTGCTTCGCACGCGCACGAGGGATTCTGGATGCGAATTATTCTCATTTGCACCCTCAATTCATGGGATAGCAATAAAACGAAGGAGCGCCGTCGGTCTGGAGCACATGCCCTCCAAGGATTTGAGGCCCTCCTACCCCCCTGTCCAGCCACCTAACAAGCGGCCTCAACCCGTACATCCATGTGTTTACATTTCAAGGCAAGCCCAGTAGGATGTACACATACATCCATCTCTCGCAGCGGAGCATGACCATGACCCACACCAAACTGTTCAAGAACGGCAACTCACAGGCCGTGCGCATACCAGCCGAATTGGCCTACACCAGTTGGGATATCGATTTGATCATCGAGCGCCGTGGTGATGAGTTGCGCATTCGTCCAGCGCAGCGTCGCATGGGAGATGTTCTGGGGAAGCTGGCCCAGTTCTCACCCGACTTCATGAGCGAAGGTCGTGGCCACAACGTCGACAGTGAGCGTGAGGCCCTGTGAGGCCCAAGTACATGCTCGACACCAATATCTGCATCTACATGATGAAGCACCAACCGCCGCAAGTGCGAGCGCGCTTTGCCGAGTGCTTTGTGGGTGATGTGGTGATCTCGGCCATCACATTGGCCGAACTGGAATATGGTGTGGCACGGTCAGGGGAGGCACAGTCACACAACCAGGCGATCCTGGACAGTCTGTTGGAAGATATTCCTGTTGCCGCCTTTGATGCGCAAGCCGCCCGCGCCTATGGTCCGCTGCGCGCTGCCAATCGCGAGCGCAATAAAGATGCCCTGGACAAGCTGATCGCTTCACACGCCTTGGCGTTGGGTGTGACCTTGGTGACCAACAACGAAGCTGATTTTCGGAATTTTGCTGGACTGGTGGTTGAGAACTGGGTTGGCAATCACTGACGGCCATCCCGTCAAACCTTTGCCATCCACCGATTTTGTCTCACGCCATCTCATTCTTGAGCTTCGAATTTGGGATGAGTCAGGTACGTACCGAGTGAACCGCCCCGGGGCGGTTCAGTTTAACTAACTCGCTCAGTTTTCGACCCCTCTATTTTTGGTGGGGTCGGGGATTCGAACACTTCCAGATGCGATCCGTATCTGCGCAAAGACCACGCGCAGATCGACCTGCGCATTTTCTCAGCCAGACACCATGGCTTTGAGGTCCTTCACGAGCAGAAACAGATGAAACGGATCGGACGGGCTGGGCTCAAATTCCCAGTTGAGGTACCACTGTCGGGCGGTTTCATCCTTGGCATGCACCAGCAGCGC
>CAIPNM010000240.1 GCA_903866395.1 uncultured bacterium
CCAGGCGTCTTTGCGATCGTGCTTGCGGGCGATGGTGAGAAGGCGTTCGTATCGGGCGCCGATATCTCTGAGTTCGAAAAAAAGCGCGGCACGCTTGATGCCTCAACCATCTACAACGAAGCCGTAGACACCGCTTACGCGGCCGTGCTCGCAGCCGCCAAACCGACTCTTGCCAAGATTCGCGGAATTTGCATGGGGGGCGGGCTCTACCTCGCAGCGTCCTGTGACCTGAGGATCTGTAACGACCGGGCGCGCTTTGCCATGCCTGCTGCCAAGCTGGGGCTGGGTGTTCGCTACGAGAGCGTTCGCCGACTGATGGAAGTGCTGCCTTCGGCTCATGCTGCCGACATTGTCTTCACAGGTCGACAGTTCGATGGTCCCGAGGCTGCACGGCTCGGGTTTGTCAATCGCTCGGTGGCGGATGAACAACTCGATGAAACGGTCAACCAGTATCTGCAGTGGCTGTCGGTGAGCGCGCCGCTCACCGTGCGGGCTGCGAAGGCTGCGATGCGGACCTGGGCTGCAGGCGAAGCCCCGGAGGCCATTGCCCGTGTTCGTCAGATGACCGATACGTGTTTCGCGAGCCAGGACTATCAGGAAGGGCGAAAGGCATTCGCCGAAAAGCGTAAACCTCAATTCAAGGGAGTTTGAAAGATGAAGGCCTGGATGCTTGAAGCGGGCTCGCTCGCGCTGAGTCTTGCCGATCAACCCGATCCCGTTCCTGGGCCGGGTCAAGTACAGATTGATGTCATGGCAGCGTCGCTCAACCGCGGCGAGTTTCTGCATGGTGGAAGCCGGGTGGTGGCGGTGAAGGGCGCCGCTCAGGTCAAGCGCTGTGGCATGGAGGCTGCGGGCGTGGTGAGCGCGCTCGGTGAGGGCGTGACACGTTACCGCGTGGGTGATCGGGTGATGGGCCGGGCGGCGGGCGGGTTTGCCGAGCGCACGATTCTTGATGAGCGCGATTCCATGCCGGTGCCGGATAACGTGAGCTGGGTCGATGCCGGCTCTATTCCGATCGCGTACGCGGTTGCCTACGACATGATCGTCCCCAACGGGGAGCTCAAAGCCGGCGACACCATGCTGGTGACCGCGGTGGCATCGGGAGTGGGTGTGGCCTGCCTGCAGATCGGCAAGGCGTTGGGCGCGAAGGTGATTGGCACGTCGGGCTCGGCGGCCAAGCTCGAAGCGCTGCGCAAGGTCGGGCTCGATGAAGGCATCGTGACCCGGGGGGCGGATTTTGTTGAAGCGGTCAAGCGATTCACCGACGGCAAGGGCGTGCAGCTTGCGATCAACAATGTTGGCGGATCGGTGTTCGATGCCCTGATGCAGTCGCTTGCCTACATGGGCCGGCTGGCCCAGGTGGGGCATGTTGATGGCATCAAGCGCGCCGAGATCGATGTGGACGATCTGCACAGCCGACGCCTCAAACTGTTCGGTGTCAGCAACCGCTTCCGGACCGCGGAGCAGCGTGCGCAGACCATCGACGGGTTTATCCGGGACATGCTGCCGCTGGTTCGCGACGGGCGGCTGAAGCCCTTGATCGATGCAGTGTTTCCGTTCGCGCAGTTGCCGCAGGCGGTCGAGCGCATGAAGGCCGATACGCATGTGGGGAAGATTGCGATTACGCTCGACCGCTAAGGGGGTTTCGCTTCTTCGGGTGCGCGTCGGCCGGGGCGGGAACCGGGTGGCGGATCGACTGGCTGCGCCGGCGCGTTCGCGCCGGTGCCCTCGGTGAGCAGACGCCGGGCGGAGGCGGACACAAACTCGCTGGCTTTCGCCTGTTCGGATGCGCGTCGGCCGGGGCGGTAGCCGGGTGGCGGATCGACTGGCTGCGCCGGCGCATTCGCGCCGGTGCCCTCGGCGAGCAGACACCGGACGGAGGCGGACACAAACTCGCTCGCTCGCGCTCGCTCAAACATGTGTCCGCCTGGTGGGAAAGCGCATGCGCTTTCCCTCCCGCCCGACGCCCGCTCACCTCGGCTGGCCAGACTCACCGCCACCCGGCTCCCGCCCCGGCCTCGGCCACCCGGGTGGCTTCGCGGTGGGAAAAGAAGGAGGGAGTGGCGTGCAAGGGGGCGGGGGAGAGAGCGGACTTTGCGGCTTCGATGGGTTGGATGAGGTGGGTCAAGCGCAGACGCGGCTGGGTGGTGCTTGGAGGTGCGTGGGCGCGGTAGGGTAAGGGCGTGATTCAGGCGGAGGGGAGGCTGCGATGTCGTTTGTCGGTGAATTCCGGGCGTTTGCGCTCAAGGGTAATGTGATTGATCTGGCTGTTGGCGTGATCATCGGCGGGGCGTTCGGCAAGATTGTGGATGCCGCAGTCGGTGACCTGATCATGCCGCTTGTCGGACTGG
>CAIPNM010000241.1 GCA_903866395.1 uncultured bacterium
CCGGCCGCATAGACGCTGCCGCCGAACACGTTGGCTGCGTCATCGAGCGTGATCGCGGTTTCAACACCCAGCCGGTTCTGAGCGGCATCAGCCACCGCCGACCGGTTCAGCTGCAGGCGTTCAACGCTTGCCGAGAGCACCGCCTCACCGGCCGGCACCGTATAACGGAAGACCTTGGAGGTGGGTGATGACGCGGCCGCATCGTAGAGCGCGCTTGCACTGCGCGCACCCGCTTCGGTCTGGAGCGCGAGATCGAGGCTTGGCGCCCCGCTCGCGGTATCGATCGCAGTCGCTTCGCTAAACGCGAGCTTGAACACCATCTCGCGACCCGCTTCGTAACGGCCCTCTGCCGGCACATCGATCCGGCTGATCGCGGGCACCGTGCGGTCGATACCGGCGGCGGCAGGCGCGCTGCCCACCTGGAGGAATCCGTCGCGCACCAGCATCGCGCCGCTTGCGCTCGCGACACTGAGTCGTACCGCGCCGCTGCCTGCGAGGCGCGACAGGTCGACGCTCGACACGGCCCAGCCGCCGTTGGCGACCACCGCATTGGTCACGACCGATGCCCCCGCAGAATCGGTAAAGCGTACGGTGAGGCTACCGATTCGGTTACCCGCAACGTCGATCAACGCCGTGCCGTTTAAGCGAAGCGCTGCGACCCCCACCTCGCTCACCGTGGTGCCAGCCGGTACCGTGTAACGGAACATCTTGGTGGTGGGCGAGGACTGGAGAGCAAGGTATTCGGCGCGAGCCGATTGCGCACCGGTTGCGGTCGTGAGCGATAGCTCAAGTTCGGGCGATCCGGCAGACGTGTCGACCGTGACCGACTCGCTGAAGCGCACCGCGAACATCATGGTGCGACCCGCTGCATAAACGCCGGTTGCCGGTCCATCGACACGCGTGATCTGCGGGAACACCGTGTCGGTACCGTTCTCAATCGGCGCGTTACCCAGGTTGAGGAACGCCGCCTGCTCGTAGCGGGTGGCAGCCGCGCCGGTGATCACCAGTCGAACCGGGCCCGTTTCGGCAAGCGTAAACAGGTTGATGCCGCTTGCGGTCCAGGCACCATTGCTCACACTGACTGTGCGCTCAACGGTCTTGCCGGCTGCGTCAGTGAAGGTGAGCGTGAGCGTACTGCCGGCTGCGGCCGCGGCCGTGCCCGACAGATCGATCGCATTGCGACTCGCCGAGGCAACCCACCGGCCCTCGGCCGAGTTGACTGCGATGCCACCCGCGGGTTGCACCACCGCATTGGCCAGACCGCTGCCTGAAGCGGCGAGCACAATCCGCTCGACCGTGGCACCGGCGAGCGCAGACACCGTGCCGCTCGCGGAGATCGCGCTCCGTTCGGACGTGGCCACCCAGCGTCCTTCCGCGGTACTCAGCTGGATTTGCGGTGCACTCTGAACGAGTGCCGGATTGCCGGTAAAGCTCAGCTGCTGGCCTTCGATCCGGGTTTCACCGGCAACCGACAACGCGCCGGTCTGTGTGATCGCACCCGAGCTGTAAACAGTGAGATCGCCCGGCACCGCGCCGATCGCCCCCAGCGTCACCGCGCCGCCTGCGAGCGCGATCAGGGTGAGGTCACTGCCCGTACCGCCGATCGACCCCGCGACCGACAGATTGCCGCCCGCCTCCAGCCGCATGTCGCCTACCGACCTGAAGCTGCCCGCCATGGCATCGCCATCGCGCACGGTGAGCGCGCCACCCGCGGTCGCGGTGACATTGCCACCGAACCGGTTGGCGCCCGCAAGCGAGATCGCGCCGGCCGCGGTAAAGCTCGGTGCGCCGGAGACCACCATCGCGCTTGCAGCCGACTGGCTGATTGCGCCGGCGCTCGAACTCACGCTGAGCGCGGTGGCGGTGAGACTCGCATCGAGCCGGATATCGCCGGTGTGGGCGATGGTGAGCTGCTGCGCAGCGAGCGCAGCGCTGGTGCGGCCGAGCGCGGGCTCCATCGCGAGCGCACGACCCGCTGCGCCCGTGATCGCCACATCGCCCACCACCAGGCGGTTGAGTGCGGTATCGAATCGCTTAGCGACCGCGAACGACTGGACGCCCGAAAGCTTGAAGCTGTTGGTATCGCCCGCCAGCAGGCTCGCGCCGAAGACAATCGTGACATCGTCGTTGGCGGCCGGTGTGATCGAGATCGGGCTCGCGTTCGCATTGGCACCGCCCGCGAGACGAACCCCGCGGTTGAAAATGACCGAGGTCGCGCCCTCCACCACCAACCGGCCGTTGCCGTAAATCACCAGCTCATCGGCGAAGGTGATGGTGCCGGTCGCCTTGATGGTGAGATCGCCCGCCACATAGACGCGGTCCTGGAAGTTGACGTCCACCGCTTCGGTGATCCGTAGTTGCTCGAGATCAATGATTCGGTTGGCGGTGAGGCTGAAGCCGTCACCCGAGCCCGTGGTGTCACCCAGGCTCGATCGCGAGACAGTGAGCACATCACCCGAGACATAGCCGCCGCCCAGCGACTCGAGGCTCACGGAGGTCACAACGCCGTCCGTCACCACGAGATGCGCGGTGGCACCTGCGCCGCTGCCGCCCAGAAGCGGAACACTGCTGTAAATCCGGCCGACCGATGCGGTGGGCTCAACGCCAGCCGCGGTGGGCGCAAGCAACACCGACCCGCCCGAGGCCGAGGCTGAGGCGAGCTTGGCACCTGTCGCCGCACCGGTTGCACGCGTGGTGAGAAGCGCCGCCACCTTGGCGGCGATGTTGGCCTGCACCTGCTGCGAGGTGCCCGTGCCGCCGCCTGTGCCGTTTGCGCTCAGATCGTTAGCCACCACCGTGTAGATCACGTTAGCACCCGCCACAC
>CAIPNM010000242.1 GCA_903866395.1 uncultured bacterium
ACCCGCCAACCGATTCGAGACAGGACGGTTGCGAGCGCACCGGAGCGGTTTCCGCCTCGCCAGCAGTAGATCAAGGGACGCCACTCCCGCGGCCGGTCGGCGAACTGGTTCTCAAGCAGTTGGGCGATGTTGCGGGCGACCTTGGCGGCGCCGACCCGCTTTGCAACAAACCCCGACTCATTGCGATAGAGCGTACCTACCTCGGCGCGTTCGGCGTCATTCAGGACCGGAGCGCTGATTGCGCGCGGGAGTCGGTCTTGCGAGTACTCGCCCGGGCTGCGCGCGTCAAGGATGTCGTGAAACTCGTGGATCCGGGACAGCGCCTCGTCCACCGTAAGGACGTCAGGCGCTTTCATCGAGCAAACCCCTTACAATCGACTTCATGAAAGTCTTTGATCTCTGTTGTGAGGCCGACCACCGTTTCGAAGGCTGGTTTGCTTCGGAAGCTGAATACGAACGGCAAATTGCCGAGTCGCTCGTGGAGTGCCCGTTTTGCGGTAGCCGTTCGCTTCGCAAAATGCTCTCTGCACCGCGCTTGAATCTGTCTCATAGCCAGGCTGAGCGCACGGCCCCGGAGCCCGCGGCGCATCCATCGCAAATGGCCCGCGACCAGATCCAGGCGATGTGGATGCAAATGGCGCGCCAGATTATTGAAAGCACTGAAGACGTGGGCGCACGGTTTGCTGAAGAGGCAAGAAAAATTCATTACCGCGAGGCTGAGGAGCGTGCAATTCGCGGCACCGCCAGTGCGGACGAAACGGCCGCACTGATGGACGAAGGAATCGAAGTGCTTGCCTTGCCGCTGCCCGCCGCGCTCAAGGGTCCGGTTCAGTAATAATCGCAGGTGCGGGGAGGGCGGTGCTTCCGCTTCATGCACACCGTTGTTTGCTCGAATACGCTTCATGAGCCTCGCGTAACCGGAATCTCAACCCGGCCGGCGTCGCCCGGAATAGGGGAGTGACGGGCGATTTCGAGCTTGGCAATGGCCGCGC
Organism: uncultured bacterium; assembly: GCA_903866395.1. GTDB lineage: Bacteria > Pseudomonadota > Gammaproteobacteria > Burkholderiales > Burkholderiaceae_E > SYIM01. The sequence continues at coordinate 993 of CAIPNM010000242.1, forward strand.
GGTGTACCTCGTCTGGGCCATCGGCAAAGCGCAGCGTACGCGAATGCGCCCACATGGCGGCAAGCGGAAAATCGTCGCTCACCCCGCCTCCGCCATGGGCCTGAATTGCCCAATCCAACACCTTGCCCGCCACATTGGGCGCAATCACCTTGATCATGGCGATTTCGCGTCGCGCCACCTTGTTGCCCACGGTGTCCATCATGTGCGCAGCCTGCAAGGTCATGAGACGCGCCTGGTCGATCAGGCAGCGTGACTCGGCGATTCGCTCATGCCAGACCGAGTGCTCGGAGATTCGTTTGCCGAAGGCGACGCGGGACATCAGCCGCTTGCACATGAGTTCGAGCCCGCGCTCCGCGACGCCGATCTGTCGCATGCAATGATGGATCCGACCCGGGCCTAGACGGCCCTGCGCGATTTCAAAGCCGCGGCCCTCGCCGAGCAGCACATTATCGAGAGGAACACGAACATCCGTGAACAAGACTTCAGCGTGTCCGTGAGGAGCATCATCAAAGCCATAGACGGTAAGCGGACGAATGATGGTGATGCCCGGCGTGTCTGCGGGGATGATGATCATGGACTGCTGTTGATGCCTCGGCGCGGAGAGGTCGGTCTTACCCATGAAAATGAAAACCTTGCAGCGCGGATCCGGTGCGCCCGAAGTCCACCACTTTCGTCCGTTGATGCGGTAATGGTCACCTTCACGAACGATGGTGGACTCGATGTTGGTGGCGTCTGATGAAGCGACGCCCGGCTCGGTCATCGCAAACGCCGAGCGGATCTCGCCTCGCAGCAGTGGGTCTAGCCACTGACGTTTGAGCGATTCGCTCGCGTAGCGCTCAAAGGTTTCCATGTTGCCCGTATCGGGCGCTGAGCAGTTGAAGACCTCCGGCGCCCAGTGAACCCGACCCATGATCTCGCAAAGGGGCGCGTAGTCAAGGTTTGACAGGCCTTCGGGCACGCGCGCCGAGCGTGGCAGGAACAGGTTCCAAAGCCCAGCCTCGCGCGCGATCGGCTTGAGTTCGTCAATCACCCGGGTGGGGACCCAGACGTTGCCGGCACGGCGGTTCGCGGCGACTTCCTCCTCGAAACGGTGTTCATTCGGGTAAATATGCTGATCCATGAAGGCCTTGAGTCGGCCCTGAAGATCGAGGCTGCGCGGGGAAAATTGGAATGACATGAAGGCTCCGGTATCTGTGCTTGATAGACGGCTGATGAGGTCGGGCAAGGCGGCAGCGTTACCGAACGCCGCGCGCGATTTGCCAGCCCATTTCGGCAAGCGGCCTGACGCGCTCGATGGTGGCAGGTGCCTGTGTATTCGAGGCGGTACCGTCGACCACCCGCTTGACGATGCCCTGCAGGATGGCCGCTAGCCTGAACATGTTGTAGGCGAGATAAAAATCCCAGTGCTCGAGTACGGATGCCGGGTCGCGTCCGGTTCTCTGGCAATAGCGGGCGATGTAGTCGCTCTCGGACGGAATGCCCAATGCCGCGAGATTGAGTCCGCCAATGCCTCGAAATGTGCCAGGCGGAATGCGCCACGACATGCAGTGATAGGAAAAATCGGCGAGCGGATGACCGAGCGTTGAGAGTTCCCAATCGAGTACCGCTCGTGCCCGGGTTGAATGCGTCTCAAAGATCAGGTTGTCCATGCGGTAATCCCCATGAACGATCGAGATTTCATCTGACGCTGGGATATGCGCGGGCAGCCAATCGATCAGCTGGTGCATGGACTCAATATGCTCGGTTTCCGATGCCTGGTACTGCTTGGTCCAACGGCCAATTTGCCGGGAAAAATAGTTGCCGGGGCGGCCATAGTCGGCCAGACCGATGGAAGCCGGGTCAATGGAATGGAGCGCTGCCATCACCCGGTTCATCTCGTCGTAAAGCGCGGCACGATCTGTGGTTGAAAAACCGGGAAGCGATTGATCCCACAGCACACGTCCCTGCACGTGTTCCATTACATAGAACGCGCGACCGATGACGGATTCATCTTCGCAGAGGCAAAACACTCGTGCGACGGGTACTTCAGTATGCGCGAGCGCGGACAGCACGCGGAACTCTCGCTCGATGGCATGCGCAGACGGCAGGAGCTTGGCTACCGGCCCCGGCTTAGCACGCATCACCCAGGTGCCCGTTGGCGATGACAGCAGGTACGTGGGGTTGGACTGCCCACCCTTGAAGATCTGCGCGCGCAGTTCGCCCGAAAAGCCAGGAAGATGGTCGCGTAGCCACTGCCCTAATCGCTGTGTGTCGATTTGATGTCGCTCGGGTACCGGCATCGTCCCGTCGAATTCGGGATCGTCAGACCCACTGGCTTGGGCAGCGGGAGTGGAGCGGTCGGCAGCGTTGGTCATGGTTCAGTCGGGATGAAGAAGTGAAAGACCGAGTTTGGCGCGGCGACGCAGCCACATACTGGGCCGGTAGCGTGGATCGGCGGTGATCTGGTGAATGTCGTCAAGCAGCTGCGTGAGGCGCATCGCGCCGAGCTTGTCGCCCAGCGTGAGCGGCCCCGCGGGATAGCCGAGGCCCAGCCTGACTGCGGTATCAATATCGGCGGGCGACGCAATACGCTGCTGGGCAATCTCACAGCCAATTGCAACGATCATCGCGAGAATTCGCGGCGCTACAAAACCCGCGCTGTCGCGAATGACCGAAACGCGAACGCCGTCGGCTGCAAAGAGCGAGTGCGCCGCGTTGCGGTAATCGGTGCGGGTGGCCGGCGTGGTCATGAGTGTTCTGCGCTGGCACGCGCCCTTGGCGACCGCAAAAAACGTGTCAAGGGCGACGGCTCGCTCGGCCGGCCAATCGAGACAGGCGTGGGTGGCGTCGTGGCCAAGCGGGGCGAGAAGAATCAGTGACTCGGTACTTGGTTCAGGGCTTGTGTCGATCCGTCCGCCGAGATCTGTGACCAGCGCGCCCAGTGCGCCGTGGTGCGGGCCGGGAGCGATCCAGACAGGCGGCAGCGACCCAACAGCGGGGGGGGCGGGCTCGGGCGGATTTTGCTGCTTGCCTTCAACGTGCCGATACCAGCCCTCGCCTCGCTTGCGGCCATGGAGGCCGGCAACATTTCGCTGTGCTGCGATGACCGACGGCCGAAAGCGGGGCTCATCGAAATACTGGCGGTAAATGGATTCCATGACCGGATGCGACACGTCGAGTCCGGTGAGGTCCATGAGCTCGAAGGGGCCGAGCTTGAAGCCACTGCCATCGATGTTCACCTGCTCGCGCATGATGCGGTCGATGGTGGCGGGGTCGGCGACGCCTTCGCCGAGCAACCTTAGGGCCTCGGTGCCGAAGCCGCGTCCGGCGTGATTGACGATGAATCCTGGCGTGTCCTGCGCGCGCACGGCCTGGTGCCCGGCCAGTTCTGCCAATGCGCAGAGCTTGTCGAGAATGCCAGGTTCGGTGCGCGGGCCACCAATGACCTCAACAATGCGCATCAGCGGCACAGGGTTGAAAAAATGGTAGCCCGCCACCCGCTCCGGGTGGCGGCTGCTCGCGGCGATGGCAGTGATGGATAGCGAGGATGTATTGCTCGCGATCACGGCACCTGTCGCGAGCACGTTATCGAGGTTTGCAAGGAGTTCGCGCTTGGCATCGAGCCGCTCGACGATCGCCTCGATGACCAGGTCGCAGTCAGCGAGATCGGGCAGAGCTTGTGCAGGCAGGATTCGGTGGGTCGCGGCCTGCGCCTGTTCGGCGGTCAGCCGCCCTTTGTCCTGAAGCAAGCTGAACACGCCGGCGAGCGACTGGACCGCAGCCGCCAAAGCTGGCGCATGACTGTCGAACAGTCGCACGGGAATGCCGGCCTGCGCGAAGATCTGCGCGATGCCGCGCCCCATGACGCCGCTACCGACGACGCCGATTCGTTGGAAGGGTGTGGGTTTCATGTCTCGATTGTAACCGGCGGGCACGCTACACTTCCCGTTGGGGTCCGCGTGGCCAAACACGTTGATGACTCACCACTTTTGAGCGGGGGAGACGATGATGATCAAACTGCACGGATTTGCAGTCAGCAACTACTACAACAAGGTGAAGGTCGCGCTCCTCGAGAAGGGCTTGCCATTCGAGGAGGTCTACAACCGTGCCAGCAAGGATGCCGCAACGCTCGCGCTCAGTCCGCTCGGCAAGATCCCCTTCATCGAGACCGAGCACGGTCCGCTCTCGGAGTCTCAGGTCATCATCGAGTACCTTGAAGACCTCCAACCCGAGCCTGCGCTCTTGCCCTCTGATCCCTGGCAGCGGGCCAAGATTCGAGAGATCGTGGCCTATCTGGAAACCCATGTTGAGCTCACCGCTCGGCGTCTGTACGGCAAGGCGTTCTTTGGCGGCACAGCCACCGATGAACTGATCGCGCAAACCCGCGTGGATCTCGTGAAAGTGATCGACGCCTTCGGAACGCTTGCGCGATTCGGCCCCTACCTGGCAGGCGATCGGTTCAGCTACGCCGACTGTGCGGGCCTCGTGCACCTGCCCCTGGTGTCACTGGCGAGTAAAACGATTTACGGCGAAGACCTGATGGCGGCCTTTCCGGTGCGCGATTACCTCAAACTGCTCGGTGAGCGCGCCTCGGTCCAGCGGGTCAATGCGGACCGCAAAGCGGCGCTTGCGCCCAAGAGCTAGGCAGCGTCAAACGCCGTCACCTGTTTGTCGCGCTGGGTTTGAAGTTCCAACCAGCGGGTCTCGGCTTCGTCTTTTTCGCGCGCAAGTGCAGCGCGCTGGCGGTTCAGCCCGGCGACTTTTGCTCCGTCGGTGCCAGGTCCGTACAGCGTTGGGTCTTGTAGGGCGCCCTCTGTGTGACCTAATTCAGATTCAAGTGTCTTGAGCCGGGTCTCGATCGCCCGGATTTCGGCATCGATGGTTCGCGTGAGATTCGCGAGTGCCACCCGCCGCTCCGCGGCGAGCCGGCGTTCGGTTCGACGGTCGACTGCCGATGCCGAATCGGCAAGGGGAGCGGCCGCGACGCGCTCTGCGCTATCGCCGCCCGATGGCGGGGCGGCCGCGGTGGCCGCATCACCGCGGCGTTGTGCGATCCAGGCGTCGTAGTCGTCCAGGTCACCGTCATAGTCGGTGAGTGTGCCGTCGGCTACGATGACGAATCGGTCCACACTGGCTCGCAGCAGGTACCGATCATGTGAGACCAGTAGGAGCGCGCCGTCAAACCGGGCAAGCGCGTCGGCAAGGGAGTCGCGCGTCTGCGCATCGAGATGGTTGGTCGGCTCATCAAGCACCAGCAGCTGCGGGCGCTGCCAGGCGAGCAGTGCAAACAGGAGGCGAGCCTTTTCGCCACCCGACATCGGTCCGACGGGGCGGGTTGCGTCTTCGCCGCGAAAGCCGAAACGTCCGAGAAAATCCCGCAAGGCCTGTTCGCGCTGTTCGGGGGCGAGACGCTGCAAGTGGCGCAGGGCCGACTCGTCGTCCCGCAGCGCGTCAACCCCCTGCTGAGCGAAATAGCCCACCCGCAGCCCGCGCGCGATCGTGATCTCGCCAGACACCGGCGGCAGCTCGCCCACCAGGGTGCGGATGAGCGTGGTCTTGCCCGCTCCGTTCCTGCCCAGAACGCCGATTCTCGCGCCACGTTCGATCTGCAGCTGCTGTACCTGCACAACAGGCGTCTGCTGATAGCCAGCGCCGAGACGTTCGACCAACACGAGATGCTCTGGACAGTCTTCGGCCGAGGCAAGCTCGATATCAACACCGCTCAACGCCCGAACCACTTCCACCTCGGCCATGCGTTCCAGCGCCTTGATACGGCTTTGCACTTGTCGCGCACGGGTCGCCTGCGCACGGAAGCGCCGGATGAATGACTCCAGATGGGCGGCGCGCGCTGCAGACGATTCGCGCTCTCGCGCAGCCTGTGCAGCACGGGCTGCGCGCTGCCTTTCGAAATCGCTATAACCCCCCGCAAAGCGCATGAGTCGGCCCTCATCGATATGAAGACAACACTTCACTACGCGATCGAGGAAGTCACGATCATGCGACACGATCACCATGGTGCACGCAGATCGCACCAGCCAGCGCTCAAGCCACAACACGGCGTCTAGGTCGAGGTGATTGGTAGGCTCATCAAGGAGTAGCAACTCGGCTGGTGCAAACAGCGCGCGCGCCAGGTTGAGCCGCATGCGCCATCCGCCGGATAGTGAATCAACAGGCGCCTCGCAGGCCTCGGCACTGAAACCCAGCCCTGACAGCAGCGCGCGGGCCCGCGACGCGGCATCTGCGCCGCCCGCCTCGTGCCAGGCAGCGTGCGCCTGGGCGATGGCGAGGCCCGCGGCGTGATCGGTATCTGCTGACGCTTCGGAAAATTCGGCTTCAGCCCGTGCAAGGGCCTGCTGGGCTTCGACCAGTGCGGCGTCTGCTGCGAGCAGGTGCTGCCAGGCCGGAAGTAGACTCGACGGCAGTGCTTGTTCGAGCCGGATCACACGCTCGAAAGGCTGCTCGATACTCCCCGCATCGGGCGATACCTCGCCTGTGAGGGCAGACAGCAGCGACGTTTTGCCCGAACCGTTCAGGCCGATGAGTGCGACCCGCTCGCCCGGTGCGATGGTGGCCTCCGCACCGCGCAGCAGATCACGCCCACCCCGCGAGAGCGTGAGTTGTCGAAGTCGAATCACGCGGTGGGCCGGCGACCAGGTTGACGGGCTGCGCTGACCGTACGCGTGCGGCGGGCTGGCCGAGGCGAGGGGCGGAGCGCGCTTAACGCCTGCGCTTCAATCGCCACCAGCATCTGTTCGCCTGCTTCGACCGGCAGGTAGGCGAATTCGAGCTTAGGGAATGCGCGCTCAAAGTGCTCGGCTTCATGGCCGATTTCAAGTATCAGTAGACCATCTTGAGTCAGATGCTGTGCGGCCTCGCTCAGTATCCGGGCGATCAACTGCATTCCGTCAGGACCCCCGGCGAGGGCGAAGCGCGGTTCGGCCCGGAATTCCTGCGGCAGCAGCGCCATGGATGCATCGCAGACATAGGGTGGGTTGCACACAATCAGATCGAATCGTTCGCCCTGATGAGGGTCGAGGAGGTCGCCCTGCACCAACTCGATTCGGGAACCCAGGCCATGCAGGCTGACGTTTTCAGCGGCCAGTGATAGGGCTGGCTCGCTCAGATCGCTTGCGCGAACCTGGGTATCGGGAAAGCGCAGCGCGCACAGTACCGCGAGGCTTCCTCCCCCGGTACAGAGATCGAGTACACGCTGCGGCCAGTCATTGGGCCGCTGGAATGCGTCTAAATAGGCTGCGAGGCTGGTATCCAGTGCTTCGGCAATCAGTGATCGCGGAACCAGTGCCCGCGCGTCGCTGCGAAAACACACACCGCGAAGCCAGGCCTCGCCGGTGAGATAGGCGGCAGGCACCCGCTCACTGCAACGTCGTTCGACGAGCGTGATCAGCGCCTCTCGCTCGCTGCGCGCAAGTCGCGCGTCAAGCCAGCGATCCAGTTCGTCGGGGGCCAGGTGAAGCGACCAAAGCGACATCGCAACCGCCTCGTCAAGCAGTGAGGCGGTCCCGTGTCCAGTACCGATCTGGGACTCCGCGAACCGTGAGACCGCCCAGCGCAGGCAGTCACGAAGGGTACGCATCTCCTGCGCAGCATCGCCCGCCGATGCCACACGCACGGCCCGCCGATCAGGCTTCACGAGCGCGGTTCGCCGTCTTGCGGCCCAAAAAAGGCCCGATAAAGCGGCTCTGAGAAACCGACCAGCGTTTTCTGGCCTTGTTGCAGAACCGGGCGCTTGACTAGCGTGGGCTCGGACAGCATCAGCTCTACGGCGCTCAGCTGGTCGGTGACCGCCAACCGCTTCGATTCCGGCAGCCGCCGCCAGGTGGTGCCTCGGCGGTTGAGCAGAGAGTCCCAAGGAACGTGACGAAGCCAGTTTGCGAGGAGTTCAGCCTGTAAGCCATCCGCCCTGAAATCATGAAAACGGTATTGATAGCCTGCAGACTGCAGCCAGGCTCGAGCTTTGCGGACCTGATCGCAGTTGGGAATGCCGAACACCGTGATGGGCGGATAGGCATCGGTGACCGGCGCGCCGGCAGGCTTTGACACGGGGTCAGTCTCCGCGCAGGAGATCGTTGATGGCGGTTTTGGCACGCGTCTGTGCGTCGACGCGCTTGACGATCACAGCGCAGTAGAGGCTCACGCGCCCGTCGCCTGAGGGCATGCTGCCGGGAACGACCACCGAGCCGGACGGCACCCGCCCGTACAGAATCTCCCCGCTCTGGCGATCGACGATACGGGTGCTTGCTCCGATGAACACACCCATTGAGATGACCGAGTTCGCCTCGACAACGACGCCCTCGACGATTTCAGAGCGTGCGCCGATGAAGCAATTGTCTTCGATGATGGTGGGATTGGCCTGAATGGGCTCCAGCACCCCGCCGATTCCAACACCACCCGACAAATGCACATTGGCACCAATTTGAGCGCACGAGCCCACGGTGGCCCAGGTGTCCACCATGGTGCCTTCACCAATCCACGCACCGATGTTCACGTAGGAGGGCATTAGCACCACATTACGGCTGATGTAAGCGCCGCGCCTCGCCACCGCCGGGGGAACCACGCGAAAGCCCGCCGATGCGAAATCGGCGGCCGACCAGTTTGCAAACTTGGTGGGCACTTTGTCGTAGAAGCGCAGATCGCCCCCTGATACAGGCACGTTGTCTTCTAGGCGGAAGGAGAGCAACACCGCCTTCTTCACCCACTGGTTCGTGACCCAGTTGCCATCGATTTTTTCGGCGACCCGCAGCGAGCCGTCGTTGAGGCCAGCGATGACCTGATCAACGGCCTGGCGCGTTTCAACGGGCGCGGCGCGCGGGCTCAGGTCGGTACGGTGTTCCCAGGCGTGTTCGATCGTCTGCTGCAGTGCGTTCATCGGTGGATTCGGTAGGGTTGAGGACAATGGACAACGGCCGCCCGAGGCGACCGGCCTGACGCGAAGTGTTAGCGGGAGATCAGTTGAGCGATTCTGCGTGCTGCTTCAAGGCACTGCTCGTGACTGTCGACCAGCGCGAGCCTGACAAAGCCACTGCCCGGATTGACGCCCTGCTGCTCCCGGGCGAGGAAGCTTCCCGGCAGAACCAGCACATTATATTGCGCGAGGAGCTGCTGGCAGAACGCCTGATCGTCGCCGCCGGGTACTCGGGCCCAGAGGTAGAAACCCGCTTCCGGCCTATCGACCTCAAGCGATTGCGCGATCAGTGGGGTGACCGAATCGAATTTTTCCTTGTACATCAGGCGGTTGGCGACAACATGTTGCTCGTCGTTCCAGGCCGCGATCGATGCCGTTTGAACCGTTGGGCTCATGGCGCCGCCATGATAGGTGCGGTAGAGCAGAAAGGGTTTGATGAGGCTCGCGTCTCCGGCCACAAACCCTGAACGGAGGCCTGGCGCGTTAGAACGCTTGGAAAGGCTGGAAAACACCATCAGCCGTCGAAAGTCGGTGCGGCCGAGGCGGTGCGCCGCCTCGAGGGCGCCCAATGGTGGCCTGGCTTCGTCAAAATAAATTTCGGAATAGCACTCGTCTGAGGCAATCACGAACCCATGGCGGTCGGAGAGCTCAAACAAATTTTGCCAGTCGTCCAGGGTCATGACCGCACCAGTGGGATTGCCCGGTGAACAGGTAAAGAGCAACTTGCAGTGGCGCCAGACCTCAGCCGGTACCGCCTGATAGTTGCAGCGGAAGCCCTCGGAAGCGATCTGATTGACGAACCAGGTACGCCCACCCGCAAGCAGCGCCGCGCCTTCATAGATCTGATAAAACGGGTTGGGGCAGATGACCCAGGCGTTGGTGGCGGGATCAATCACCGTTTGAGTAAACGAAAACAGCGCCTCGCGAGACCCATTAACCGGCAACACCTGCGTGTCTGGGTTGAGGGAGGGCATGTTGTAGCGTCGGCCGATCCAGGCGGCGATCGCCTGCCTCAGCGCAGGACTGCCGGCAGTGGGCGGATACACGGCCAGGCCAGCCGTTGCCTCGCGCAGGGCGTCAATGAGGAGCTGCGGCGTGGGGTGCCTGGGCTCCCCGATCGACAGGCTGATGGCTGAGTGCTTGCCAGACGGTGTAATGCCAGCGAGCAACGCCCTCAGACGCTCAAAGGGGTAGGGCTGCAGGGAATCTAGAAACCGGTTCAAGTTATTTCTTTAGTACATTGATTGTTAACGAAAAGAAGCGGGTGTCGGTCCGGCGTCAGGGAGCTGGACGGCTGCAGCCGGCTTCCAGCCGCGCTTGCGATGCTCAACGACCACCGTGGTAAAGATGCCGCCTCGGACATACCAGCGTGCAGTCAGCCGCATGAACCGGGGGCGAATGGCTGCTACCAGATCGTCGAGGATGCGATTGGTGACCGCTTCATGGAACGCGCCCTCGTTACGGAACGACCACATATAGTTCTTCAGTGATTTGAGCTCAACATTGCTGCGGTCTGGCACGAAGTCAATCACGACCAGCGCGAAGTCGGGCTGGCCGGTGAGCGGGCACAGGCAGGTGAACTCTGGCACTTCAAAGTGGACCAGATAATCACGGCCAGGGCTTGGATTTGGAAAAATGTCTAATGTTTTTGATGGTTTGGACGGCATTTATTAGGTGATACTTTAGAGTAAGAATGGAGGGATTCCGCGGGTCGGGTGGTATTATAAAGGGGGTGTGCCGGCCGATCCGGCTCGACCCTTCAAGCTGGGAGTTCGGGTGCGCCTCAAACAGGTCAAGTTGTCCGGGTTCAAGTCATTCGTGGAGCCCACTTCGTTTGAAGTTCCGGGCAAACTGGTCGGCATTGTTGGCCCGAACGGCTGCGGCAAGTCCAACATCATCGACGCAGTTCGGTGGGTTCTGGGCGAAACCAAGGCGTCAGAGCTGCGTGGGGAGTCCATGCAGGACGTCATCTTCAGCGGCACAACGTCGCGAAAAGCATCCGCCCGTGCATCGGTTGAACTGGTATTCGACAATTCGCTTGGCCGCATCGGGGGATCGTGGGGCCAGTTTGCCGAGTTGTCTGTCCGGCGGGTGCTCGGGCGTGACGGACAGTCCATTTATTCGATCAACAACCAGGTCGTTCGACGCCGAGATGTCCACGATCTGTTTCTGGGTACGGGCCTGGGTCCGCGCGCCTACGCCATCATTGGGCAGGGCACGATCTCTCGCATCATCGAATCGCGCCCTGAAGAGCTGCGGGTGTTCCTCGAAGAGGCGGCCGGCGTGTCGCGCTATCGGGAGCGGCGGCGTGAAACCGAAGGGCGACTCGCCGACACCCGGGAGAACCTCACGCGGGTGGAGGACATTCTGCGCGAGCTCAACGATCAGATCGGCCGGCTGGAGCGACAGGCCGAACTCGCCGCACGGTTTCGAGAACTTGAGTCCGATCGCGATGCCAAGCAGCGCATGCTCTGGATGATGCGACGCGATGATGCGGTCGCCGAGCAATGCCGAATCGCTGGTCAGATTGCGGCGGCATCCACCGCGATCGAGGAGCGCCAGGCCGAGCTTCGTCGCCTGGAATCGGAGCTCGAGTCGGTGCGCGCGTCACACTACGCGGCAGGTGACGAGGTTCACGCCGCACAGGGGCGTCTTTATGACGTCAACGCCGAGGTGGCGAGGCTCGAATCCGATATTCGGGTGGTTGCCCAAACTCAGGGTCAGTTGCGGGAGCGCCTCGATTCGCTGGCGAATCAGGCTCAGCGCGCGAAGGCGTTGCTCGATACCACCGAGAACGAGCGAAGCGATGCGCTAGCGCGACTCGACACCGATCGCGAGCAGGCGGAAACACTCGCCGCAGTCTGTGTGCAGCTGTCCGACGCTTACCCGGATGCGGAGGCGAGGGTGCGCGAGGCCAGGGTATCGCTCGAGTCTGCCCGTGCGCTTGCGGCGCAATCCAGTCAGGCGATCGAACTCTCTGCGCTCCGGCAACGAAACGCACAAAACAGCCTTGACTCGCTCCAGATTCGGCGTGACCGGCTGAAGCTCGAGCTTGCGCAGCTCGCGAGGGTCGACCCGAGTGAACTCGAGCATCAGCGGGAATCGGTGGCTGCTGCAGAGGAACTCGAAGCGCAGTTGCAGCACACCCTTGAAGAAGCCGATCAGCGGTGGCGCGAGCTTGACGCTGCACGGGCGCCCGCTCAGCAGGCGCTGCGTGAGGCGGAGGCGTCGCTTGCGCGAATCGACGCCCGGCTGTCAGCGCTGCGCCAGCTGCAGCAGCGCCTTGAGAGCCAGTCCAAGATCCAGCCTTGGCTAGAGCGACACGGCCTTGAGCGCCTCACGCGACTGCACCCGCGCCTTCGGATCGAAACGGGCTGGGAGGCGGCCTTCGAGGCAACGCTCAGAGAGCGTGTCCACGCGCTCGAGCTCACTGGCATCTCCATGCTCGCGGCGCTGGCCTCGGATCCGCCGCCTGCGAAAGTCGCGTTCTTTGCGGGTGATCACGTCGCACCCCCGCCGGTTTCCCGTTCGGCTGAGCTCAAGCCGCTGTCGTCGCTTGCCAACTGTCCCGATGCCGGCGTCCAGGCGATGCTCCACGACATGCTCGCCCACTGCTTTGTCGCCGAATCGCTGGAACAGGCGTTTGCCCAGCGAAGCTTGTTGCCGGCGGGCGCGCAATTTGTGGTGCGCGAAGGCCATCAAGTCGGGCGATATTCGGCTGCGCTGCACGCCGCCGACACCGAGGCGGAGGGTCTGCTCGCCCGGCTCCATGAAATTGACAACCTCGCCCGCGAGCAACGCGCTCAGCAAATGCTGGTCGACGATGCGCGCGGGGCGGCGGTCCGCACTGAGGCGGGAGCCGCCGATGCCCAGCGCCAGCTTGCGCAGTTACGTGAAGATCACGCGCGGGCGCTTCGCGAACTGTCCACGCTGCGCCTGACCGCCCAGCGACTCGAACAAGAGTCGGCCCGAGTGGCAGGCAGTCACGAGCGGATCACCACCGAACTTGAAGACATTGCTCGCCAGTCAACTGAATTCGACAACACGTTGGAAGCGCTCGCCGGTGAATTTGATTCGCTCGACGCGCAGCTGGGCGAAACCCAGCAACGTGCCGAAGAACAGCAGTTTGCGCTAGAGGAGGCTGAGTCTGCCCTCGAGCGGCAACGAGAACAGGTTCGGCAGGCCGAGGCTGACGCGCGAGAGGCCGACTTTGCCGTACGTTCGGCTGAGGCCCTCATTGAACGTTTGAACGCATCGGCTGAGACGGCGCGTGCTCAGCTTCAGTCAGCCGGTGATGAGCGCGCGCTGCTCGAAGCGAGGCTGGGGGATATTTCCGACACCGAAGCGCGTGACGCGCTGCAGTCAGCGTTAGCCGATCGGGTTCAGGCCGAGGCCGCGCTGGGCGCGGCGCGTCAGCGACTCGACGATATCAGCCAGAGGCTGCGCGCGGGCGACGAGGCAAGGCTCACTGCCGAACGCGCGCAGGAGCCGCTTCGTGAGCGTTTGCACGCGCTACAGCTCGACGAGCAGGCCGCGCGCATCAACGCCGAGCAGTTCGCAGCCCAGCTGGTTGAGGCTCAGGTCGATGAAGCCGCCGAGGCCAGCCTGCGAGAGCGTTTCTCGGAGGCGTCCCCCAAGCCTAGCTGGCTCCAGGGCGAAGTCACTCGTTTGTCGAATGCCATTGCCGCTCTCGGACCGGTCAATCTGGCCGCACTTGACGAGCTGAGCCAGGCAAGCGAGCGGCAGGGGTTCCTACGGGCACAGCTCGCTGACCTCAACGAGGCCATCACCACACTTGAAGACGCCATCCGGAAAATCGATCGCGAAACCCGCACGCTGTTGCGTGAAACCTATGACACGGTAAACGGACACTTTGGCGAGTTGTTTCCGCGCTTGTTCGGTGGGGGCGAGGCGCGACTCATTCTGACCGGCGAGGAAATTCTTGACGCGGGCATTCAGGTGATGGCGCAGCCACCGGGCAAGCGAAACACCTCGATTCACTTGCTTTCGGGAGGCGAAAAGGCGCTTACCGCTATTGCTCTGGTATTTTCGCTTTTTCAAATCAATCCGGCACCGTTCTGCCTGCTCGACGAGGTGGACGCGCCGCTAGATGACTCCAACACCGAGCGCTACGCAGAAATGGTTCGTGCAATGTCGGCTCAGACCCAATTCCTGTTTATCACGCACAACAAAATTGCCATGGAGTTCGCTGAGCAGCTGATCGGCGTCACCATGCAGGAGAAGGGCGTGTCGCGCCTGGTGGCAGTCGACCTCGAGGCGGCGGCGAATTTCGCCAAGGCAGCATGATCGATAGTCTGACCGTTAGCATTCTGTTGTTTGTCGCCCTGGGTATCGGGGCGGTGGTGGCTTTCGATGCCTGGCGTGCATGGCGGCTGCGGCGGCTTGCGGTGCGCGACGAAGCGCCCGTCGAAGCCCGGCGTCCCACTCGGGCAGAACCGAATCGGCCCGATCCTGGCGCTGCCGTGGTCGCGACGCCTCCCTCGGTTGCCCCCTCATCGCGCGCAGGACCCAGCCTGGGTCCGACCTCCGCACGGGATGAGCCCAGCCTGGGTATCACCAATATGCGGCCCGACGATCCGCAACGCGTTGAGCCACAGCTGGGCTCGTTGGACGGTACCCCCACCTTTTTTGGCGAGGCCGCCCAGCACCGTCTTTCGAGCGCCGAAGTTTCGACGTCGGCCGCTGCATCGCCTGGCGAAGCATGGGTGGCTACCGAGCGGGTTGACCATCCAGGACGCCCGGCACCGTCCCCCGCGTCGCCCTTTGAATATGTCGACTCCCGGCCAGTCTTTACTGCCCAGCCTCGGGGCGTCGCCGGTTCGCCTGGGGAGATGATCGCATCCGCCGAGCAGCGTCCCGTTGAGCAAGGCGTTGCGGGCACGCATGTTGGGCTGGTCCTAGCGCCGGGGCCGCACGCTGAGACACCGCGGGACGCCGCGCCGGCTGCAACCGTTGCTGCGCCCAACAGCCCCGCCTCTGTGGGTGCCAAGCCGATGAGTCACGCCGAGGCGTCGAGTGGGATATTGTCCGACCGCACCGATTGCATGGCGTTGCTTCGTTTTGTTCAGCAAGTTCCCGCTGAGAAGCTGGTATCACTGGCGCAGTCATTCAGGCGCTCAGGCAGTAAGCCCGTCATGCTCGAAGTACTCGGCGCATCGCCTTCATCCGATAGTTGGCATCTACCGCGCGCAGGCGAGTCCTGCAGCGCCGCGCGCTTCGGCTTGCTCCTTGCCAACCGCGCAGGTCCGCTCAACGCATTGGAATACACCGATTTTGCCCAGCGTATTCGCGAGCTTGCCGCGTCGCTTGGGGTGGGTGTTGAACTCAGTGACATGGCGAGCGTGCTGGCGCGTGCTCGTGCGCTCGATTCGGAGAGCGCCCGTCTCGACGCCCAGGTGTGTATCAACGTCGATGCGGCCGAAACCCTCGGCCCTGCCCAGCTTGCTGCGTTAGCGGGCCCGCTTGCGGTCGTCGAACGTGGCAATAACCGTTATGCGCGGCTGGGGCCACGAGGTGAAACCGTATTCTCGGTCGCGCTGGGTGAGCAGTCCAATCGGCTCAGTTTTCTGCTGGATGTGCCACGCGTAGCCCCAGAGGCGCGGCCCTTCGCAGCGATGATCGAATGCGTTCGTATCAGCGCGAGGCGGTTGCCCGGCCGGATGATTGATGATGGCGGTAAACCGCTGACCGACCGAGGGATCGAGGCCATCATGACCCAACTCGATGAACGTTGTGAAGCGCTTGCCGCTGCCGGGCTTACTCCGGGCTCGCCGACCGCGCTTCGGGTCTTCAATTAGCCGGGCAAGGGCGTGCTCGCAATCATCGGCGGGAGCGGTCTTTATTCGCTCGATGAGCTACGGCAGCCGACCCCGCTTGCGATTCAGACTCCCTGGGGGACCCCCTCTGACACCCTGACGCGCGGATTCTGGGGTGGGCGGGAGGTGCTCTTCATCGCTCGCCATGCGCGAGACCATCGTGTCCCGCCACACCGCATCAACTATCGCGCGAATATCTGGGCGTTGCGCGAAGCGGGTGCCAGGCAGATTGTTGCGGTCGCCGCCGTGGGCGGTATCGCGCCTGAATGTTCGCCGGGCATGCTGGTGGTGCCAGACCAACTCATCGATTACACGAGCGGTCGAGAGGCCACCTTTTTCGATGGCACCGACAGCAAGGTCGTGCATGTCGATTTCACCGAGCCCTACGATGCTTCGCTGCGCAAAGCCTTGGCGGGAGGCTGCCGACGGCTTGGTATGCCGTTCGTGGAGGGTGGGGTCTACGGGTGCACTAACGGCCCGCGTTTGGAAACAGCAGCCGAGATCGCTCGGATGGCGCGAGACGGCTGTACGCTGGTTGGAATGACTGGCATGCCGGAAGCGGTGCTTGCGCGGGAGCTCGGGCTGCCTTACGCCTGCCTCGCGGTGGTTGCGAACGCTGCGGCGGGCCTGGCATCGAGCAGCCAGAGCGTCTCGATTGAAGCCATCATGGCAACGCTTGCTCGATCAATCACCGATGTCCGACGACTACTTGCAGAAGTCTGCGCAGCGACCCCAACCGAGCAGGGTTAATGCTCAGTTGAGCGCCGTGAGCAACTCGCTCTCAAACTCGAGCGCTCCGCGCGGCTGACTGAAAACGGGCCCCTGCACCACCAGGACGTCTTCCACTCGCTCGCCCAGGGTCATGATTCGGGCACTCACCAGGCTCACTTGATGTCGGCTCATGACACGCGCCACGCTGTAGAGCAGTCCGGTGCGGTCATTGGCGGCGATGGAGAGCAAATGGCGTCCGCCGCGCTCGTCGGGCCGCAGGTCAATGGTAGGGGTGACCGGAAAATAACGCGAGCGCCTGGAGAGGCGACCCCGCACGGGGGCGGGCAGGGCACCCGGACCACGCAGTGCATCCTCCAGTTCGCGCTCAACCAGGCTCAGTCTCTCCCTATACCCCATTTGCGCATGCGGATCGACCACCAGAAAGCTGTCGAGTGCGTCGCCGTCGGGGGTTGTGTGGATCTGTGCATCAAGCACCGAGAGGTTGTGGCTATCGAAATAGCCGCAGATTCGGGCAAAGAGCTCGGTTTGGTCGCGGGTATAGACCACCACCTGGAAGCCTTCGCCGATGGGCGCCATTCGAGCACGTACTACTGCGCCGTCACGACGCGCGGGCCCCGTAAGCACGCGGGCGTGCCAGGCGATGTCAATTGGATCGGTACGCAGAAAATATGAGATGCCCAAGCGGGTCCAGAAGTCGTTGTAGCGCTCGGGGTCAATCGCCTGCAGGTTGAGTAACCGAATCGCTTCGGCACGACGGCTGTCTAGCATGGCCCCCGCGTTGGGCGCTTCGCCGGCAAGGTGGCGACGGGTCGCGCGGTACAGATCTTCCAGGAGCTTTGCCTTCCAGGCATTCCAGACTTTCGGGCTGGTGCCCCGAATGTCGGCAACCGTAAGTAGGTAAAGGCAGGTGAGACGTTCCTCGCTCTGAACCAGATCGCTGAAGCGGCCAATCACCTCGGGATCGGAGAGGTCCTGCTTCTGCGCAATCGATGACATGGTGAGGTGATGCTCAACCAGAAACTCCACCAGATCCCGGTCGGGATCGGCGATGCCGTGGGCATGACAGAAACGTCGCGCGTCGAGCCGCCCCAATGATGAGTGATCGCCACCGCGACCCTTCGCAATATCGTGAAACAGTGCGGCCACCACCAGTAACCAGGGCGAGCGAACACTCGACATCAACTGGCTGCAGAAAGGGTATTCGTGAGCATGCTCTGCCATTGCGAAGCGGCGAAGGTTCCGAACCACCATGAGGATGTGCTGATCGACGGTGTACACATGAAACAGATCGTGCTGCATCTGGCCGACGATTCGCCGAAAGACCGGCAGGTATCTGCCAAGCACCGACCATTGGTTCATCTGCCGCAAACCGCGGGTGACGCCGTGCTCTGCCTGAAGAAATTCCAGGAACAGCAAGCGGTTCTGCGGAGACTGCCTAAAGGCGGCATCGATTCGAGTGCGTGCGCGCCAGATCGCGCGCAAGGTGAGGGCACTCATGCCATGCAACTCCCGGTGGCGGGTGAGCACCAGGAACGCGCGCAGGATCGCTGACGGATCGTGTTCAAAAAGCGCGGGGTCAGCAATGTCCAGCAGGCCGCCTCGATTGACGAACTCTGCATCAAGTGGTTCAGGCTCGCCTGTGGCAGGCGGCGAGAGTCGCTCACGGAGGTCTTGAATCAGGAGGCCGCTCAACTGGGCCACCGCCTTGGCTGCCCAGTAGTAGCGCTGCATCAATGATTCCGACGCCTGCCGCGCATCGGCGCCCCCGAATCCGAGCGCCGCGCTCACCTGAGCCTGGAGATCGAACACCAGCCGGTCTTCGCGCCGCCCTGACACCACATGGAGCGAAGCACGGATGCGTTTCAGCATGCGCTCGTTATGGCGGATCTGACGGAGTTCGGCCTCGCTGATCAAATTGCCGCGGGCAAGGTCAGCCCAGGTGGCACCCAAACCGGCGGCACGACTGATCCAGAGAATGAGTTGCAGATCGCGCAGACCGCCAGGGCTTTCCTTGCTGTTGGGCTCCAGGCTGTAAGGCGTGTCCTCGTAGCGCGTGTGGCGCTGGCGCATCTCGAGAAGCTTTTTGGAGAAGAACAGCGAAGGGTCAAGCTCGTGCTCGAGCCGCTTTCCCAGCTGATCGAATGCCTCACGCTTGCCGGCGAGCAGGCGTCGCTCGATGAGGCTGGTTTGCACGGTGATATCGCCGCGCGCTTCGTCCAGGCATTCGTCAACGCTTCTGACGCTGTGGCCGATTTGAAGGCCTAGATCCCAGCATGCGCTGATAAACCGTTCGAGAATCGCAGTCTCTTCCCTGTCGGGATGGTCTGCGATGATCAGCAGGTCGACGTCGGAATGTGGGAAGAGTTCACCGCGGCCGTAGCCGCCGATTGCAGCGAGCGTGAAACGGGCGGGCACCTCGCTTGTTTGCCAGAGCGTGCGAAGGAGCCGATCGGTTGCTCGGCATAGTGCGGCCAGGAGGCGGTCGGGGTTGCGCGAAGATTTAAATTGCTCAATCGACGACTCAACCGTCGCCCGATACGATTGCCGCAGTTCGCCCAGATCGACCGCGGCAACCATGGTCAGGCCACCGACTCGTGCGCCGGTTGTACCGGGCACTGCTCCGATACGGTCAGCACCTCAAAGCCACTTTCGGTGACCAGCACCGTGTGCTCCCATTGAGCGGACAGGCTGTGGTCACGGGTGACGATCGTCCAACCATCGCCCAGCTCGCGGACGTCACGCTTGCCCGCGTTGATCATCGGTTCAATCGTGAAGATCATGCCAGGTTCGAGCCGCTCACCCGTGCCGGGGCGCCCGTAGTGAAGCACCTGCGGCTCTTCGTGAAACCGTCGGCCGATACCGTGCCCGCAGAATTCGCGCACGATCGAAAAGCCACACCCCTCGGCATAGCGCTGGATTGCGTGGCCGATATCGCCGAGCGTCGCGCCTGGCTTTACCTGCTCAATGCCTAGCCACATGGCGCGGAAAGTGATGTCGCAAAGGCGGCGTGCGGCAATAGAAGACTCACCGACGCAGAACATCCGGCTCGTGTCACCGTGAAAGCCGTCCTTGATGACGGTGATGTCGAGGTTGACGATGTCGCCACTCTTTAGCACTCGGGCACCGGGAATGCCGTGGCAGACCTGATGGTTAACCGAAGCGCAGATTGACTTGGGGTAGGGCGAGTAGCCAGGCGGCGCATAATTGAGCGGCGCTGGAATCGTGCCCTGTACGTCTACCATGTAGTCGTGGCACATGCGGTCGAGTTCACCAGTGGTGATGCCCGGTCGCACATGGGGGGCAATGAAATCAAGCACTTCGCTGGCCAGGCGTCCGGCCACGCGCATGGCGGCGATGTCTTCGTATGATTTAAGTTGGATAGTCATGCTAAGATTATAGGTTAGCTGTCATCCTCGCGCTTTCGGTGAACAGGGTGCTGCAGAGAGATGCATAAAGAGAGTCCGGGTTTGTTGGGTCTCTGAAGTGTTCAGATCTTGGCAGTTTTTCCGCTCCTTCCAGGGTGGATCGCCAGAGGCGTAAGACTCAACCCCCAAGGAGATGTTTATGTCCGCCACCATGCGGCAAATGCTCGAGGCCGGTGTTCACTTCGGCCACCAGACCCGGTTCTGGAACCCCCGGATGGCCCCGTACATCTACGGCCATCGGAACAAAATTCACATCGTCAATCTTGAAAAAACCCTCGGGCTTTATCAGGAAGCGATGAAGTATCTCAAGCAGCTGTCCTCCAATCGCGGCACGGTGATGTTCGTGGGCACCAAGCGCCAGGCGCGCGAAATCATGGCGGAAGAGGCGCAGCGCGCCGGCATGCCCTATGTTGATCATCGCTGGCTTGGCGGCATGCTCACCAACTTCAAAACCGTTAAGACCTCGATCAAGCGGCTGAAGGACATGGAAGTGATGATCGCCGAAGGGGGCGTCGAGCGGTTGTCGAAGAAAGAATCGCTGCTTTTCCAGCGCGAACTCGACAAGCTCAATCGCAGCCTGGGCGGCATCAAAGACATGGGTGGCCTGCCCGATGCGCTGTTTGTGGTCGATGTTGGTTACCACAAGATTGCGGTCACCGAAGCTGCCAAGCTCGGCATTCCCGTGGTGGGTGTGGTCGATACCAACCACTCGCCCGAAGGCATCTCCTACGTCATTCCTGGTAACGACGACTCAGGCAAAGCCATTCGCCTCTACGCACGCGGCGCGGCCGACGCCATTCTCGATGGGCGCAGCAGCGCGCTCCAGGAGGTCGTGAAAGCGGCCAGCGAAGAGGAAGAGTTTGTCGAGGTCGAGGGCGAGGAGGCCTGACGCCCCCTTGGCGGGCAGCCCGAGCGGCGCCCGCCATTTCCTTGTGTTCACTCTGCGCCGCCCTGCTTCATGCGGGCCCGGTCTAGCAGGGCTTTGATTAATCAGACTGAATTCGGAGAACAAAGCGATGGCTGAAATCACCGCTGGCATGGTCAAGGAACTACGCGAGAAAACCGATGCCCCCATGATGGAGTGCAAAAAAGCCCTCACCGAAGCGGGTGGTGACCTGGCGAAGGCCGAGGAAATTTTGCGCGTTCGGTTGGGCAACAAGGCAAGCAAGGCTGCCTCACGGGTAACCGCTGAGGGTGTGGTGGGCGTATTCATCGGCGCCGATGGGCGTGAGGCCGCGATCGTCGAACTCAATTGCGAGACCGATTTCGTCGCCAAGAACGATGACTTTCTCGCGTTCTCCTCCCGGCTCGCGAAGTTGGTGGCGGAGTCGGCACCGGCCGATGTCGCGGCGTTGTCGGCGTTGCCCGTTGACGGTTCGACCGTTGATGCAGTCCGCACCACGCTGGTTGGCAAGATCGGCGAGAACCTTTCGATCCGCCGCTTTCATCGGGTGGCGGCTGAGGGGCGTGTGGTGAGCTATGTGCACGGCGGCGCCAAAATCGGCGTACTGCTCGATCTGGTGGGTGGAGACGAGACCCTGGCTCGCGACATCGCGATGCACATTGCGGCAGCCAAGCCGAAAGCACTATCGCGCGATGGCGTGTCGGCTGACCTGATCGATACCGAGCGCCGGATCGCCCGCGAGAAGGCGGCCGAGTCGGGTAAGCCCGCCGAGATCGTGGAGAAGATGGTCGAAGGCAGCGTGCAGAAATTCCTGAAGGAGGTCACCCTCCTTGGACAGCCTTTTGTCAAGGACGACAAGCAGACCATCGAGCAGCTGTTGAAATCTCGGGGCGCTCGGGTGGCATCGTTCACGCTCTATTTGGTGGGCGAGGGTATCGAACGTAAGCAGACCGATTTCGCCGCTGAGGTTGCCGCGCAGGCTGCTGCTGCGGCTGCACGCTGAGGTCACGGGCAGCGCGGACATCCGCCGGGCTGCCCCACCTCTCTCGCCAGAATGGCGCATAATGCTCGGGTTTGCCGACTGAAGGCATCGGCCCCGGGTCGGCGTGAACCGCGCTGAGGTTAAACCTTGGATCTGTCTTCATCTCCCTCTAATCCTCCTAAACTCGCCTACCGCCGGGTGTTACTTAAGCTGTCGGGCGAAGCGCTGATGGGGGAAGACGCGTTCGGTATCAACCGTCTCACCATCGATCGGATGTGTGCCGAGGTTGGGAGCGTGTCCCGACTGGGTGTCGAACTGGCGGTGGTGATCGGCGGCGGTAACATTTTCCGAGGCGTGGCGGGCGGTGCTGCCGGCATGGACCGCGCCACCGCCGACTACATGGGCATGCTTGCCACCGTCATGAATGCGCTTGCGCTGCAAGATGCGCTGCGCCAGCAAGGGGTTGTGTCGCGGGTGCAGTCGGCGCTCAAAATCGAACAGGTGGTTGAACCCTATATTCGTCCCAAGGCCTTGCGCTATCTGGAAGAGGGCAAGGTCGTCATTTTCGCGGCCGGTACCGGGAATCCGTTCTTCACCACCGACACAGCGGCCGCCCTGCGGGGCGCGGAAATGGGCGTTGAGATTGTATTGAAAGCCACTAAGGTCGACGGCGTATACACCGCCGACCCCATGCTCGATCCCACCGCCACGCGATACCAGCGCATCAGCTTCGACGAAGCCATCAGCCGCAACCTGAAGGTGATGGATGCCACTGCTTTCGCGCTCTGCCGCGACCAACGTCTCCCGCTGAAGGTCTTTTCAATTTTCAAGGAAGGCGCCCTTCGCCGGATCGTGACCGGTGAAGACGAAGGGACGCTGGTCTACGCCTGACACGCTTCAGAGGAATCCGATGAGTCTGTCCAACGTCAAAAGCTCGACCGAGCAAAAGATGAACAAGTCGCTCGAGTCGCTAAAGGTTGCGCTATCCAAGATCCGAACGGGCCGGGCCCATTCCGGTCTGCTCGATCACGTACAAGTCGATTACTACGGCAGCCTCGTTCCGATCAACCAGGTGGCTAACGTCGCCGTCATGGACGCACGAACGCTGAGCGTTCAGGCCTGGGAGAAAAAAATGGTTCTTGTCATTGACAAGGCCATTCGTGAAGCCGACCTGGGGCTCAACCCGGTGACGGTGGGTGAGCTGATTCGGGTGCCGATGCCCCCTCTTTCTGAGGAGCGTCGCAAGGAGCTGGCGAAAGTGGCGCGTGTAGAGGGCGAGCAGGCCAAGGTCGCGGTTCGGAACCTTCGCCGTGACGGGAACGAACAGCTGAAGAAGCTCCTTAAAGACAAAGCCATTTCCGAGGATGATGACCGGCGCGGTCAGGATGATGTGCAAAAGCTCACCGATCGCCACATTGCGGAAATCGACAAGTTGATTTCCGCAAAAGAGCAGGAAATCCTCACCGTCTGATCAGGCATCTGTCGCGTGAAGCCGATTTTTCCGAGCTCGACCGTTACGGTCCCGTCAAGCGGGGAGGTTCCTCGCCACGTCGCCATCATCATGGATGGCAATGGCCGGTGGGCCACCAGCAGACGGCTGCCCAGAGTCGCCGGGCATGCGCGAGGTGTGGAGGCCGTTCGGACCATTCTGGAAGCCTGCGCCAAGGCGGGGGTTGAATTTCTCACCCTGTTTGCCTTCAGCTCCGAGAACTGGCGGCGCCCGGTCGATGAGGTCTCGGTGCTCATGCGGCTGTTCATTTCTGCCCTGGAGCGCGAGGTCGATCAGCTCCACGCCAATGGGATCCGGCTTCGCGTGGTGGGTGATCTCGATGCGTTCGAGCCACGGCTCCGAACGCTCATTCGGCAGTCCGAGACGCGTACGGCAGGCAACCAGCGCATGACGCTCACCATTGCCGCGAACTACGGTGGACGCTGGGACATCCTCCAGGCGACGCGAGCGGCGTTGGCAGCGCACCCCGAGTTGGTCAGTCATCCCGAGCGGCTCGACGAAGCGCTGTTGTCGCCCTATCTAGCCATGTCGTATGCGCCGGAGCCCGATCTCTTTATCCGAACGGGCGGCGAGCAGCGGGTCAGTAATTTTCTCTTGTGGCAGTTGGCCTACACAGAGTTGTATTTCACCCACCGCTACTGGCCCGATTTCGATTCGGCCGCGCTCGAGGAGGCCTTCGAGTGGTACCGACAGCGTGAGCGTCGCTTCGGCCAGACCAGCGGCCAGGTCGCGGCACAGTCTGCCGGATGAATGCATGCTGATCGCCCGGATTCTGACCGCGGTTGCATTGCTGGCGGTTCTGATTCCGGTGGTGATGGTGGGTCCGGTCTGGCTCTGGGGGCTCGCTTCGCTGTTACTGCTTGCCATCGCCTACGCCGAGTGGGGCCGGCTGGTATCAGGCCGCCTTCCTAGTCTGCCCCAGCTCACCGCGATGACGGTCTCAGGTGTCGCGATCGTCGCACTCCTTCCGTCCGGCAATGTTCCGCAGCCCATCCTGATTGCTGCGTGTTTTCCCCCAATGCTCTTCTGGCTCGTCGAAGCGCCCCGGCGACTGAAGTGTCATCAGGCGAGCACTGGCCGAGGCGCTTTGGCGCTCTGGCTGCTGGGCGCTTGCTGGCTTGCACTTTATGACCTGCGGGCGGGCGGTCCAGAGGTACTGGTCACCGCGATGGCAATCGTCTGGGTCGCTGACATTGCAGCCTATTTTGCTGGTCGAGCCTTTGGCCGTCGCAAGCTAGCGCCATCCATCAGTCCCGGAAAATCCTGGGAGGGCGCCATTGCCGGCATGCTGGCCGTGGCGGTCTTGGGCGTGGTGTCGGCGCAGTTCGCGTCGCTTGCGGGTGCTCTTCCGGCCTTGCTGCTCAGACACTACGGCGTGGCTGCCGCCGCACTGATTCTCGCGCTCCTCGCAGGACTATCGATCGTGGGCGATCTGTTCGAGTCTCTGCTTAAGCGTGAAGCCGGGGTCAAAGACAGTGGCACGCTGTTGCCCGGGCACGGCGGGGCGCTCGATCGGATTGACGCGCTGATCCCCACGATGCCTGTCGTGGCTCTGCTCCACCAACTGCTGCGATAATCGAACGATGAAGGCAATCACTGTGCTGGGGGCCACGGGCTCCATCGGGTTAAGCACGCTCGATGTCGTGGCTCGGCATCCTGAGCGGTTTCGTCTGCACGCGCTCTCGGCGCATAGCCGGATTGACGCGTTGTTCGAGCTCGCGCTTCAGCACCAACCGCAATGCGTGGCGGTGTCCGATGAGGCCGCGGCGGAGCGCCTGCGCGGGCAGTTTGCGCAGCACGGCGCAGCGATCGAAGTGCACAGTGGCGCTGGGGCGTTAGAGGCGATCGCTTCCGCGCCGGAAGTGGATCTGGTCATGGCGGCGATCGTTGGGGCGGCCGGTCTTCGGTCTGCGATCGCGGCAGCGCGAGCCGGCAAATGTATCCTCCTCGCGAATAAGGAAGCGTTGGTGATGGCAGGTGACGTATTCCTGCGAGCATGCCGCGAGGGCGGGGCGTCCGTGTTGCCCATCGACAGCGAACACAACGCAGTGTTTCAGTGTTTGCCCGCCGCAGGGGGCCGAGGTGGGGTCAGGCGAATTCTCCTGACCGCGTCCGGCGGGCCTTTCCGCCAGGCCAGTCGCGAGGCCATTGAGTCGGCTACACCCGCGCAAGCGGTTGCGCACCCCCGCTGGAGCATGGGGCGGAAAATCTCGGTGGACTCCGCGACCATGATGAACAAGGGGCTGGAACTCATCGAGGCGCACTACCTGTTCGATGTGGCCTCCTCATCCATCGAGGTCGTCGTCCACCCCCAGAGCATTGTGCATTCATTGGTGGAATATGTTGATGGCTCGGTACTCGCCCAGCTCGGCAACCCCGATATGCGAACGCCGATTGCTCACGCGCTCGGCTATCCGGATCGCATCGAAAGTGGCGTGACACCGCTTGATCTCGCGGCGGCTGGGAGGCTCGATTTCGAGCCGCCCGACCCAGTTCGATTTCCTTGCCTGCGCCTCGCCCGTCAGGCGCTTGAGTCCGCAGGCGGCGCCCCGTGCGTCCTGAATGCTGCCAATGAAGTCTCGGTCGAGGCCTTTCTGGATGGGCGAATCCGGTTTGGCGACATTGCGCGAATCAACGAGGCGGTGCTTGAAGTGCTTGGAGGCGAGCGCGCGGGGCAGGATGTCAACGCGGTGATCGAGCTCGATGGCAGGGCGCGCCAAGCGGCGCGTCAGGTGATGGAGCGACGGGCCTCATGACATTTGTTCAAACCGTGCTCGCGTTTCTGCTCGCGCTCACGTTACTCATCTTCGTGCACGAGCTGGGTCATTTCGCGGCCGCTCGGTGGTGCGGCGTTAAGGTACTCAAGTTCTCGATTGGCTTCGGTCCGGCGATCTGGTCCCGCGCCTGGGGTGCCGATCGAACCGAATGGGTGATCGCAGCCATTCCGCTTGGCGGTTACGTACAGATGCTCGATGAGCGCGATCGGGATCCCTCTCAGCCGATTGCGAGTTCGGATCTCCCGCGGGCGTTTTCACAGCGCCCGCTTCATCAGCGGGCGTTTGTCGTGCTTGCTGGGCCGCTCGCGAATTTTGTTCTCGCGGTGATTCTTTACGCTGCGCTTGCCTGGGGTGGCACTGAGCAACCGGTTCCTGTCCTCGATGCGCCGCCCGCGGCGAGCGCCGCCGCCGACGCGGGTCTGCTTGCAGGCGACCGCATCGTCTCAGTGAACGGTGAGCCGCTGCAATCTTGGAATCAGCTGCGGCTCAAGATCATCGATGCTTCGCTTGGGGGCGCAACGGTCTCGCTCACCATCGATCGTGGTGGCCAACTTCGTCAACAAACCCTCGGAACGCGCGGGGCGATGTCATCCGAAGTTCCCGATCGAGACCCGCTTCAGGTGCTTGGGCTTGTACTCGCGCCAGGTGAGGTCTTGATCGGAAGCTTGATCGCCGGCGAACCGGCCATCGAGGCGGGGCTGCAGGCGGGCGATCGCGTTCTCACGGTAAACGGTGAGCCTATTCGGAGGGCTCGCGAACTGATCGAACAGGTGCGAGACAGTGCCGGGCGTGCGCTGGTTGTTGTGGTGCAGCGCGGCGCCGACGAGATCACTGTGCGGGTGACTCCGTCCGCACAGAGCGCTGGCGCGGCTGAGGCGCGGCCGCGTGGGCGAATTGGGGCGATGCTTCAGGACCGGGTCAAAACCGAGGTGGTTCAGGCAGATCCGCTCGATGCCGTTGTGCAGGGCGCGGCGCGTACCTGGGAGATGAGCGCGTTCTCGCTTCGAATGCTGGGGCGCATGATCACCGGCGACCTGTCGGTGCGGAATCTGAGTGGTCCAGTGACAATCGCCGACATGGCGGGCCAGACTGCCCGCAGCGGCTTACAGTCATATCTCGGTTTCATCGCGCTGATCAGCGTAAGCCTGGGGGTTCTGAATCTGCTGCCCATACCGGTGCTCGATGGGGGGCATTTGGTATATTACGCAGTCGAGGCGATCAGACGACGTCCGCTGTCCGATCAGGTGATGGCGATTACTCAAAAGGCCGGGCTGCTTCTGGTGGTGTTCATGATGGCACTTGCACTCTTTAACGACTTCACCCGGCTGATCGGGCCCTGAGGCATGCGAAGCGTCGTTTCCCGCATTCGAGCGAACCGTCTAGCATCTGCTTCCCTGTATTTTTTGCTGGCCGCGGCCGGGTTTCCAGGCGCTGCGAAGGCCTTTGACCCCTTTGTGGTGCGCGACATCCGAATTGAGGGTATCCAGCGCATCGAGCCGGGCACTGTGTTCGGTTATCTCCCCGTCAAGGTGGGAGAGCGCATCACTCCCGATTCAGCGACAGCGGCAATCCAGGCACTTTATGCGAGCGGTTTTTTCCGCGACGTGAGGTTGCAGGCTGATGGCGACGTGCTGGTGGTCGTGCTCGAGGAGCGGCCAGCCATCGGCTCAATCGAAATTACTGGCGTGAAGGAATTTGACGCCGACACTTTAAAGCGCTCGCTCCGAGATATCGGGCTCGCAGAATCGCGAATTTTCGATCGCAGCCTTCTCGAGCGAGCCGAGCAGGAGCTGAAGCGCCAATATTTGTCCCGCGGCAAGTATGCGGCACGCGTCACGTCTACCGTCACGCCGCTTGAGCGCAATCGGGTGGGTGTAGCCATGACTGTCGAGGAGGGTGCCTCGGCGTCCATTTCGGCGATCCGCTTTGTGGGTAACAAGGCCTTCACCGAGAAGGCGTTACTCGACGAAATGAAGCTCGCCACGCCAACCTGGCTCAGTTGGTATACCAAGGCTGACCGTTACTCGCGCGAGAAATTGGCGGGCGACCTGGAATCGTTGCGGTCCTTTTATCTGGACCGGGGTTTCCTAGAGTTCAATATTCGCTCAACCCAGGTATCCATCAGCCCAGACCGCGAATCCATCGAACTGGTGGTGGTTCTGGATGAGGGTGAGCAGTTCCGCGTTAAGGAGATCACCTTTGCCGGGGAGCTGCTCGGGCGAGGAGATGAGTTCCGCGCCATGATGCGTCTTGCTCCGGGTGAAGTGTTTTCCGGCAGCAAGCTGAACGACTCCACCAAGGGCATGACCGAGCGCCTGGGTTCCTTGGGCTACGCCTTTGCGCGGGTCGACGCCGTTCCCCAGGCCGATCGCGACAACCGGCAGGTAAGCTTTACCGTCATGGTCGAGCCGGGGCGCAGGGCGTACGTTCGCAGGATCGATATTGGCGGTAACGCTCGCACCCGCGATGAAGTCGTGCGCCGGGAGCTTCGTCAGTTTGAAGATGCCTGGTATGACGCAGACAAGATCAAGCTGTCGCGTGATCGGCTTAACCGACTCGGTTATTTCACCGACGTCAAGATTGAAACGGAACCGGTGCCTGGCACCAGCGACCAGGTCGATCTTCGGGTCACGGTCGTAGAGCGGCCCACAGGATCGGTCTCGCTCGGAATTGGGTTTTCCACCACCGAGAAGGTCATTCTTGCCGCGTCGCTCAGCCAAAATAATTTCCTGGGTACGGGCAAGATCGTTGGCATCGAGGTGAATTCAAGCCGGCTCGCGCGCCAGGTGGTGCTCAGTCACACCGACCCCTATGTCACCGACGACGGCATCAGCCAGACCGTTGAGCTTGCCTCGCGGTCATTTAACGCCTCAGCACTACTGCTGGGCGATTACAAGTTTGAAACGCTCTCGGCGTCTACGCGGTTTGGCATCCCTTACACCGAAGTCGACCGGTTTTTCTTTGGTGTCGGAGCCGAGTCCACCTCGCTCTGGTTGGGGCCGCTTGCACCCCAACGCTATACGAAGTGGGTCTCCGAATACGGACTGTCCGCCTCGGCTTTCCTTGGGACCGTCGGTTGGATTCGTGACACCCGGAACAGCGCACTGGCGCCCACAACGGGTCGACTGCAGCGCGTCAATCTCGAGGCGACAGTCCCGGCTGGCGATTTGCGGTTCTGGCGTACGAACGCGGTTCAGCAGCTGTACTGGCCGCTGACCCGTGACTACACCATCGCGCTAAACGGTGATGTCGCCTACGGCGCAGGTTTCGGCGGCCGGTCGTATCCGCTGTTCAAGAACTATTTCGCCGGCGGCATCGGCTCGGTTCGAGGTTTCTACCCAAGTTCACTCGGACCCAAAGATATCGAGCCCCTGCAAGTGGGGGGCACACGCGAGGTGCCCATCGGCGGACAGCTTAAGGTGGTCGGAAGCGCAGAGTTTCTGTTTCCCCTTCCCGGTTCAGGTGCTGATCGCACCATCCGTACCTTCCTTTACACCGACGTCGGAAACGTATTTGCTGACTCCAATGTCGAGTTCTCAGAACTGCGCGCGGCAGCCGGCGTGGGCCTGAATTGGTTGTCCCCGATCGGCCCAATGAAGCTAAGTCTGGGCTGGCCGCTTCGTTATGCAGCCACAGACCGTATGCAGCGCTTCCAGTTTCAGGTGGGCGCCGGTTTCTGATCAGGTGCGATTTTCTGTGCGGGAGATTTGTATGTCCTTGAGCCGACGTCTTGCTTGTTTGTCTGCAGCTGCAGCTTTTCTGCTGGGTGGAAGCGCTGCGCTCGCGCAGATCACCCCCAAAATTGGTTTCGTCAACACGGAGCGCATCCTGCGCGACGCGGTGCCTGCCAAGGCGGCTCAGGCAAAACTCGAGGCAGAGTTTTCCAAGCGAGACCGAGAGCTTCAGGAAGTCGGTGCTCGACTGAAGCAGTTGGCCGAGCGTCTTGAGCGTGATGCCATGGTGATGTCCGAGGCCGAGCGCACTCGCCGCCAACGCGAAGCTGCTGACACCGACAAAGATTTTCAGCGGCGCCAGCGTGAATTCCGCGAAGATCTTAATCAGCGGCGAAACGAAGAGCTCTCGCAAGTGGTTGAGCGGGCCAATCGCGTCATTCGCCAGATCGCCGAGAGGGAGAAGTTCGACCTCATCCTTCAGGAGGCCGTCTACGCGAGTGGTCGCATCGACATCACCGACCTCGTCCTTCAGGCCTTGTCTGACCCCGCAGCGAAATAGTCGGGCGCGTCCGAGCGCCTGAGGGCATCATGCTCCGCCTGCCGGATGCCGTGCCGTTGTCAGAGTTCGTGCGGCTGCTTGCGGGCCGGTTGGCCCGCGGCGCGGCGAATCTGCGTATCGATCGATTGGCTAGCCTTGAGTCGGCAGACGCCGCGTCGATCGCGTTTCTATCCAGTCGGGCCTATCGAGACAAAGCGCGAACCACGACGGCAGGCGTTGTGGTGACGTCGGCAGAGATGGCAGATGCGGTGCCTGCGGACGTGGCGTTGATCGAGGTGCCAGACCCCTATCGGGCCTACGGTCTGATCGCGCGGCAGTTTGAAGCCTGGGTCAACCCCCGAAGCACACCATCGATTCATCCCTCGGCCGTGGTTGCCTTGTCGGCAACGCTGGGCCGCGGCGTTGCAATCGGTCCTGGTGCGGTGGTCGGTGAACGCGTGCGCGTAGAGGGCGGTGCCATCATCGGTGCTGGCTGCATCATTGAAGACGATGCGGTGGTGGGTGCGCAGGCCGAGCTCCGCGCGCGGGTCACCCTCGGCCGTCGCTGCGTGGTCGGTGATCGCAGCCTTATTCACGCTGGAACGGTGATCGGATCCGATGGCTTTGGTTTTGCCAGACACCAGGGCCGCTGGGAGAAAATTCCCCAACTGGGGCGCGTTCAGATTGGTGTCGACGTGGAAATCGGCGCCAATTGCACGATTGATCGTGGTGCGCTCGACGACACGGTCATCGGTGATGGATGCAAGCTCGATAATCTCATCCAGGTCGCGCATAACGTGCAGATCGGTGAGCACACGGCGATTGCGGCTTGCGTGGGTATCGCAGGCAGCGCCCGGATTGGCCGGCGCTGCATGATCGGCGGTGCCGCAGGCATTCTTGGGCATCTTGATATCTGCGATGACGTAACGATTTCTGCCATGAGTCTGGTGTCGTCCTCAATCACCAAGCCGGGCTTCTACTCCGGAATTTTCCCTCTCATGGACAATGCCGACTGGGAGCGTGCTGCGGTGGTGGTGCGCAAGCTCCCCGATCTTCGAGCCAGGCTTCGCCGCCTCGAGTCGACCCTCAAGGAAAATTGATGCCTCCGTTAGACATTCGCGCAATCCTCGAACACCTCCCGCACCGGTATCCTTTCCTTTTGGTTGATCGGGTACTCGAGATTGAGCCAGGCAAGCGAATCCGCGCGCTCAAGAATGTCACCATCAACGAGCCGTTTTTCGTCGGACACTTCCCGCATCTGCCGGTCATGCCTGGTGTGTTGCAAATCGAGGCGCTCGCGCAGGCCGCAGGCATTCTGTCGTTTCAGACCATGGGCCGGGTGTCTGATGACCGCTCTGTTTACTATTTTGTTGGCATCGACGGGGCCCGGTTCAAGCGTCCTGTGGTGCCCGGCGATCAACTGATTCTAGATGTCGAAATCACACGGGTTGCACGCTCGATCTGGAAGTACACGGGGCGAGCCTCCGTTGATGGACAGACCGCAGCAGAGGCCGAGTTGATGTGCACCTTGCGAGATATCGACCCTCCCGCGCGCTCGGTCGGCGACGCCGCGCCCACGCAGAGCTGACAGGCGCGCCATGCCCAACATTCATTCGACGGCCGTGGTCGATCCGGGCGCCTGTCTCGATGATGACGTCGTCGTGGGCGCCTACAGCGTGATTGGTGCAGGTGTGAGTCTTGGCGCCGGGTGCGTGGTTGGCCCCCATGTGGTGATCGACGGTGATACTAAGATTGGTCGCATGAATCGGTTTCATCCCTTCGCATCCATCGGTGGCGCACCCCAGGACAAGAAGTATCAGGGCGAGCCCACCTCACTGGTGATCGGTGACGGTAATACGTTTCGCGAGTCGGTCACCGTCAATCGCGGTACGGCGCAGGACAAGGGTGCAACCCGAATCGGTAACGACAATTGGATCATGGCCTATGTGCATGTCGCTCACGACTGCATCGTGGGCGATCACACCATCTTTGCCAATTCCACCAATCTTGCTGGGCATGTTCAGGTAGGCGACTGGGCCATTCTGGGCGGCTGCACACAGGTGCATCAGTTCTGCAAGATCGGTGCGCACGCCATGACCGGCGCGGGGACCGTGGTGTTGCATGACATTCCACCTTATGTGATGACCGCAGGCAATTCGGCGAGCGCGCACGGCCTCAATAGCGAAGGCCTGAAGAGGCGGGGCTTCAGTGCGCAGCGTATTCAGGTGCTGCGTCACGCGTACAAGCTGTTGTATCGCAGCGCAATGACGCTTGATCAGGCGCGTCAGGCCTTGAGTGATCTTCGGGCTACCGTTGAATCCGGCAGTGCGTCGGATCTTGCGCTGCTTTCCGATTTTCTGTCGCGCGTCGAGCGGGGCATCGTGCGCTGATGAGCGAGGTCCCTCGTACGCCGCTGGCGGACGATGCACACGGCGAGTTCGCGCTTGCGATGGTTGCCGCCGAAGCCTCTGGCGATTTGCTGGCCTCGGCCATGCTGCAGGGCTTGCGCGCCGAGGTGCCCACGCTTGCTGCCTATGGGGTGGGCGGGCGAGCCATGTGTTCCCAGGGGTTTGATGCGTGGGCGGGGATCGAGGAACTATCAGTGCGCGGCTATGTCGAGGTGCTGAGTGCACTGCCGAGGCTGCTTGCGCTTCGGCGATCGCTTGCGCGGCGGATCCTTGCGCGACGCCCGACCGCATTCGTCGGGATCGACGCGCCAGACTTTAACCTAGGGCTAGAGCGGCGCCTTCGCGAACAAGGCGTGCCGACGGTTCACTTTATCGGTCCGTCGATCTGGGCCTGGCGACCGGAAAGAATCGAGGCGATCAGACGCTCCGTCAACCACATGTTGCTGGTGTTTCCGTTTGAAAAGTCGATCTATGACGACGCAGGCATCCCCGCTACCTATGTCGGCCATCCTTTGGCCGACGTGCTAAGCCCCTCGTCGAGCACCTCGGCCGCGCGCCGGTCGCTTGAGCTACCGCTGGATCGGCCTGTCATTGCACTCCTTCCCGGCAGTCGTCCCGATGAGGTGCGCTACATGGGGCAAACGGTTCTGCAGACCGCAGCCTGGATTCATCGCCAGCGGCCAGACTGTCATTTCGTGCTTCCCGCAGCGTCGCCTGGTCTGCTCGAGACCCTGAGACGACAGGCCGCCAGGCTGAGGCTCGATTCCATTCTGCCGCTTACTTTCGTGTCCGGTCAGTCACACCGCGCCATGTCGGCTGCCGACACCGTCTTGGTTGCAAGTGGTACGGCCACGCTGGAAGCGGCGCTTCTGGGGCGTCCCATGGTGATCTTCTACCGCATGGCAGCGCTTAGCTTCTTGCTGATGCGCAATCGCGGGTTGTTACCCTGGATTGGGCTACCCAACATCTTGTGTCGGGAGTCATTGGTGCCCGAGTTCATTCAGCATGAAGCAAGCCCCGAGGCGTTGGGTGGGGCCTTGCTTGCGCAACTTGATGACACATCGCTTCGCAGCCGTTTGCAACAGCGTTTTGCAGACATGCACGGCAGCCTTGCACGCGGCTGCGCGAAACGTAGCGCCGAGGCGATTCTCAAGGTGTGCGAATCCTCGAAGGGGACGACATGAGTCGACGTCCTGCCAGCGATTGTCAGCCACAACTTCCCGGCCTGGCGGGTCTGGCGCAACGGGTCGCTGGCGTCGATGAGGCCGGGCGCGGCCCGCTTGCCGGCCCGGTGTTCGCGGCGGCGGTCATTCTGGATCCTGAGCGGCCAATTTTGGGCTTACGCGACTCGAAGGTTTTGTCGCCGCAGCGGCGTGAGCAGCTGGCGGGCGAGATCCGTGAGCGGGCGCTTGCCTGGTCAGTGGCAAGCGCAAGCGTCGAGGAAATTGACGCGCTCAACATCCTTCAGGCCACGCTTCTTGCCATGCGACGAGCAGTCGAGCGGCTTGCTATCGCGCCCGACCTCGCCCGTATCGATGGCAATCGCGCACCGATACTTGGCTGCGCGGTGGAAACCCTCGTGAAGGGCGATGCACTCGACCCCGCGATTTCAGCGGCGTCCATTCTTGCCAAGACCGACCGCGATGCCGAGATGGGACGTTTGCACACTGACTATCCACACTACCGCTTTGATCAGCATAAAGGCTACCCCAGCCCGCTACACCTGGCATTGCTGCGATCTCACGGCCCGTGCCCCGCGCATCGCCGAAGCTTTTCGCCGGTCCGGCATGCGCTCGAGCAGCGCGGTTTCCGATGAGCGACAGGCAGGTTTCATCGCGATTGGATATCCGTTCGCCCTCAAGCGAACGGTTTCGGCGCCTACTTGCGCTATCGCGATCGTCGCGTGAGCGAGAGGCACTGGGCCTGGCGATCATTGAGGGCGAGCACCTTCTTAAAGCATGGCTCGATGCGG
Source organism: uncultured bacterium (assembly GCA_903866395.1). Classification (GTDB taxonomy): domain Bacteria; phylum Pseudomonadota; class Gammaproteobacteria; order Burkholderiales; family Burkholderiaceae_E; genus SYIM01. The sequence goes on from CAIPNM010000242.1 coordinate 35,653, forward strand.
GGGGCGGTCTCGCGCCGGAAGCGGTGATTCCGCGTCGATCAAGCGAGCGGGAGGCGATCCTCGCGCTGTGCGCGCAAACCGCCCATCAAACGCTGGTGCTTGATGATGCGCTGTTCGATCGTTTGTCGCAGGTGGCCCATGGGCCAGGCCCTTTAGCGATCATATCCATCCCGCGAGCGACGCTTCCCCTCGCGCTCGATCACGACGCGGTCTACCTCGATGGCGTTCAGGATCCAGGAAATGCCGGTACGCTTCTTCGAAGTGCCGCGGCGTTCGGCGTACGGCTCATCATGACCTCGCCCGATACCGTGAGTCTGTGGTCGCCCAAGGTCATCCGCTCGGCAATGGGTGCGCACTTTGCGCTGCAACTCTGCGAAGCGATCCCGGTGTCGTCGCTCATCACTATTCAGGGCGCAGCCCGCTGGACAGCGGCAGCGCCGCGGTCACCACAGTCGATTGACGGAGCGGACCTGCGCGCACCCCGGTTGTGGATCTTCGGCGCCGAAGGGCAGGGACTCTCCCCGGAACTGAGTGCCGTGAGCGCCATTGATCGGCTCGAGATCCGACACGATGCCGGGGTTGAGTCGCTCAACGTTGGCGTTGCCGCTTCGATCTGTTTATACGAGCAGTTCACACAGCGGCAAACGGCAGCGCGTCGTTAGCTTGGGCTGCGCGCTTCGATTCGCTGAAGTACGGTGGTTGCAATTTCCTCGATCGACTTGGTGGTGCTGGAGAGCCATTCAATGCCCTCCCTGCGCATCATCGACTCGGCAGCTATCACCTCCTGCCGACAATTGTCGATTGATGCATAACGACTATTGGGTCGCCGCTCCTGGCGTACTTCGGCCAACCGCTCTGGCGTAATGGTGAGCCCGAATAGCTTTTTTCTGTGCCGGTAGAGCACTTCAGGAAGTCGCTGCCGATCGAAATCCTCTGGAATCAGCGGATAGTTGGCGGCCTTCACCCCGTGCTGCATGGCGAGGTAGAGGCTGGTGGGCGTCTTCCCGCTTCGTGAGACGCCCACCAGGATCACATCGGACTCTTCCAAATCCTTGTCGGTCTGTCCGTCGTCGTGCGTGAGCGAGTAGTTGATCGCCGCAATACGACGGCTGTAGGCCTCGAGGTTCGATGCGGTATGCGACTGGCCGATTGCATGGCTGGAGCGAACACCGAGTTCCTGCTCGAGGGGCTCAAGAAAGCTCGCGAACAGATCGAAAAATCGGCAGGTGGCCTGCCGGACGATATCGTTGATCGGCGCATTAACCAGCGTGCTAAACACGATCGGAGGCTTGCGATCAAGCTGCGCCTGACGGTTGATACGGCGAAGCGCCTCGTCGGCCTTTTCCACCGAATCCACAAAGGGCAGTCGCTGCTGTCTGAGCCGTACAGAGCCGAACTGGGTGAGCAGTGAATGACCGAAGGTCTCGGCTGTGATGCCGGTGCCGTCCGAGACGTAAAAAACGGTTCGGTCGTAGGGCGTCTGATCGGTGGAATCGGGCACGTTCACCTCAACGGAATGGGCAGTCAGGAGCGCCTTAATCGGGCGGTAGGCGGGCGGTCAGCGGGCGTCGGGCGGGTAAAATACCAGCATTGCGCACTGCGCCACCAGTTTTCAACCATGCCAGGACCTTTCCATGAACCTTACTACCGAACGCCGCGTCATCGCGTTCGAGTCGCTCCGCATGAGCGATGTCGACGCGGTGGGGGGCAAGAATGCCTCCCTGGGCGAAATGATCAGCCAGCTGGCGGCCGCCGGCGTGCGAGTGCCGGGGGGGTATGCCACCACGGCGTCGGCCTTCCGCGAATTTCTCGCCCATGACGGACTCGCCGAACGGATCGCGAGGCGACTTGAAACGCTAAACGTCGACGACGTCAAGGCGCTGTCCGAATGCGGCGCCGACATTCGCGACTGGATCTGCTCGGCGCCGCTTCCCGCAGCACTCGAGGCCGACATTCGCGCGCACCACGCGCTCCTTACTGCCGATTCAGGTCCCCTCCTGCCAGTCGCAGTACGATCGTCAGCAACCGCCGAGGATCTTCCCGATGCGTCGTTCGCAGGTCAGCAGGAAACCTATCTGAACGTCTGCGGAATCGAGGCGGTGCTCGATCGGGTGCGGCATGTGTTTGCTTCCCTCTACAACGACCGCGCCATCGCCTACCGGGTTCACAAGGGCTTTACGCATGCCGAGGTTGCGCTTTCCGCCGGCATCCAGCGCATGGTTCGAAGCGACCTGGGTAGTTCAGGCGTCATGTTCACCCTGGACACCGAGTCCGGGTTTCGTGACGTGGTGTTCATCACCAGCGCCTGGGGCCTGGGTGAGACGGTGGTTCAGGGGGCTGTCAATCCCGACGAGTTTTATGTGCACAAGCCCATGATCGGGGTGGCGCGTCAACCCATCATCCGTCGCGAGATGGGTTCGAAACTGATTCGTATGGAGTTCTCTGACCAACCGGGCCAGACCGTCAAGACGGTGGACACGCCGGTTGATCTGCGCAACCGGTATTCGCTCACCGACGCTGAGGTGCTCGAACTCGCGCGCTATGGCATCACGATCGAACGTCACTACGGGCGGCCTATGGACATCGAGTGGGGCCGCGATGGTAGCGACGGCCGCCTCTACATCCTTCAGGCGCGGCCTGAAACTGTGAAGTCACGCGAGCAGGGCGGGCGCCAGCAGCGCTATCGTTTGAAGGGATCCGCCGACGTGCTTGCCTCCGGACGTGCAATCGGCCAGAAGGTCGGCGCCGGGCCGGTGCGGGTCATTCTTGATTCCTCGCAAATGGATCAGGTCCGTCCGGGCGATGTACTGGTCACCGACATGACCGACCCGAACTGGGAACCGGTGATGAAGCGTGCGTCAGCGATCGTTACCAACCGCGGCGGGAGAACCTGCCACGCAGCCATCATTGCGCGGGAGTTGGGTATCCCGGCGGTGGTCGGATGTAACGACGCAACCGACCGCCTCAAGTCCGATGCGCTGGTCACTGTTTCATGCGCCGAGGGCGACACCGGGTTCATTTACGACGGTCTGCTCGAGACTGAGGTGAGCGAGGTGGCTACCGGCGAGATGCCCGACATTCCTGTGAAAATCATGATGAATGTCGGCAACCCGCGACTTGCCTTCGAGTTCGCGGCGCTCCCCAACGCCGGCGTCGGGCTCGCGAGGCTGGAATTCATCATCAACAACAATATCGGCATTCATCCGAAGGCCATTCTCGACTACCCGAATGTGGATGCCGAGCTTTGCGTTGCGGTTGAAAGCGTCGCTCGCGGACACAGCACGCCTCGCGAGTTCTTTGTGCAGCGGCTTGCCGAGGGGGTGGCCACCATTGCTGCAGCGTTCTGGCCCAAGCCGGTCATCGTGCGCCTCTCCGACTTTAAGTCGAATGAGTATCGTAAGCTCATTGGCGGATCGCGTTACGAGCCTGAAGAAGAAAACCCGATGCTGGGTTTCCGGGGCGCGTCACGCTACATTTCTCACGGATTCCGTGATTGCTTTGAGCTTGAATGCGAAGCCCTTCGCCGGGTTCGTAACGACATGGGCCTCACGAACGTCGAGTTGATGGTTCCGTTTGTGCGTACGGTTAAGGAAGCGCAGCGGGTGGTCGATCTGCTCGCGCAACACGGGCTCAAACGCGGCGCGGCCCCTGATGGTGCCAGTGGCGGCGCGCTCAAGCTCATCATGATGTGCGAGCTTCCATCGAACGCCATTCTGGCCGACGCGTTTCTCGAGCACTTCGACGGTTTTTCAATTGGCTCGAACGATCTCACCCAGCTTACACTAGGACTGGATCGCGATTCCGGGCTGGTTGCAGAGGCCTTCGATGAGCGTGACCCAGCCGTCAAGGCCTTGCTCGAGTCAGCAATCAGTGCGTGCCGTCGGGCCGGTAAATACGTTGGTATCTGCGGGCAGGGCCCCTCTGACCACCCAGATCTCGCTGAATGGCTGATGGCTCAGGGTATTGCGTCCATTTCACTTAATCCCGACACGGTGGTTGCCACCTGGCAACGACTGGCGACGGGCGGAGCAGACCGCTAGCCGCGGTCTCGGCCGCGATGACTGCCGAGTCACTGGTTCGAGAGACGGTTGCGGCGCTCCGAGCGCACGCGCCGTTCTCTGAGATGGCGATCGCGGATGTCGATTTCGTGGCCCGGCACGTGCGTCTTCAATATTTCGCCGCGGCCGAACGAATTCTGGAGCCGGGTTCCGATCACCCGCCAGGATGTTTCATTGTCCGGCAGGGCGGGGTAGAGGGCGTCCTGCCCGGCGAGGGGGGCGGTTCAATGACGTCGCCGCTCGCTCTCGGCCCAGGAGACATGTTCCCGATCGGCTCATTAATGGGGAAGCGCCCGATCCGCACCCGCTATTCCGCTGTAGCGGATCTCTTCTGCTGGCTTCTGCCCACCGAGCACTTTGAACAACTGCTCGGACGAAGCGAGGTCTTCACTGATTTTTGCAGACGACGGTTGGCGGCGCTGATGGAGCTCTCCATGCGCGAGGTGCAAGCGAACTATTCGGCGCAGAGCGCGCAGTGGCGCCTGATGAGTCAGCCACTGCGCTCGATGATCCGGCGTGAACCCGTGTGGTGTCGGCCCGACACGTCGCTCGGCGAAGCGATGGCGGCGATGGAGCGCGAGGTGGTTGGCGCCATGCTGATCGTCGATGAGCTCAGCGGCGAGCCAATCGGGATTTTTACTCGGCAGGATGTCATCGGACGAATCGTGTTGCCCGAGCAACCGCTGGACTCCCCCATTTCAGCGGTGATGAGCGCACCCGTGTCTGCGCTACCGGCTGGCGCAACGGTTGCCGACGCGACCATGCTGATGGCAGACCGGTCGATCCGCCACGTGCCCGTCATTGACGGGGGCCGGGTAATCGGCATGGTGACTGAGCGCGACCTGTTCGCGCTCACCCGACGTAACCTCAGGCAACTGAGCGATTCAATTGTTCGGGCGACGCAACCCGAACAGTTGATCTCTATTGCAGACGAGATCCGCGAGTGGTCGCGCTCGCTCGTGGCACAGGGGGTCGCAGCGCAGCATCTCACGCATCTCATCAGCCGAATGAATGATCAGCTCACCCAGCGTCTGATCACGATCCTTGCCGCGTCAAACGGCGTTGATCTTGCATCGTTCTGCTGGCTTGCGTTTGGTAGCGAAGGGCGCGAGGAGCAAACCATCGCGACCGATCAGGACAACGGCATTGTGTTCGACGACGCCTGCCCGGCTGAGTCACGCGCGGCCTTGCTTGCGCTTGGGCAGTCGGTGAACCACTGGCTGGACCGTAGCGGCTACCCACTCTGCAAAGGCGGAATCATGGCGGGCAATCCGGAGTGCTGCCTGAGCCTCTCGCATTGGCAGGCGCGCTTTGCCCAGTGGGTCTCTCATGGCAGCCCGCAAGACTTGCTGAATGCAAGCATCTTTTTCGACCTTAGGTCACTTGCAGGCAATCTCGATCTGGGGGAGCGGCTGCGGGCGGTGGTCGCGCCCAGCGTGCAACGGAGCGCCCGCTTCCAAAAATTAATGAGTGACAACGCCCAGCGCAGCAACCCGCCACGCTTTCTTGCGAGCGGTGTTCTGGGCATGTTGGCCCCGGAGTCCGGCTCGGTTGATCTGAAGCTGCAAGGCACCCTGCCCATGGTCGACGTAGCGCGGCTACTGTGCCTCGCAAACGGGATTGTTCAATCCGGCACCGTGGCTCGGATCGAGGCGCTGATCGAGAAGGCCGTCGTCGATGCCAACGAAGGACGGGGTTGGATCGATGGCTTCAACTTCTTGCAGGGCCTGCGGCTTCGGGTTCAGCATTTACAGTCAGCTGACTCGCCACGTATCACCAACCCTAACCTGATCGACCTCGACACTTTGTCTCCGCTTGATCGTCGAATTTTGGTGGAAGCACTACGCCAGGTTCGCAAAGCGCTTCAGCGCTTATACGTTGACTATCCATGAGGTGGCCCGCTTTTGAAGCGGTGTGGCGTCCCCTTACCCGATTGTGGAAGGGTGCAGAGGCTGGTCCCGAGACACGTTGGGTGGTGATTGATGTCGAGACCACAGGTCTCGATACCGAGCATGACGCGTTGCTCTCCATTGGAGCCGTGGCCCTGTCGCCAGCGGGCATCGACGTGAGTGATAGTTTCGAGGTGTCGGTTCGCCCCCCTGCGATCTCGGAGCGAAGCAACATCCTGATCCATCGAATCGGCGCAGCCGCTCAGGCGGGTGGTGAGCCGCCCGCACTCGCGTGCCGTGGCTTCCTTGACTATGCCGGTAATTCGCCGCTGGTGGGCTTTCACGTCGGGTTTGACCGCGCGTTCCTCACACGAGCGCTGCGCAATGCAAACCTTGTGGTACCTCGCCGCTGGTTGGATCTCGCGGCACTGGCGCCTACGCTGCGCCCGGGGGTGGCTGCCCATGCGCTCGATGAGTGGCTGACGATCGCCAAGGTGTCTGCCCTCGCGCGACACGCGGCAACTAGCGACGCCATGGCGACCGCCATGTTGTTTCAGTGGCTATTGGGCAAGGTGCCACCAGCCGATCGCCATTTCGGGAAGCTCCGCGGACTCGCGGGCAGCGCGCGTTGGGTGGGCCCCGCCAACCGCACTTAGTGGCAATTGACCTTCAGTCGCCGCGTTTCCGGTTGGTCTGCTTCATGATTTGGGCGCGTTCGCGCTGCCAATCGCGGTCACGCTCGGCATCTCGCTTGTCATGCTGACGCTTACCCTTTGCAAGCCCCAGGGCGAGCTTCACCCGGCCGCGGGTGTAGTGGAAATCGAGCGGGACCAGTGTGTAGCCTGCGCGTTCCACCTTCCCGATGAGCTTGCGGATCTCTTCCGCCCGCATCAGTAGTTTTCGGGTCCTGACCGGGTCGGGCTGGATGTGGGTGGACGCCTCGGGGAGCGCGGAAATGTGTGCGCCAATCAGATAGAGCTCTGCCCGTCGGAGAATGACATAGGCCTCCTTGATCTGCGCCCGACCCGCACGGATGGCCTTGACCTCCCAGCCCTCGAGCACCAGGCCGGCCTCGAATCGCTCTTCGATCGAGTAGTCATGGAAGGCCTTTTTGTTCTGAATGATGCTCATGACAAAATCGCAACTCTTCTTGTGGCGGATATGTGACTGGTAATGGGTGAGGTCAGGAAATCGGTACTACTTGCGCATCCGTGCGAGCGGATGTTCGATCTGGTTGCTCGGGTTGAGGACTATCCGTCATTTTTGCCCTGGTGTGGCGGGGCGTCGGTTACACCCCAACCAGACGGGTCAAAGCTCGCCACAGTTCAGATTGCGTTCAAGGGCCTTCGGCAGTCATTCTCAACCATTAACCGGCACCTGCCTCCCGAATCCATTTCCATGCAGTTACAACAGGGCCCATTCAAGTCGCTACATGGCACCTGGCGATTTACCCGAATCCGTGATGACGCGTGTCGGGTGGAATTGTCGCTTGAATACCAGTTTGGCGGCGGATTGCTGGGACGGGCGCTCGCGCCGGTCTTTGATCATATCGCAGCCACCATGGTCGATGCTTTTGTGGATCGCGCGGATCAACTGTACGGCGAGGCTGATCAATGAGCTCGGAGATCGTCCCGCCACAGGAAAGCATCGAGATCGATGTTTGCTGGGTCGCAGACCCCACGCACGGGGCTCCTCAGGTACGTTGCGAGCGCTTGAAGCTTCCGGTGCAAGCCACGGTGGCTGATGCGCTGTCGGCAGCGAATCGGCCCGAGTTGGGCATCGGACTGGCAAACGGTTCGCTGTCAGCCGCGGTATTTGGAGAGGCGGTAACGCTCCAGTCCCCCCTTTATATGGGTGACCGAGTCGAACTTCTTGCGCGGCTTGAAGCCGACCCCAAACACTCTCGCGCCAGGCGCGCCGAGGTGCAACGACAGCGCCGCGGCGACGTACGCTGGCAACGCCGGTGATCGCAGATCGCCGCACCCTGGGCAGGCCATGAATTCAGGCGTTGTGCCCCCGTCGGTATAATTGCCTTTTGCCTGGTGAGGCTTCCATGCGACTAGCCAAGAAGGCACTGACGTTTGACGACGTCCTGCTGGTTCCGGCTTACTCCGACATCCTGCCGCGCGATACGTCGCTTCGCACGCGCTTCAGTCGCGACATTACTCTCAACATCCCGCTGGTTTCCGCCGCGATGGACACGGTCACCGAGTCCAGACTGGCAATCGCTATCGCGCAGGAAGGCGGTATTGGGGTGGTGCACAAAAACCTGTCGCCCGCCCGGCAGGCAGAGGAGGTCGCACGCGTCAAACGTTATGAAACCGGCGTCCTGTCCGACCCCATCACCATCGACCCGGACATGAAGGTGCTCGATGTCATCAAGCTCACTCAGCAGCATCGTATTTCGGGGCTTCCGGTGGTGCGCGGGGGGCAGGTGGTGGGCATCGTCACCAACCGCGACTTGCGGTTCGAAACACGTCTAGACGAGCCGGTTCGGAACATCATGACTCCGCGTGAGCGTCTGGTCACGGTGCCGGAGGGTGCCACGCTCGACCATGCGCAGCGACTCATGCACGACCACCGACTGGAGCGTGTGTTGGTGGTTGGCGGCAATTTCGAGCTAAAAGGCCTCATCACCGTCAAAGACATACTGAAGGCAACCGAGCACCCTAACGCCAGTAAAGATGGGCAGGGCAAGCTCCGCGTGGCGGCGGCCGTGGGCGTGGGGGGCGATGTCGAAGAGCGTGTCGCGTTGCTGGTGCGTGCGGGGGTTGACGCCATTGTGGTGGACACCGCGCACGGTCATACCCGGGGCGTGCTCGATCGCGTCTCGGCCATTAAACGCGAGCATCCGTCATTGCAAGTCATCGGCGGCAACATCGCCACGGGCGATGCCGCCAAGGCGCTCCTCGTTGCCGGTGCCGATGGTGTCAAGGTTGGCATCGGCCCAGGGTCCATTTGCACCACCCGGATCGTAGCCGGGGTGGGCGTACCGCAAATCAGTGCAATCAGCGATGTCGCCGCAGCGCTTGAAGGCACGGGCGTGCCGCTCATTGCCGACGGCGGGGTTCGCTACTCGGGCGATGTGGCAAAAGCCATCGCCGCGGGTGCCTGGACGGTCATGATGGGCTCGGTCTTCGCTGGCACCGAAGAGGCGCCCGGCGAGGTCATTCTCTACCAGGGACGCTCATACAAGAGCTACCGCGGCATGGGCTCTTTGGGCGCAATGGCCGAAGGGGCAGCCGACCGCTATTTCCAGGACCCAGCCTCGAATGCAGACAAACTGGTTCCTGAAGGGATTGAAGGGCGAGTCCCTTACAAGGGGGCGGTCGGTACGATCCTCTACCAAATGTGCGGCGGGTTGCGCGCCAGCATGGGCTATTGCGGCTGCGCCACCATTGAGCAGATGCGTGAGCGTCCGCAGTTTGTTGAAATCAGTTCCGCCGGCATGCGCGAGTCTCACGTGCACGACGTGCAGATCACCAAAGAAGCGCCCAATTACCAGGCTGAGTAGTCATGCATGACCGGATTCTTATCCTCGACTTCGGGTCGCAGGTAACGCAGCTGATTGCGCGTCGCGTCCGCGAGGCGCATGTGTATTGCGAAATTCATCCCTGCGATGTTTCGGATGAGTTCGTTCGTGGATTTGCACCGCGAGGCATCATCCTCTCGGGCAGTCACATGTCTGCACACCACGAGTCCACCGACCGCGCACCACAAGCAGTTTTCGAGCTCGGTGTTCCCGTACTGGGCATCTGCTACGGCATGCAGACCATGGCGCAGCAACTCGGCGGCCGGGTCGAAAGCGGCCAGACCCGGGAGTTTGGATACGCCGAGGTTCGCGCTCGCGGCCACACGCGTTTTCTTGACGGCATTCAGGATTTCGCAACCTCTGAGGGACACGGCATTCTGAAGGTCTGGATGAGTCACGGTGATAAGGTCACCGAGATGCCGCCCGGCTTCAAGCTCATGGCCTCCACACCGAGCTGCCCGATTGCTGGGATGGCTGATGAAGCGCGCGGGCTGTATGCCGTTCAGTTTCACCCGGAAGTCACTCATACCCTCCAGGGCGCCGCGATCCTGCAACGGTTCGTTACCGACCTTTGTCAGGCACAGCCCGACTGGGTGATGGGTGACTATATCGGCGAGGCTGTCGAGCGTATTCGTGCCTCGGTAGGCGACGAAGAGGTGATCCTCGGTCTGTCGGGCGGGGTCGACTCGAGCGTTGCTGCCGCACTCATCCATCGTGCGATAGGTGACAGGCTCACCTGCGTGTTCGTCGACAATGGGTTGCTGCGGCTCGGCGAGGGCGATCAGGTGATGAGCACCTTTGCGCAGCACATGGGCTTACGAATTGTTCATGTCGATGCATCGAAGCGCTTCATGGGTGAGTTGTCGGGCGTGACCGATCCTGAAGCAAAACGCCGCATCATCGGTCGTGAATTTGTTGAGGTGTTCCAGGCGGAGGCGGCCAAGCTTCCCCGCGCGCGCTGGCTCGCGCAGGGAACCATCTATCCTGATGTGATTGAGTCGGCGGGTGCCAAGACAAAGAAGGCCACCACGATCAAGTCCCATCACAACGTCGGCGGACTCCCGGACACCCTTCACCTGAAGCTCCTCGAACCCCTTCGCGAACTGTTCAAGGATGAAGTTCGTGAACTGGGTGTGGCGCTGGGTCTGCCCAGGGAGATGGTCTATCGTCATCCATTCCCAGGGCCGGGGTTGGGGGTGAGGATTCTGGGCGAGGTTCGTGCCGAGTATGCCGACCTGCTTCGCAGAGCCGATGCGATTTTTATCGAGGAACTACGCGCTACGGTCGACGCCACCGACGGTCGCAACTGGTATGACAAGACTTCGCAGGCGTTCGCGGTGTTCCTGCCGGTGAAGTCGGTGGGTGTGATGGGCGATGGCCGCACCTATGAGTTTGTCGTGGCGCTCCGTGCCGTGCAGACCCAAGACTTTATGACGGCACATTGGGCTCACTTGCCGCATGACTTGCTAGGGAAGGTGTCCAATCGGATCATTAATGAGGTGCGCGGTATTAACCGGGTGGTGTATGACATCAGCGGCAAGCCGCCGGCGACCATTGAGTGGGAGTGATTGACGGAAGTTTTGTCGTTATAAATCAATAGCTTGGACTATAAAAACTAGTTACACCATCGGAAAATATCTTGTAAGATCAGTCACTTCAGGCTGAGGAGATGCCCGATGTTGCGAAGTGGCAAGACTATCGCTGGTAGTGAAAGCGGTATCGTTGAGAGCAAGCCCAAGCGTGTGCGGGCTGCTACGCGAATGAGCGATGTCCACGACATCCTCGACGGTGACGTTCGCCTGTTTAGAACGACTCACAGTGGCGACGTATGGCAGATGCGAATGTGGGTAACCGAATTCGAGCGCAATGGCCGCGATCATGAGATCCACCGACGGCCGGTTGCCGCCAGCGAGTTGAGCAGCGCGAATGGCGGCCCCTTCGTTGAAAGGCATCAGATCGTATCGGGCGACCCCTTGGACATTACAGCTGCGGCCAAACATCTGGGCGACCAGATGATGGAGCGACTACCCGGAGGCAGTGTTGACGAGGCCAACCAACTCGCTAAAACCGAATTTGGCGCGATTGCCCAACAGATGTCCGATACCAGCCTTTCATCTCTTTACAAGGCTTATCTTGACCAACCGCACCTCATTCAGGCGTCTGAGCCGATGGGCAGCGTTTCAATGGAAGTTGAGAGCAGCTTTGGGCCGTCCGACCAGGCTGAGAACCGGACCTTCTGGCAGCAGGCCAAGCCCCGCGCTCAACCTTTCACATGGGGCCTCGGCGCCGTAGAGGTCATGTTCGAAGTGATCGGGAAGGAAATGACAGGGCGCGGTTTGACGGTGGAGAGCGAACCCGAGCTCAAGGCGATCACCGACACCGCTCGTTACCCCGAGTCTGCGGAACAACCCATCGTGAATTGCATCGGCACAGGCACGCCTGTCGACAACGCAGTGGCCAATCTCCGATCGAGCGCGCCGCCCCCTGGAGCGCTCCGGGCCTGAAACGCCGGGCCCGGTGGGGCATATTGAGCCCACCGCCCGTGCCACGTCTGTCATGGGGAAGTGACGAATGTCGGTTTCCTTCACCACGTCAATCACCGCCTCGGCCAGATTCGTCGTGTGGTGACCGATCCGCTCAACCGTCTTGGCGACGACCGCCAGATCGATGCAGGAGC
>CAIPNM010000243.1 GCA_903866395.1 uncultured bacterium
GATCGACTCAATACCGAGATCAATGCGGTGCTGAAGGATCCGGCGGTCGTCAAACGCCTGAATGATCTGGGCGCCGACATCGGCGGCGGCACCGCGCAGGACTTCGGCCGCTTCGTCGAGGCCGAAATCAAGCGTTATGCGGACGTGGTGAAGGCCGCAGGCGCCAAGCTCGACTGAAGCGGGATCCCCACCAAAGCGTCCCCGCCGAAGTCTTCAAGCCTGACTTACGCGGGCACGAAACGCGGCAGCGTGAGATCGGGCGACACGTCGTCAAACACCACGCGAAGCGGCATCCCGGCGCGAACACCGTCGGGGATGCCGCCCGCGAAATTACTGATCAGAATCGGCCCCTCCTCAAGCCGCACGAGGCAGGCGTCGTAGGGCACGTCGTCGCGAAAACTCACCCAGTAGGCGCGGTGAAAAAGCACCCACGAAAGCAGCGTCGCACGTCCGCTCACGTCCTCCCATGACTGCCGATCGGACAGGCACGCCGGGCACACCGGACCGGGCGGAAAGTGGCGGTCACCGCAAGCATCGCAGCGCTGCACTGCCAGGCGATGTTCACGCGCGCGCTGCCAGAATGGGCGGGCATCGGGATCGTCGGATGGAAGCGGCTTGTCATAGTGTCCAAGCATGTCGGTTCTCCTCAGCCGCGGGTATAGATGATGGAGCGCGTGCAGGGGGCGGTTGCCACGTACTGCACGATCTCGCAGTCGGGCACCTGGCGCTCACCGCACTCGCCACGCAGCTGCCGCACCGCCTCGACGTTGAGCGCCCAGCCCTGCATATAGGAGTTGGACAGGTGCCCGCCGTCGGTGTTGGTGGGCAGCCTGTTGCCGAGCTGAAGCGTCCCGCCTTCCACGAACGAGCCCGCCTCGCCTCGCTGGCAAAAACCCAGACCCTCAAGGCTAAACAGCACGGTGGGGCTGAAGTTGTCATAGCACATGAGCGCATCGACATCAGACGGGCCAACGCCCGCCATGGCATACGCCTGCTCGCCTGCATCCCGCGTTTCGGCATACCAGAAGTCGGGATCGAAATTGGGGATGGCACTGCGGCGAAATGCGTCGCGTGCGCCAAAACCGGAGATCAGCACCGGAGGCTTTTTGAGATCGCGCGCGCGATCCGCGGTGGTGAGGATGAGGCAGACCGCACCGTCGTTGATCAGACAGTAATCAAACAGCCGGAGCGGCTCGACGATCGGGCGCGAGGCCTCGTGATCATCGATCGACATGGGCGTCTTCATGACGGCATCGGGCTGCAGCATGGCGTGGCGCCGAAACGCAACCGACACCTCGGCAAGCTGGCGCGTGGTGGTGCCATAACGCTCCATGTGCATACGAAACATCATGGCGTGGGCGGCCCCCGGCGAGGTAAAGCCCCAGGGATCCCAGAACGCGGCGCTCTCCTCCCCGCCGTAGTTCACCCGGCGCGAGCGACCGATGTTGGCGTAGATGAGCGCCACGTACTTCGCAGCTCCCGTGTGGAGCGCGAGCGCGGCCTCGACGATCGACATCCCCGACATTCGGCCGTGAGGCGGCATCTGAAGCGTCCAGCGTGGATCGAGGCCCAGGATCTCGCCCATCCGCGCGTAGTAGGGGACGCGGCAGCACACCAGTCCGTCAATCTCGTTCTTGTCGAGCCCGCAGTCTTGGATCGCGGAGCGAAACGCCTGCGCGCCCAGCCCGTAGTCGCTCACATCGGGGAAATTGCCATAGGCGGTGTTGCCCACCCCGACCACGGCAATCTGGTTCTTGAGCGCATGTAGCGGATTGCTCATCCTGCGTTCTCCTGGTTACTCAACCGCCGGCTGCGAGTGCTTCCAGCACCGCATCACCCATCTCGCGGGTGCCCACCTGCTTCATACCGGGTTGCATGATGTCACCCGTGCGATAGCCGCTCGCGAGTGCCTGCCCGACCGCCCGTTCAATACGATCCGCGAGATCGGCACGGTCAAACGAGTGCCGCATCATCATCGCAGCCGAGAGAATCGCGGCAAGGGGATTGGCGAGGTCGCGTCCGGCGATATCGGGCGCCGTGCCGTGCACCGGCTCGTAAAGCCCTTTGCGACCCAGCGCGAACGAGGCCGAGGGCAACATGCCGATTGAGCCCGTGAGCATGGCGGCGGCGTCCGACACGATGTCACCAAACACATTGCCCATCACCATCACGTCGAACTGCTTGGGCGCACGCATGAGTTGCATCACCGCCGCATCGACAAACTGGTGCGTGAGCTCGACATCGGGATACTCCTCGCCCACGCGAGCCACCACCTTGCGCCAGAGCTGCATCACCTCCAGCACATTGGCCTTGTCGACCGAACACACCTTGCGCCGACGGGTACGTGCAAGCCGAAACGCTACGTGAGCGATACGCTCGATTTCGGGCTCGGTGTAGACCATGGTGTTGAACGCCCTTGCAACGCCATCGGCCGTGGTGTCAAACCCGCGCGGTTCACCGAAATAGAGATCGCCCGTGAGTTCGCGAAGAATCATGATGTCCAGGCCTTCCACCACCTCCCGCTTGAGCGTGGAGGCCCCGATCAGCTCGGGAAACAGAAAGGCCGGACGGAAATTCGCAAACAGATCCAGGTCCTTGCGCAGCCGCAACAGACTTGCGCCCGGTCGCTTCTCGTAGGGGATCTCTTCGTCACCAGGCACGCCCACCGAGCCAAACAGGATCGCCTCAGCCTTGCGGGCGAGTGCAAGCGTATGGGCAGGAAGGGGATCGCCGTAGGCTTCGAGCGCATCTGCGCCGATCGGTGCGTGAGCGAGCTCGAGGCCGGGCACGGCACCTGCCACCGCCTGCACCACGCGGACCGCCTGCGCGGTGACCTCAGCCCCGATACCGTCGCCTGCGAGAACCAGAATTTTCATGGGATGCGCTCCGAAAATCAGAATCCGTCGGCCGCGTGGCGGCGCTCGAATTCCTGTAACTGCGCCAGGTGGCTGAGGGTGTAGTCGATTTCGTCCAGTCCTTCCAGGAGGCATCGACGTGCAAACGGCGCAATGTCGAACCCGTGAACACCGGAATCGGGCAGCACCACCTGCTGCGCCTCAAGGTCGACCACGATGCGGGCACCCGGATGGGCCTC
Organism: uncultured bacterium; assembly: GCA_903866395.1. Taxonomy (GTDB): domain Bacteria; phylum Pseudomonadota; class Gammaproteobacteria; order Burkholderiales; family Burkholderiaceae_E; genus SYIM01. Next base: position 3,095 of record CAIPNM010000243.1, read on the forward strand.
CAGATAGGCGAGTGTGGCGAGCACCACCGGCTCGGGCAGCGCTACTGGCAGAAAGCCGTTCTTGAGCGAATTGCCGGCAAAAATGTCGCCGAAACTCGGCGCGATCGCGGCCCGGAAGCCGTAGTCGTAGAGGGCCCAGACTGCGTGCTCGCGCGAGGAGCCACAGCCGAAATTGCGTCCCGCCACGATCACACGCGCATTTCGCCAGGCGGGCTGATTCAGCGGGAAGTCGGGGTGATCGGTGCCGTCCGCGCGCTGCCGTAAATCGCGAAACAGGTAGTTGCCGAAATCATCGCTACGGGGCTTCTGCAGATAGCGCGCTGGCACCACCTGATCGGTATCGACATTGATCTGGGCAAGCGGCATCGCCACCGCATCAAGCCGGGTAAAGGGCCGCATGATCAGCGTCCTCCAAGCAGGGTGCGAACATCGGTGATCCGGCCGGTCACCGCAGCCGCTGCAGCCATCGCCGGGCTCATCAGGTGGGTGCGCGAACCGGGACCCTGTCGGCCCACAAAATTGCGGTTGGAGGTGGACGCACAGCGCGCGCCCGGTGCAACCAGATCACCGTTGGTACCGATGCACATCGAGCAGCCGGCATATCGCCACTGAAAGCCCGCTTCGGTGAAGACGCGGTCCAGTCCCTCCGCCTCGGCCTGCGCCTTGACCAGGCCCGAGCCGGGCACCGCCCAGGCCTCGACCCCGGCCGCCACGCGTCGCCCGCGCGCCACTGCCGCCGCAGCCCGCATATCCTCGATGCGGCCATTGGTGCAGGAGCCGATGAACACCCGATCGACCGGCAGGCCGGCAATCGTCTGGCCGGGCGCAAGGCCCATGTAATCGAGCGTACGACGCAGCGCCTCGCGATGCTCGCGATCGGGCTCGTCGGCGGGGTCCGGGATGCGCCCGTCCACGCCCAGGGCCTGCTCAGGGCTGTTGCCCCAGGTCACCATGGGCGAGATGTCGGCTGCATCCAGCGTCACCTCGCGGTCAAACCGCGCATCGGTATCGGTGGCAAGCGAGCGCCAGCGAGCGAGCGCAGCGTCCCAGGCCGCCCCCTGCGGGGCGAACGGCCGGCCAGCGAGATATTCGAACGTGGTGTCATCGGGCGAGACCATGCCGGCCCGCCCCCCCGCCTCGATCGACATGTTGCAAAGCGTGAGCCGCCCTTCGATCGAGAGGCTGCGAATCGCCGAGCCCGCATATTCGATGACATGCCCCACCGCGCCCGCCGTACCGATCCGCGCGATGATCGCGAGAATCACATCCTTGGCACTCACCTGTGCGCCAAGCTGCCCATCCACCCGGATGCGCAGCGTGCGGGGCTTGCGCTGCCAGAGCGCCTGGGTGGCAAGCACATGTGCCACTTCGCTCGCGCCAATGCCAAACGCCAACGCGCCGAGCGCACCGTGGGTCGAGGTGTGGCTATCGCCACAGACGAGCAACATGCCGGGCTGGGTAATGCCCTGCTCCGGGCCCACCACATGAACAATGCCCTGGCGCGGATCGTCAAGACCGAAGAAGCGGATGCCGCCCGCGCGCGAGTCGTTCTCGAGCGCCTGCGCCATGGCCCGCTTCTCGGGATCTGCGACCGAGGACAGGTCGCGGTTGTTGGTCGGCACGTAGTGGTCGGGGCTCGCGAACGCCCGCTCGGGCACGCGCGGCGCGCGACCGCTTGCCCGCAGCATCGCGAAAGCAGGCGCCGAACCATCTTGTACCAGATGCCTGTCGATATAGAGAAGCGTCTGGCCGTCTTCGCGCTCAAGCACCGCGTGGCGCGCCCAGATGCGGTCAAACAGGGTCTGCGGAGTAGTGGGCGTGTTCATGGCGGGGCAATGTGACAGAGCAGCGCGTGTCGCGCAAGCGCCCGACAGGCGAGCCGTTCCACAGACCACGAGCACCCCGGCGGCTTACTTCACGAGGCCAGGCAGCCAGAGCGAAAACGCTGGCACATAGGTGACAAGCAGCAGGCAGAGTCCAAGCGCGCCGTAGAACGGCCAGATAGTTCGCATCACTGCGCCCACCGACACCCCCCCAATCGCACAGCCCACGAACTGAACCGTACCCACAGGCGGCGTGTTGAGGCCCAGCGCACAGTTGATCAGCATCAGGATCCCGAACTGCAGCGGATCCATACCGAACTGCTGTGCGATCGGCAGGAAAATGGGGGTGCAGATGAGGATGGTGGGCGCCATGTCGAGAAAGGTGCCAAGCACAAAGAGCAGTATGTTGATCATGAGAAAGATCACCCATGGCTCGCTGCTCACCGCTTTCATCAGTTCGCCAGTACGCTGGGGCACTTCATAGAGCGCAAGGAAATAGCCGAAGGCCGCCGAAATACCAATAAGAAGCAGCACCACGCCGGTGGTCTTGCAGGCCTTGGCGCAGGCCGCGAGAAAGTGTTTCCACGAAAGCGACCGATAGACCAGCACGGTGATCAACAGGGCCCATGCCACGGCAATCGACGCTGACTCGGTGGCAGTGAAGATGCCGGACAGGATGCCACCCAGAATGATGAGGACGATCAGGAGCCCCGGCGCGGCGGCCATGAACGCGACCCCCACTGCACGCCATCCCGGAAATACGCCGTGCACCGGATAGCCTCGCTGGCGAGCGACCCACCAGGCCGCAGTGAGATTACAGAGCGTGAGGATGAGGGCTGGCACCAGGCCCGCGAGAATCAGCCCGATCACGCTCACCGAGGCGATCCCCGAGGTGGCGAGAGTGAACAGGATGAGATTATGCGAAGTGGGCATCAGCGCCCCGACCAGCGCTGCGTGGGTCGTGACGTTGACCGCATAGTCGGCGTCATAGCCCTCGCGCTTCATGAGCGGGATCATCACACTTCCCATCGCCGATACATCAGCCACAGGCGACCCCACGACGCCGCCAAAGAGCGTGCAGCCCAGCACATTGCTCATGCCGAGGCCGCCCCGCACATGACCCACCAGCGAATTGGCGAACCGCACGATGCGTTCGGCGATGCCGCCGTAGAGCATCAGTTCACCCGCGAAGATGAAGAAGGGAATGGCAAGAAAGCTGAATACCTGCATGCCGCCCACCATCTTCTGGAAGACGACAGCAACCGGCAGACCGGCAGCGAGGATGGTGGCGACCGACGACAGCCCGATCGCAAACGCCACCGGCACGCCCAGAAGCAGCAGCACTGCGAAGCTCACGCCGAGGACGGTGAGTTCCATGGATTCAGTGCCAGGCGGGCTTGATCTCGCGACCCTGCAGATTCGCGACAATGTGCTCGATGGAAAACAGCACGATCAGGCTACCAGCGATCACCAGCGGCACATAGTCGATGCCATCGGGTACCGGTAGCATCGGCTTCTTTTCATTCCACTTGGCCGTTGCCCACATCCAGCCGCTTTGCACCATCAGCGCGCCGAACACCGCGATCAGCGCGTGAATCAGCAGCTCGATACGGCGGCGCCAGTGCCCGGGCAGGAGCGCAACCAGCGACTCGAGCCCGATGTGGCCCGCGTCTCGCACACCCACCGCAAGCCCGAACGCCGTCACAAACAGCACCAGCAGCATGGCGAGCGCTTCGGCCCAGGTGGGCGTGTCGTTCATCACGTAGCGGCCAAACACCTGCCACTGCACGCAAACGACCACCGCGAGCAGCCCCACGATTGCAAGCGCGAGGCTTGCGCGCGAGAGGAGCGCGCAGATGCGCGAATAGAACACGATCGCGCCAGGTGCGGTTCAGGCCGCCCGGATCAGCGGACGTCCTGGATCGCTTTCACCAGCCGCTTCATATCGGCCGTGGTCATGAACTTGTCGTAGACCGGACCCATCACCGCCTGGAACGACGCCTTGTCGACTTCGACGATGTCAGCGCCGAGCTTCTTCACATTGGCGAGCGACTTGGCCTCCTGGTCATCCCAGGCACGGCGCTGCACCACCACCGATGCGCGCGCGGCCTGGCGGATCATGTCCTGCTCGGCCTTGGGCAGCTTGTCCCAGATGATTTTTGACATGACCAGAATCTCGGGTGCCATCGAGTGCTCGGTGCGCGAATAAACCTTGACCGCCTCGGCATGCTTGGCGGTATCGAACGACGGAATGTTGTTTTCCGCAGCGTCGATCAGGCCGGTCTTGAGGGCGGTGAACACCTCGCCATAAGGCATCGGCGTGGCGTTGGCGCCCATGGCGCTTACCAGGGCCACCCAGAGGTCTGACTGCTGGACGCGAATCTTGAGACCCTTGGCGTCGGCCACCGTGCGGATCGGCTTCTTCGCATAGATAGAGCGCGCGCCGCTGTCATAGAAAGCAAGCCCGATGAAGCCCTGCGTGGCACAGCTGGCAAGGATTTCGTCACCCACGGGGCCGTCGAGCGCCTTTCTCATGTGCTCGACCGAGCGGAACAGGAACGGCATGGTGGGCACCTGCGTGAGCGGGCAGATGGCATTCATGGGCGACACGTTGACGCGGGTGAGATCAAGCGCGCCGATCTTGACCTGATCGATGGTTTCCTTTTCACCACCCAGCGCGCCCTTGTTGAACACCTTGATGCGGTGCTTGCCGCCCGAGAGCTTGGAGAGTTCGTCGCTCATGGCACGGACCGCGACGACGGTCGGATAGTCATCGGCATTATGGATGTCGGCGGAGCGGAATTCGACACCGAGAGCAAGACTGGAGAGGCCGGCGGTAGCCAGGGCAGCAACCACGGCGCTAAGAATCTTCATGGAATGTCTCCTTAATCATTTTGTCGGTCAGAACCCGGACCAAACCCGCGGACCGAGCACGTAGAATCAACCGTCACTCTACCGCGCGACCACCGGCACTGCCAGCCCCCCAACCCCACCCCGGAGTTCCCATGCAAGGCCTCTTCACATCGTCGGCGACGAGCCGTCTCCTCCTCGTGCTGCTTGGCGCCCTGGCCGCTCCCAACCCTGCCACCGCAGCCAATGGCGCGCAGGTGTATCAGATCACCTGCGCGGTCTGTCACACGGCCGGCGTTGCGGGTGCGCCGAAGCTTGGCGACCGCAAGGCCTGGGCACCGCTGATCGAAGAGGGCCAGGAGATTCTCACCGCGCACGGATACGTTGGTGTGCGCGGCATGCCCGCCAAGGGCGGCAAACCCGATCTGTCGATTGAAGACTTCGCGGCCGCGGTGGTCCACCTGGTCAATGCATCAGGGGGAAAATGGGGCCAGCCCGACGCCAAGGGGTTCGCCGCGATCCGGGCGGAGATCGTCAAGCGGGAGAAAGAACTGGCGGGCGCCAGGCCGAAATAATGCCTGGCCGATGACGGGGGCTGAAGCGGCGAGGGCTGCGCGCCCGCACCGCTCCAGCCCAACCGCGGCTACAACACGGGCAGCGCCGGTAGCGCCGGCAACGCCGACTGCGGCAGATTCGAAGCGAGCCAGACCGTTGGATCGGTTTCGTTTGCCGGCAGCGCGGCAACGTTGAACAGACCCACGGTACCGCTCACCTCATTGGCTACCGCAAGCATCGGCAAACCGGTCGGGCTACTCGATGCGGGAATCACCAACAGACCCTCCGGGCCGAGGTCGCCGCCAGAGATCACCTTGGTGGTGGAATCCTGACCTGGTGTCTTCGTGAAATCACGCGTGTTTTCGTAACTCAGGAAGCTGGGGCGATAAGGGTCTGATACATCGTAGACCGCCACGCCACCGATCCGCTCGAGTCCGACAAAAGCCAGCACCTTATCGCCGACCACGGCAGTCGTCACACCCTCGGGCTCGGGACCTTTGTCGTCGCTGCGGTTATCAATCGAATTACTGGTGTGGTTGGCGTTGAAGTTCGAAGGCAGTACTTCAGCAACCAGCCGCTCGAGTTGATCGCCACTGTCATAGATCCGGTTTCCATAAGCGTCAAGGATCGAGAACGAGCGCCCGCCAAAGGCCACCAGCTTGTCGAGATCTCCGTCGCCATCCACGTCAATTCCATTGGTGATGACCTTCAGATCGCCGTCCAACAATGCGGCACCGGCCGTCGCGTCGGCCACCGGCTTACCACTCGCACCAAGGTCTTTGACCTGTACTTCGTCCACCCCACGCGAATCGCCTTCGTTCGCCGTGATGTAGTAGGTCTTCCCATTCGTGTTGAATGAGGCGATCGCATCCGGCATGTAGGCGCCATAAAGCTTGGGGCTGACAAGGTTGACAGCGGGGATCGTGCCGGCGCCAGACGGCTGGCCGGTGGTGTCGTTGTCGCCGTCGATCTTGTTGGCGCCGTTAAACCCAAAGATCCCGAGGCCAATCGTTTCCGTTCCCACGCCATTGACGCCGAAGTCGTTATCGTTGATCACCGCGAGACCGCCGTTAGGCAACAAGGCAAGCCCCTCAGCCTTGTCATTCGGTGTGTACCCCAGCGAAGGCAGGTTGGCGACCCGTTCCTTGTAAACCGGGTTGATACCTGCGGCGAGCAGCTCATCGACCGTTAGCACCTCGAGCGTGGTCTTACCCGTGGGCAAGGTCGGTGTGGCCGTGAGCAGATTCGTTGCGCCGCGAAGATCGATCTCGTAGAGCACCTTCTTCGCCTCGGGCGCCACTGATGAATCGCGCTCGAAGACAAAGATCGTACCGGTTGCGGGGTTGAAGACCGCGTCACCGATCTTGTCGAGCGCACCCAGGTTGAGCGCGGGACGCTCTAGCAGGTAGGCATACTCGGCGATCACCGTTCCCTTGGATGCGGCCGCCGCAAGCGTACCGCCCTGGGGGAGCGCCGCCCCGACAGCAAGATCGCGCATCGCCATCACTTCGATCCGCACCAGCGGCCCGCCCGTGTCCGTGGTGTTGCCCGACACGCTATCAAGCGGGCTCTGCACGAACGCGAAGATCAGCCCCTGCGTCTCATCAACTGCGAGCGCTTCAAAACCGCGATTAGCCTGACGCTTGATCAGGTGGGCAGGGAGGGTTTCGGTGCCGAAGGAATCGGTTGTATCCGCCGTGAGCGCAGCAGTGCCCGAGGGAACATAGCGCGCCACCATCTTGCCAGTGGCGTCGAACTCGTAAACCGCCGGACGATATTCATCGACCATCCACATGTTGCCGGCAGCCGTGCGGAACACGCCTTCCAGATCGGCCCCCATCGGATCGTAGGAGAGCGTCTTGTAGCCCAGCGTGACACCGCCCGACGTGAACGTTCCGGTGCGGGAGGAGTCGGTGGCGGGGACGATCTGAACCGGCTCCTCGTCGGTGCCGGGGATGTTGGGCAGGCCAGTGAGCGGCGTGCCGTCTGCGCGCGTGAGCATCGTGGTTGCGGCAATCGACATCTGCTTGGTCGCCGGATCGAACTCGAGCGTGGCAACGCGGGCCTGGTAGCCGGGCAGCACGAAAGGCCGCTCGAGCGCGGCATCCGAATCAACATTCACCGGCTCGCCGTTGGGGCCGCGGTCGCTCACCGTGAGGAAGCGCCACTTGCCACCATTAGTGGTCCCGATGTACTGCAAGCCCGAAAAGCCACCCGACGGGACCGGCTTGCCAAACGCATCGGTGCCGATCGAGGCAAGGTCTGAGCCGGTCATGGTGTCGTAGGCGGTCATCACCAAATCGCCGCGGGCGTGATTCTTGTAGCCGAGCGGGGCAATATCGACAAGCTTTGCTTCCGCTGCGCTCAGGTCGAGCACTGCGAGCGCGTTGTTCTCCTGGAGGGTCACCATCGCCTGTTTGCCGTCGGGCGAAACGGCGATGTACTCGGGCTCGAGATCGTTCGACGCAGCAGCGCCGGCTGCAATCCGGACACCCCGCTCACGAAGCCCGCCTTCCTTGCCGTTGTAAGCGGTGAAATCGAGTTGCTGGACGGTGGCGTTTGCGATCGCCGTGCCCGGGTCACTCCCTAGTGTTACAACGGTGATGCCCCCGTTCGCAACAAACGGGTTGCCGCCGTTGTAGTAGGTATCCGTGGCACCGCGCTCGTTGATCGACTCGGCCTCGTTGGCAACCAGCACCTTCTTGCCGTCGGGCGTGAAGGTCACCATATCCGGGCCCACGCCGGCATCCATGGCACGCGCGCCGGCAGGCGCCGCTGCCGTGGAGGACACCGCCACATCGGCCTTGAACAGAACGACCTTGCCCGCGGCCGTGGGGTTCGCATCGGCCAACGCCACGGCAACCGTCCCATTGGAAACCGCTACCGAGTTCACCTGCGGGGTGCTGCCCGCGGTGGTGGCATAGCTCTTGAAGTCAAGCTTGCCCGCAAGCACCGGGTTCGCGGGATCCGACATGTTCAGCACCTGAATCTCTGCCGCGACCGCATTCACCATGAACATTCGCTTCGACGTCGGGTCATAGCCGACGATCTCTGCACCACCCGCGTTGTACACATTGGTGCTGAACGTGCCCACCTTGCTCAGCGCAAGCTGGGAAGGCTGCAGCACTGACTCGGCGCGCGTATTCAGGTTCTGGATTCGCTCGTCAAGCGCAGCTGGCGTATCGGCCTGATCGAACGCCGTCGAGGCGCCGGTAAACGTGGCCTTCATGTAGGCCTGGAAAACACCCTGTTCGGCAGAGATCGGCGTGCTAGCGGTTGAGTACTGCTGCGTCGTGGCCGCAGCGCTGTAGTCAAGCGCCTCGGGGACCGACTGGCTAAGCGTGTAGCCGCCACCCGTTTTGTCGAGCAGGTAACGGAAGTTCTCGCCATTGGCCTTGATGGGATAGCTGTCGCCGCCTTGCGCGAGGAAACTCAAGGAGACGACCGAAATTGCCGCCGGCGCCCCCGCCAGTTTGGTGCCGTTGTCATACAGGCCTACGCGCGAACCATCGTCGGCCACCAGGGCAATATCCATCACCCGCGACCCGGCAGCAAAATCGGGATCCCAGGAAAAGCTCACGCCCCCGACCTGCGGAAATCTTCCCTGCAGCGTACCGGCCGCAACACCGTGCTCAAGAATCGCCTTGAGGCCTTCGGGCGTGGTGTCGAACATCATCAGCTGGTTGTTGAAGCGAAGCGAATTTTCCACATCAAGCTGAGACACGCTACCGTCGGACGGAGGAAGTTTGTCGACCGTGCCATCCGCCTTGGGATCCGAGACCGTACCGATCTGGGCCCGGATGCCGCCACCGTTCTTGAGCGACACGATGCGGGTGCTTGTAGCCGCAGTACCCAGTGCAAGCTTCGCCGCATAGGTGTTCGCATCAGCCGACAGGTTGCCGAGGTTGGTTTCCTCGGAGCGAACCAGCGTGCGTTCGCCCTCAAGATAAACCGAGGCGTATCCGGCGACATTGCCGTCCTTGACCGTGATGACGGACTGCACGGCATCGGTCAGCGTCTTCACTTTGCCGCCACGGGTCCCGGTGGCATACGCGGTCGTTGCAAGCGCTGACTCGGCCACGCCCCAGGCAGCGGCGACGTTCGCGTCGGTTGCTGCGTAGGCACCGTTGACGGCCGCATTGGCCGCGAGGCTGGTCGTGATGAGTTTGCCCGCCTCGTCGAAGTCGACAACCATCCGACCGAGATAGGTGTATTCGTTATCGGTACTGACAACCAGTGTGGTCGAGCCATTCTTGTCGGTCGCTACGAAAGGATAGGTCTCGGCAAACACGGCCGAATGCCCTCCCATCGCGACCGCCTTGTCGCTCGCATCGCCCATCCGGGTGTTCGAACCCGCCGCGATCACGATATCGACGCCGGAGAGTTTGGTTGCGAGCAATTTTTCGTTGCCAACGATTTGAAGGTGCGACAAGAGCACGATCTTGTTCACGCCTTGCGCGGTAAGGTCATCGACCACCGGCTGAAGTTGCGCAGCAAGGAGCGTCATGTCGTCGGCTTCGCCATTGGCACCCGGCCCGGTGGGAAAGCCCTTTACCTCGGTTCCGGAGGGCGACGAGATCGCCTCCAGTATCTGGGTGGTCACGCCAACCAGACCGATCTTTGCACCGTTTTCAACCAGAATCGCTGACGGCACGATCTTGCCCTTCTGCGCCGACGCGAGTTCGAGGCCTGCGGTGGCTGTCGTGTCGACATAGATCGACTTCAGGTCTGAATCGCCGGAAAAATCCAGATTAGCGGTGACGTGGGGGAATTGCGCACCGAGCGCGCCGCTCGCGCCTTTGATTGCGTCACTCAGCACACGCGAGCCCAGATCAAACTCGTGATTACCGATCGCCGAGGCCTCCACGCCAATCGCGTTGTGAATCGCGATATCAACGGCCGCAATCGGCACGGTCGCTGTGGCAGCGAGCGTCCCGCCGCCAGCGCTATTTAGCGCAGCAATCACAGAGGCGTCGGTTCCCGCAGCAAGGAAGGGCCCGGGAATGAAGTTGTCACCACCCACCAGAGTAATGCTGTTGGGGTACGCATCCTCGAACTTGTCGACCAGGGCTGCGAGTCGGGGGGCGGTGGTTGGCGCAAGCGTGCCCGCCTCGCCATCAGAGAAGTGGAGCAGCTGCAGGGTGAAGGTCTTTTGCGTCAGCGCAGTTTTCTGTCCCGATGCAATGGCGTCCACCGAGGTGGCTACGTCGATCTTCGAGGACAGTGCAGCCAGGTTTTCCAGCGCACTCACAGCGGCGGCTTTCAGATTGGCACTGCTCACGCTAATGCCGGCAACTTTGGCCTGCATAGCAACCGAGTTGACGAGCGTCTCAGCGGTGGCGGTGATCTTGTCAGCGGCGAGCGCGCCCGCCGTCATGGCCTTTGCAACTTCAGAAAAAATGCCTGCTGCGATCTCGTCGTGCTTGTCAGCGGCCACGCCGGCCACTTGCTGAACTTTGACAGTGAGGCTATTGAC
>CAIPNM010000244.1 GCA_903866395.1 uncultured bacterium
CTGGTCACCGAGATGTTCAAGGCCACCGCTGGCGTTGACATCATGCATATCCCGTACAAAGGCGGCCCGGCCGGTCTGGCCGATCTGGCGGGCGGTCAGGTCGATGTCATGTTCGAAACCCTCACGGCCACGCTGCCGCTCATTCGGGGCGGCAAGCTCCGGGCAATTGCAGTATCAAGCGCGCAGCGTTCGTCGGCGTTGCCCGACATGCCCACCATCGCTGAAAGCGGCTATCCCGGATTCTCGGGCGTGCCCTGGGTGGCCATGGCTGCGCCCGCGCGCACGCCGCGTGACATCCTCAGAAAGATCAATGCCGACGTGAATAAAATCCTGGCCATTGATGAGGTACGCCAGAATTTTCAGACGCTGGGCTCCGAGCCGCTCATCATGGATCTCGATCAGCTCGCGTCCTTCGTTCGCGCAGAAACCGCGAAATGGGCTCTGGCGGTCAAGGCATCGGGCGCGAAGGCGGAGTAGTCAACCGCCGGAGTCGTCAACCGCTCTTCCGGCTTCATCGCCTCATGGACGTCTTCCTCCAGCAGATCATCAACGGCCTCGTGCTCGGCAGCATGTATGCGCTGGTCGCACTGGGCTATACGATGGTCTACGGCATCATCAGCCTCATCAATTTCGCGCATGGCGAGGTGCTGATGGTGGGCGCGCTCACCGCGTGGAGCGTCATTTCGATGATGCGCGAGGCGATGCCGGGTGCGCCGGGCTGGGTGATCCTGGTGCTCTCCACCCTGATCGCCTGCGTGGTGGCCGCGGTGCTCAATTTCGCGATCGAACGGATCGCCTATCGGCCGCTTCGTTCCAGCCCGCGTCTGGCACCGCTCATCACCGCCATCGGCATGAGCATCCTGCTTCAGACCCTTGCAATGGTGATCTGGAAGCCCAACCACAAGCCGTTTCCCACGCTGCTGCCAAGCGCGCCGTTCCAGATTGGCGGGGCGGTGATTACCCCCACACAGGTGATGATCCTGGCGGTGACGGCAGTGTGTCTTGCACTCCTCCTGTGGCTGGTGCACGGCACCCGTCTGGGGCGTGCCATGCGGGCGACCGCAGAAAATCCATCGGTTGCCGCGCTGATGGGGGTGCGACCCGACACGGTTATTTCGGCCACCTTCATCATTGGCGCCGTGCTGGCCGCGATTGCGGGCGTGATGTGGGCTTCCAACTACGGCACGGTTCAGCATGGCATGGGCTTTCTGCCCGGTCTCAAGGCCTTCACCGCTGCGGTGTTCGGCGGCATCGGCAACCTTGCCGGTGCGGTGGTGGGGGGCGTACTGCTCGGCCTGATTGAGTCGATCGGGTCGGGCTATCTCGGGGCGCTGACCGGGGGACTTCTCGGCAGTCACTATGCCGACATCTTTGCGTTTGTGGTGCTCATTCTGGTGCTCACCCTTCGGCCCTCCGGGCTGCTTGGTGAGCGCGTGGCAGACCGCGCATGACATCTGCCGAGTCGCCCACCGGCCACCCGCCCGGCCGCCTGCCAGGCTGGCTGGCCTGGACGCTCGCCTTGGCGGCGGCGGCGCTCCTGCCGCTCGTCTTACAGCAGTTCGGCAATGCCTGGGTCCGGATCGCCGACATGGCGCTTCTTTATGTGTTGCTCGCAATCGGCCTCAACATCATCGTGGGCTATGCCGGGCTTCTTGATCTCGGATACGTGGCGTTCTTTGCGGTGGGTGCCTATCTGTTCGCGCTTCTGGCGTCGCCCCATCTCACCGAGTCTTTCCCGGCGCTCGCGTCCGTGTTTCCAGGCGGGCTTCACATTACGATCTGGGTCGCGCTGCCGCTCGCTGCAGGTGTGGCTGCGCTGTTCGGCATTCTCCTGGGCGCTCCGACACTCAAGCTTCGCGGCGATTACCTCGCCATCGTCACCCTGGGCTTTGGCGAGATCATTCGCGTCTTTCTCAATAACCTTGATCACCCAATCAACCTCACCAACGGCCCGCGCGGCATCGGCCAGATCGACGCGATCGAGATGTTTGGCTGGAAGCTGTCGCGCCGTCTGGAAATCGGCGACTTCGAAATCGCCTCGGTCACGCTCATCTACTGGCTGCTGCTGGCGTTGGTGGTGCTCGCCATCATCGTGTCGCACCGGCTGGCTCACTCACGGATCGGACGGGCCTGGATGGCCATCCGTGAAGATGAAATCGCGGCCAAGGCAATGGGTATCAACACCCGCAACATGAAGCTGCTTGCGTTTGCCGCCGGCGCGAGCTTTGGCGGCGTATCGGGCGTGGTGTTTGCTGGGTTTCAGGGCTTCATTTCGCCCGAATCATTCAGCCTCATGGAGTCGATCATGATCGTCGCCATGGTGGTGCTGGGCGGGCTGGGGCACTTGCCGGGCGTGGTGCTGGGTGCAGTGCTGCTTGCTGCGCTTCCCGAGGTGCTCCGCTATGTGGCGGGTCCCCTCCAGGAACTCACCGGCGGCCGGCTCGACGCGGCCATCCTGCGGCAAATGCTGATTGCGCTCGCCATGATCATCGTGATGCTGTTGCGGCCACGAGGCCTCTGGCCGTCGCCGGAACACGGCAACAAGGTGGCCCGTGGCTGAAGTTCCCGTCCTGAAAGTGGAAGGGGCGAGCAAGCGCTTTGGCGGACTGCAGGCGCTCGATTCGGTGGGCGTGTCGGTGGCGCGCGGCCAGATCTATGGGCTGATCGGCCCCAATGGCGCGGGCAAGACCACCTTCTTCAATCTCATCACCGGGCTGTATGTGCCCGACGCCGGTCGCTTCGAGCTTCAGGGCCGGCCCTACGAGCCGCGGGCCGTGCACGAGGTGGCGCGGGCGGGCATTGCGCGCACCTTTCAGAACATTCGTCTGTTCGGGGACATGACCGCCCTCGAAAACGTGATGGTGGGGCGCCACCTGCGGACCCGTTCCGGGCTGGTGGGGGCGGTGCTCCGGCTGCCTGCGTGTCGCCGCGAAGAGCGCGAAATTGCCGAGCGCGCGCACGAATTGCTTGACTATGTGGGCATCGCCCGGCTGGCTGCTTACCGTGCCCGCACGCTTTCGTATGGCGACCAGCGCAGGCTCGAGATTGCGCGAGCGCTGGCCACCGAGCCGGTATTGCTCGCGCTCGATGAACCTGCCGCCGGCATGAACGCCACCGAAAAGCAGCAGCTGCGCGCACTGATCGAAAAAATCCGCAACGACGGGCGCACGCTCTTGTTAATTGAGCACGATGTGAAACTGGTGATGGGTCTGTGCGACCGCGTGACCGTGCTCGATTATGGCCGCGAGCTCGCTGCAGGCTCGCCTGCCGAGGTACAGCGCGACGCGCGCGTGATCGAAGCCTATCTGGGCACGGCTGGAGCCCACTGAGATGGCCGTTCCCATGCTCGATGTGCGTGGCGCCGAAATGGGCTACGGCGGCATTGTGGCGGTCAAGGGCATCGATCTGCGGGTGGACGCAGGTGAGGTGGTCTGCCTGATTGGCTCTAATGGCGCGGGCAAGACCACCACCATGAAGGCGATTACGGCGCTCCTGCCGCTCCGCGCCGGCGACATTCACTTCATGGGTCGGTCGGTGACCGGGCGCGGTCCCTGGGATCTGGCGGGCGAGGGGCTGGTCATGGTGCCCGAGGGGCGGGGCGTGTTTGCCCGCATGTCAATCGCAGAGAACCTGCAGATGGGCGCGTATCTGCGCACCGATCGCGAGGGAATCGCCACTGACCTTGACAGGGTCTTTGGCCTGTTTCCGAGGCTGGCCGAACGCCGCGCGCAGCTCGCTGGCACCCTATCGGGCGGTGAGCAGCAAATGCTTGCCATGGGGCGTGCGCTAATGGCACGGCCCCGCCTGCTGCTGCTTGATGAGCCATCGATGGGCCTCGCACCCCTCATGGTGGACCGCATTTTCGAGGTGATCCAGCAGGTGCACGCGCAGGGCATCACCATTTTTCTGGTGGAACAGAATGCGGGCCGCGCGCTGCAGATCGCAGACCGGGCCTATGTGATGGAATCGGGACAAATTGCCGCAACGGGCCCTGCTCGCGCTATGCTCACCGATGATGCGGTTCGGCAGGCTTATCTGGGCGGCTAACCCAATCCCGACTGAACGAATCTCGCACGCAGTTACTCAGAAGGCCCATCAGGGCACCCGTCAACTTTCGCAACCGGAGACCTTCATGACACTGAAATTCTCTCGACTCGCCGCGCTCGTGGCGCTCGCCTCGATCGCCACCGCAGCCTCCGCCCAGGACGTCATCCGCATCGGGCACGTCGGCCCCACCAGCGGTGGCATTGCTCACCTGGGTAAAGACAACGAAAACGGCGCGCGCCTGGCCATTGAAGACCTGAATGCCAAGGGTCTCAAGATCAACGGTCGTGCGGTGCGTTTTGAACTGCTGGCCGAAGACGACGCAGCCGATCCCAAGCAGGGGACCGCCGCCGCGCAGAAGCTGGTCGATGCCAAAGTAAGCGGCGTAGTCGGGCACCTCAATTCCGGCACCTCCATCCCGGCCTCCAAAATCTATTTCGACGCTGGCATCCCGCAAATTTCCCCCTCGGCCACCAACCCCCGCTACACGCGTCAGGGCTACAACACCACCTTCCGCGTGGTGGCCGATGACGTGCATCTCGGTGGCACGCTTGGCCGCTATGCGGTCTCGAACGTGAAAGGGCAATCCATTGCGGTGGTTGATGACCGCACCGCCTACGGCATGGGTGTGGCTGACGAGTTCGATAAAGCGGTGAAGGCCGCTGGCGGCAAGGTGGTGGGGCGTGAATTCACCACCGACAAGTCCACCGACTTCATGGCCATCCTCACCTCCATCAAAGCGAAGAACCCCGATGTGGTGTTTTTTGGCGGCATGGACGCGGTGGCGGGCCCGATGCTGCGCCAGATGAAGTCCCTCGGCATCAACGCCAAGTTCATGGGCGGCGACGGGATCTGCACGGCTGAACTCGCCAAGCTGGCTGGCGATGCCATGGCTGATAACCAGGTGGTTTGCGCTGAAGCCGGTGGCGTCGAGGGTGAGCAGAAGAAAGCGATGGAGGCCTTCGGCGAGCGGTTCAAGAAGCGCTTCAACGCTGATGTTCAGCTCTATGCGCCCTATGTGTACGACGCTGTGATGGTGATGGCCGACGCCATGGTGCGCGCCAACTCCGCGCGGCCGTCCGCCTACCTGGCCGAACTCGGCAAGTCGAACTTCACGGGTGTGACCGGCACCATTGCGTTTGACAACAAGGGCGACATCCGAAACGGCGCACTCACGCTCTTCACCTACCAGGGCGGCAAGCGCCAGCAGCTGGCGGTAGTCCGTTGAGCGCCGCGCCGGTGCAGTCCTACACCATGTCTGACGCAGTGCGCGATCGCGTGCTGCGCAGGCAAGGCACGATCCCGGCGCATCAGTCGATCACGGCGCAGCGCACCGCGCTGGTCGTGGTCGATATGCAAAACTATTTCTGCGCGCCGGGCTTTCCCGCCGAGGTGGCTGCATCGCGGGCGACCGTGCCGGCCATCAATCGGACGGCGCAGGCCTTGCGCGAGGCGGGGGGATGTGTGGCCTGGGTTCAGACCACTGCGCGCGGTGCCTCCGAGCGTTGGGCGCGCCATCATCAGTACATGCTCGAGCCGGGGCGGGTACAGGCTCGGCTTGCTAAGCTGGCTGAAGACTCCGAAGGGTTCCAGCTGTTTCCTGCGCTCGATGCCCAGCCCTCGGACCTGTTCGCGCGCAAGATCATGTACAGCGCCTTCATCCAGGGGTCGTCTGATCTGCACGAGCAGCTCGGCCGGCGCGGAATCGAATCGCTACTGGTTGCAGGCACCGCCACCAATGTATGCTGCGAATCCACCGCGCGGGATGCAATGATGCTCGACTATCGGGTGGTGATGCTGTCGGATGCCAATTCCGCGTTCACCCATGAAGAGCACGTCACCTCGCTTGATCATTTTGCTCTGTTCTTTGGCGATGTCATGAGTGTTGACGAGGCCATCGGACGACTGGTTCGGTGATTCGTGCATGGATGGCTCTGACAATCCGAAGAATGCGTTCGAGCGACTCCTGCGCCTGATGGCGCTGGGGGCGGGTCTGATCCTGCTCGCGCTCACGGTGCTCACCGTGGTCGATGTCGTGCTCCGCTATTTTTTCAACATGCCATTTCGGGGTTCGCTCGAAGCCACCGAATATGCAATGGCGCTCATCGTCTTTCTGTCTCTGGCCTGGTGTGGCGCCACCGGCGGGCACATTGCCGTGGATCTGCTTGATCGCTTGCTGGATCGTCCGTCGCTCCGTTGGTTGCCCTCGCTCATGTCGCTGGCCGGGGGCATTCTCTTCCTGGTCATCGCCTGGCGGGTGGCGGCCGAGGCGGTGTATGGCTGGAGTCAGATCGGCAACATGCTGCGCTGGCCGCATTGGCCGTTCAAGTTTGGCGCCGCATTTGGCGCTCTGATGTTCGCGCTGGTCTGTCTGGGGCAGGCGCGCGCGGGCTGGCGACATGTTTCGTCCACCGAGGAGCGCACATGAGTTCAGAAGCGATCGGGGCCATCGGCCTGGTTGCCATGCTTGCCCTCCTTGCGCTTCGCATGCCGATCGGCATCGCGATGTTCCTGGTGGGCAGCATCGGTTTCGCCGTGTTGAACGGCATCGATGCGGCGCTGATGGCGCTCGGCACCTATCCCTATTCCTACGCCGCCTACTACGATCTGGCGGTGATTCCGCTCTTTGTGCTGATGGGGTCCATTGCCTCGGCATGCGGCATGGGGCAGGCGTTGTTTGCGGCGGCGTATGCGTGGGTGGGCCATTGGCGGGGCGGACTGGCGTCAGCCACGATCCTGTCCTGCGCCGGGTTCGCTGCGGTGTCCGGGTCGAGTGTGGCGTCGGCCGTGACCATGGGGCGGGTATGTCTGCCGGAAATGCGGCGGTACCGCTACGACGGTGGTCTCGCCGCCGGCACGGTGGCGGCGGGGGGAACGCTGGGCATCCTCATTCCCCCCAGCACTGCTTTCGTGATCTACGGCATTCTCACCGAACAGTCGATCGGCAAACTCCTGCTCGCAGGCGTGTTGCCGGGGTTGCTGCTCACGCTGCTCTTCGTCATCACGATCATGATCTGGACCGCGTTCCGTCCTGAACTCGGACCGGCCGGTGAGCGCTCAACGTTCCCGCAGCGCTGGCGTGCGCTTGCACAGTCGGCGCCAATGTTGGGGCTGGTGTTCGCTTCGATCGGTGGCATCTATGCGGGCGTGTTCACCCCGGCGGAGGCTGCGGCGGTGGGGGCTTTCCTCGCCATCGCCTGGGCCTGGGCCACTGGGCACCTGAAGCGCGCGGTGCTCGAGCAGGTTCTGCTCGACACGGTTCGCACCACGGCCATGGTGTTCCTCATCCTGATGGGCGCGCTGGTGTTCGGGCCGTTTCTTGCGCTAAGCGGACTACCCGGGCGAATTGCCGACCTGCTCACGGGCGCATCGCTCGCACCCTTTGTGGTGCTGCTCCTGATCATGGCGCTTTATCTGGTGCTCGGCATGTTTCTCGAGGGCTTTTCGATGCTGGTCCTCACGCTGCCCATCGTGATTCCCATCGTGAAAGCGCTGGGCTACGACCTGATCTGGTTCGGCGTCATCATGGTGATCCTGCTTGAAATGGGGCTGATTTCTCCGCCCGTCGGCATGAATGTCTTTGTGGTGAAAGGTCTGGTGCCCGACACCAGCATGGGCGCGATCTTTCGTTCCATCACCCCATTCTGGGTTGCAATGATTATCTGTGTGGCGCTGATCGTGGCGTTCCCCGATATTGCCCTCATGATTCCAAACGCCATGATCCGATAAGCTTTGACCATAACAAAGGCTGCCAGCCCGGTCGGGCGAGGCCGCCATCCATCGATTGTTTCTTAAGGAGGAGACCCCGTGAACCCTGATCGTCGACGTTTCGCTGCTGCCTCGTCCGCCGCAGCGCTGGTCCTCACCTTGCCTGGCACCTCGCGTGCGCAGCAGGAAGAAATCAAACTCGCCACGTTCGTTCCGCCCACGCACTATGGTCTGGCGCAGATCATGGTGCCCTGGGGCAAGGAAATCGCTGAAAAGAGCGGCGGCCGACTTAACTTGCGTGTGTTTCCTTCCATGCAGCTTGGCGGCAAACCGCCCGAGCTTTACAAGCAGATGGTGCGCGGGCTTTCCGACATCACCTTCACCTTGCCCGGCTACACCTCCGCTGACTTTCCACTGATGTCGCTCTCCGAACTCCCCGGTATGGCGGGTAGTTCGGAAGAGGGAACACGCAAGATGTGGCAGCACATGAAGTTCTTTACCGACGGCGAAATGAAGGAAAGCAAGCCGCTGGTGATCTGGACGGGTGATGCGGCCGCAGTCATGACGCGCTCGAAGGCCGTCCGCAGACTCGAGGACATGAAAGGCATGAAGATCCGCACGCCGTCGTCGGCGCAGTCGGAACAACTCATTGCCTTGGGCGCGACGCCGATCGACATGCCGGCGGGTCAGATCTACAACTCGATCGAGCGGGGTGTGGTGGATGGCGCGCTGATCTCGATGGCGGGGGCCATCGATTTCAAGCTGCTCGAGGTCTGTCGCTATTTCACGATTGATGTGCCGGTGGGGCGCTCGCCCTTTACCATCAACATGAACCTTGCGCGCTTCCAGAAGCTGCCTGCAGACCTTCGCAAGATCATTGACGAGACCACCGGGCTGGGCTTGAGCATCAGAGCCGCAGCCAACATTCAGAAGCACAGCGACGACGCAGTGGCCGCGGCTCGCCGCGACAAGGAAGTCATCTCGCTATCGGCCGATGAGCAGCGGCGCTGGACAGCCGTGTTTGCGCCAATGATCCGGGCGCAATTGGCGGCCACCGAAAAACCGGGTATTCCGGCGCGCGATTTCCTGAAAGCCTACGGGATGCAGGTTTAAGGCTGTGGCGCCTCGCCCCTTACGGGGTGAGCGCGCCGCCGTTGATGTAGAGGGTTTGTCCGGTCATGTAGCCGGAGGCCGGTCCGAGCAAAAACAGGATCGGCCCCACCACGTCGGCGGGCAGGCCCAGCCGCCTGAGTGGAATCAGCTTCATGTAGCTCTCGCGATCCAGGTGGGAGTCGGTGCGTTCGCGCCCGGTTCCGCCCACCAGGAAATCAGTGTCAACCGCCGCAGGCGCCACTGCGTTGGCGCGGATCGCCGGCGCGTTTTCGACCGCCACGGCCTTGGTGAGTGCGATCAGCGCGGCCTTGGAGGCTGAATAGGGACCGAAGCCTGGCATCACTCGCGTGGCAAGCCCGGAGGCGACATTGACCACCGCGCCACCGCCGCGCTTTTTGAGCCTGGGTACGGCAGCCCGATTGAGCAGATAGCTCGCCCCAAGATTGCCGTCGACCACGCGTTGCCACTCGGCGATGGGAAGCTGGTCGAGGGGGATGCGATCGGCGGCAAAGCCCACCAGATTCACGAAGCCATCGAAGCCTTCGGGCCATGACGCGTCGAGGGTGGCAAAGGCCGAGTCGACC
>CAIPNM010000245.1 GCA_903866395.1 uncultured bacterium
ACCTCAAGTTTTTGCCGATTTCCAACGCCAGTGGGTCGTCTTACGCGTCCTTCACTTTCAGCGTGCGCGATTCCGAGCTGTTTGATGCCTCACCCAACACCCTCTCTATCGATGTCGCGGCCGTTAATGATTCGCCTTTGAACAGCGTCCCGAGTCGGACTTATTCGGTTAATGAGGATGCCAGTCTGACCCTCACCGGCCTAGGGGTGTCCGATATTGACGCGGGTGGTGCCAATGTTTCGGTGACGCTTGGCGTGGCTAACGGAAGTCTGACCTTATTCAGCGCACCGGGGGTGACGCGCGTCGGCAATGGCAGTGCGGTGGTCACGCTCACCGGTTCAGTGACCGCTATCAACGCAGCGCTTGGCGCCGAAAATGGCGTTGTCTACAAGCCGAATGCGAACTTCTATGGCGCGGATACGCTGACTCTCTTCACAAGTGATCAGGGAAATAGTGGGTCGGGTGCCGCGAAATCAGACACTGATAGCGTTGCGATCACTGTTGCTCCGCTCAATGATCTCCCGACGGGGCGCGTCATGATCAGCGGGGAAGCCGTCGAAGGCGGGACCCTCTCGGTCACCAGCGACCTGATCGACGTCGACGGAATTCCCTTGAGTGGTGTTGGTGCCGTCCGGTATCAATGGTTCGCGGATGGAGGCGCGCTGCAGCATGCAGACGGCGCATCCCTTACTTTGAGTGCATCTCTGGTCGGTAAGCGTATTAGCGTGAACGCCAGCTATGTTGATACAGCGGATACCAACGAATCGCTCGGTAGTTTGGCAACCGCCCCAATCGCTCCTCAGCAGATTGTGTCAACTAACACGGCGCCCGTATTTGTGATGGGCGATGGAGTCGTGTCCTTACCAGGGCCCGCCAATTCGCCATCCAGAACTCTGTTGATTCAAGGTGATGGCAAGGCGCTCGCTGCCACCCCAGGGGCTCTCATCCGACTGAACACTGATGGGTCCGCGGACGCAACATTTGGCAGTGCGGGGGTTGTGCCGGTTGACTTCGGTACGTTGTACGGCAGTAGTGGGGCCTACAGCGTGAACCTGACATCAGACGGCAAGATCGTTGTTGCGGGGCAGTACTACACGGCAGCGAACGGCTATGACTGGGCAGTGTTCCGGTTCGGTGCAAACGGGGCGCCCGATCTGGGATTTGGGAGTGGCGGTAAGGTCACCCTCGATATTGGCGGTAGCCTCGGACGATGCTACGACGCGGCTGTTCTCAGCGATGGGAGTGTCGTGATTACTGGCTATGGCCGTGTCGTTAAGCTCACCAATGCGGGCGTCATCGATACGACTTTTGGCGGGGGTGATGGAATTGCCGACCTGCCGATGTTGACCTTTGCTGTGAGGGCACAGCCGGATTCAAAGCTGTTGATTGCGGGTGAAACCGATAGTTCACCCTACTCCACCAGGGTTGCACGCCTGACCGCTAGCGGTGCGCTGGATACGTCATTCGATAGCGACGGGTTTGCCGCCCCAGGGCGCGGTTCCGCTGGGCTTGATCTTGCCGTGCAGGAGAACGGGAAGATTCTGCTGGCGGTAAGCAACTATGGCAGTGATGCAGGCCTGATTCGATTGAATAGCAATGGATCGGTCGATCCTTCGTTTGGCGTGAATGGTTTTCTCGCCTCTGGCCGTGAAGCCGTCGCGATTCAGGCCGATGGAAAAATCTTGGTCGCTGCCGCTGACCTTGCGCGTTATTCCGCCGACGGGACGCTCGATGTTGGCTTCGATGGGGATGGTGTTGTAACAGGTGCAGGAGGCTCGAGTATCGCGTTACAGGCAGACGGAAAGATACTGGTTGTGAACGGCGCCAAATTGACGCGGTACCAGGCAAACGGAGCGTTGGATTTGACCTACGATCCCGCCTCGGAGGTGAGCTCCACAGTATCGGAAAATGCGCCGCAAAATACTACTGTCATGAGCGTGAGGGCTTCGGACGACAACGCTGACTCGATCAGCTTCAGCATAGCGGGCGGCAATGTTGATGTCGATGGTGACGGAGTCGCGCCGTTTTCCATCGATCCTTCGTCTGGAGCAATAAGGGTCCATGACTCGGGCGATCTGGACTATGAACGCGCCAAGTCCTTTTCGTTAACTGTCAAGGCGTCAGATGGCACTTTATTTTCCACGGCGGTCGTCAAGGTTGCACTGAACAATGTCAATGAGCCACCTACCGGTACGCTTTTAATCACTGGGGTTTCAACGCAGGGACAAACGCTTGCGCTGTCAAATTCGATGAACGATCCAGAGGGTCTTGGAGAGTTATCGTATCAGTGGTTTGCGGCGGGTCAGGTTCTCGCGGGAGCTACTTCGCCCACGCTTGTACTCACTCAGGCGCATGTTGGTAAGGCGATCTCTGTTCGTGCCTCCTATATTGACGCCGGCGGGGCGAGCGAGTTCATGTTGAGTGCCGCAACCGCACAAGTTCAGAACATCAACGATACAACTTCTGGTTCGCTCTTGATACAGGGTGGCGCGATGCAAGGACAAGCGCTGACCCTGGTGGATTCGCTGACGGATCTGGATGGCATCGGTCCCCGATCCTATCGGTGGTTAGCTACCAAGAATGGCGTCACTGAGGAAATTTCAGGAGCCAGCGCGCAGACGTTTACGCCTACTCAGAGCGAGGTCGGAAAATCAATCAGCGTGCGCGCTGTCTATACCGACGCGGGTGGCACCTATGAGTCTCATGTCAGCCAACTTACCGGCGCTGTTGCCAATGCAAATGATGCCCCGGCCGGTGAAGTGCTGATAGGTGGTACTCCGCTTCAAGGTCAGGTGCTTACGGTATCGAATACATTGAGCGATTTGGATGGAATACCGGTCAGCGGCGAGGGCGGTATTCGATATCAATGGTATGCGGGAGGGGAGCCGGTTAATGGCGCTACGGGGGCGAGTCTTGCGCTGTCTTATGCGCAGGTGGGTCAGCCTATTTCGGTCCGTGCAACCTACGTCGATAGTTTTGGTACGACCGAGACTGTTATCAGCAGGGATACTGCGCCGGTTTCTGAGGCTGTGAAGGCGGGGATTGTATGGTCTAACGCAACCGCAGTGACATTGACCGAATCGGGAGGGCAGTCCAGCTTTGGGGTTTCATTAACGAAGGCTCCGCGGTACGACGTCACCCTGACGATCACGATTACGGATTCGACAGAAGCGGCATTATCAAGCGGCCCCGCTTCGACAAAAATCTTGACCTTTGGCCCGGGCAATTGGAACCAGGTTCAAACGGTATCGCTGACGGGCTTGGACGATGTTGAAACTGACGGCAACATTGCGTTCAACCTTACTTCTAACACCAAGTCGGATGACTTTGACTATGACGGCATGCGGAGCGGCCAAGGTATGGCCATCAGCAATATTGTTGTCACGACCATCGATGACGATGTGCCGGACCGCGGTCGTGGCACCGACGAGACCGACTACCTGCAAGGCGGCCCTGGTCCCAGCGACATGTATGGCTTCCTGGGGCGCGACGAGCTCAAGGGGGGTAAAGGCGACGATCGGCTCTATGGTGGGTACGACGACGACCGGTTGATCGGCGAGGAGGGTAACGACAGCCTGGAGGGCGAGCAGGGTAACGACACGCTGTTTGGTAATGCCGGGGACGACAACCTCCTGGGAGGTACTGGCAAAGACACGCTTTACGGCGGCGACGGCAACGATGTGCTGGACGGGGACAAAGACGCCGATTACATGGACGGCGGCAACGGCGCTGACACCTACTACGTAGACAACCCGGGCGATGTGTTTGAGGACACTGGAACA
>CAIPNM010000246.1 GCA_903866395.1 uncultured bacterium
GCCCCGATGGCACCGTCGACGTTCGCTCAGGCAAGGTTGAAATCGGCCAGGGCATCCTCACCGCGCTTGGACAGATCGCAGCGCACGAACTGCGGCTGCCGCTCGAACGAGTCCGCATGACCCCGGTCCAGACCGGTCTCTCACCAGATGAAGCAGTCACCTCGGGGAGCCTCTCGGTTCAGGAGTCAGGGACCGCGATCCGGATCGTCTGCGCGGAACTGCGCGAGCGCCTGATCGCCCGTGCAGCCGGGCGTTGGGGTATCGAACCCGCAGCCTGTGCCGCCCACGATGGTCTGGTCACCGGACCCGATGACAGAAGGCTCGACTATCGCGATCTCGACCCCGCCTCACTCCTCGCGGGCGAGGTCGACGCCTCGGCACCCGGCGCTGCACACACGTCCGCCCCTTTTCCCGCTCCGATCATCGGGCAGTCGATACCGCGGCGCGATCTGCCTGCCAAGATTCGAGGCGCTGCCGCGTACCTGCACGATCAACGCCTTCCCGGACTCCTTCACGCACGCGTAGTACGCGCTGCAACCCCGGGGGCTACGCTTCACTCGGTAGCCTCCGATGCGCTCAGTTTATTCGGCGAGAGCGTACGACTTATCCGAGACGGCAATTTTCTTGCGGTGGTGGCCGAGCGCGAATGGACGGCTGTCCGCGCTGCGGAACATCTGGCCGCAGCCACCCGCTGGCAGCAGCCAGAATTGCCGTTCGACGATAAAACCGTCGCTGACTGGCTGCGCGCACAGCCCGCTGAATCGCGGGTCATTGCGGCGCACGCCCCCGCTTCCTCAGCCGGGCAAAGCGACGATACACAGGTAAGCGGGGCGACCGGGGAGACCCCACCCGCTCAGGGCGATGCCGCCCCGCCCGTCTACGAAGCGATCTTCACCAAACCCTTCATCGCCCACGCCTCGCTCATGCCATCGTGCGCACTCGCGCAATGGACCGATCAACGACTCGACCTCTGGACGCACAGCCAGGGCCCGTACAACCTGCGCGCCGATCTGGCGCTCGTCTTCCCCAATACCGATATCGTCGTGCATCACTTGGAGGGCGCCGGCTGCTATGGGCACAATGCAGCCGATGATGTGGCACTTGATGCCGCACTCATTGCGCGGGCCTGCGGCGCGCCAGTGCGCGTGCTCTGGTCACGGCGAGACGAACTGATCCGCGCCCCCCTCGGCTCGGCCATGACCATGCGTATCCGAGCCTGGATGAACGACGGCCGCATTACACGCTGGGAGCATGAGGTGTGGAGCGCGGGGCACAGCCTTCGCCCCGGTCGCGCGCCAACGCCCACGCTCCTGGCCGCCACCGAAATTGCTTCAAACCGGTTCGATCCCCGCGAAGCGGTCAATGCGGCCCTCGCTGCGGGCGGCGGTTCTGAGCGAAACGCCATTCCGGCGTATTGCTTTCGTGAAATGAAAATTACCAACCACCGGATTCGCAACATGCCGCTGCGCACCTCGGCGCTACGCTCGCTCGGTGCGTTCGGTAATGTGTTCGCGCTCGAGTCTGCCATCGATGATCTGGCCGAACTGAGCGGGCAGTCTCCCATCATGTTCAGGCTTGCGCACCTCGAACACCCGCGCGCCCGCCGGGTACTCGAGACGCTCGCCACCTCACACCACGCGTCAGTGGCAAGCGGCCACGCTGGGGCCGCCATCGGCACCGGCATCGGCTTTGCCCACTACAAGAACTCTGGCGCCTGGTGTGCGGTGGCCGCCGACATCGAAGTCGCCGAAGCCATCACCGTACGGCGACTCACCGTGGTGGCCGATCTGGGGTGTGTCATCAACCCGGACGGGGCTCGAAATCAGCTGGAAGGGGGCGCGATTCAGGCCTGCAGTTGGACACTTCTCGAATCCATGCGGATCGACCGCGAGGAAGGTCCGCTCTGCGTCGACTGGTCGGCTTATCCCATCATCAATTTTTCAGCGCAGCCACAGGTCAACGTCCTGCTGATCCATGCGCCCGATGAGCCACCGCTTGGCGCCGGCGAATGCACGCACGGCCCCACCGCTGCCGCGATCGGCAACGCGCTAAAACAGGCGCTCGGAATCCGGGTGAAGGATCTGCCGCTCACACGCGAGCGGCTGATGGCTGCGATCAACGCCTGAGGGGCGCTAGCGCATCATCTGTTCTGGCAGCCAGGTGGCAAGCCCTGGAAACCAGTAGAGAAGCAGCACCGCAAACACCATTACAAAAAACATGGGCAGCGTCACCCGGGCAATCCACGGCAACTCGCGCCCCGTCATGCCCTGAAGCACGAACAGATTGAATCCCACCGGGGGCGTGATCTGCGCCATTTCCACCACCAGCACGATGAATATGCCAAACCAGATTGGGTCGATACCGGCCTTGGTCACCGTGGGCATGATGACCCCCATGGTGAGCACCACCATTGAGATGCCATCCAGGAAACAACCCAGCACGATATAGAAGAGCGTGAGCACGGCAATCAACTCGAACTGGCTGAGACCCAGCTCTGCGATCCATTCAGCGAGATGCCGCGGCAAGCCGATGTAACCCATGGAGAGCGTGAGAAACGCAGCGCCCGCCAGAATGAGCGCGATCATGCAGTAGAGCCTCGTGGCCCCCATCAGCGCATCGCGAAAGCTCGCCCAGTTGAGCGTGCCCTGCAAAGCAGAGAGCACCAGCGAGCCCACCACGCCCACCGCAGCTGCTTCGGTGGCTGTGGCGATGCCGGTGTAAATCGACCCCAACACCGCGGCAATCAGCAACACCACCGGAATGAGTGTTCGCGACTCCTTAACCTTTTCCAGGAAGGTGTAGCGCCGCTCGGCCGCAGGCACCAACTCGGGATTCCGAAGCGCCCAGACAATGATGTAGCCCGAGAACAGGCCTGCCAGCATCAGGCCGGGAATCACGCCCGCGATAAAGAGCTTGGCGATCGACACATCGGCCGTGACGCCATAGACGATCATGATGATAGAGGGGGGGATGAGCAGCCCCAGCGTGCCGGCGCCCGCGAGTGTCCCCACCACCATGCCTTCCGGATAGCCCCGCCGGTTCAACTCGGGGAGCGTCATCTTGCCGATGGTGGCGCAGGTGGCCGCCGACGACCCCGATACCGCCGCGAAGATTGTGCAGCCTGCAACATTGGTGTGCAGCAGCCGCCCGGGTAGCGACTGCAGCCAGGGCGCAAGCCCGTGGAACATGTCTTGGCTGAGGCGAGTTCGGAACAGGATCTCGCCCATCCAGATGAAAAGCGGCAGCGCGGTAAGCGTCCAGCTCGAGGACGAGCCCCAGATGGTGACCGCCATGGCATCACCCGCCGGGCGGCTGCTGAAAAGCTGCATGCCCACCCAGGCTACACCCGAGAGCGACAGGCCGATCCAGACACCCGACCCGAGGATGAGAAAGAGCGTGAGGATCAGCAGGCCGGTAATCAGCAGGTCATTCACAGGCGCTTACTCGTTATGCAGCGGCTGATCCGGCCCCGCCACACGGCGTTGCCCGCGAAACTCGAGCACCCATTCATCGACTAGCGCGATGAACAAAATGACCGCCCCCACCGCCATCGACAGCTGCGGAATCCAGAGCGGCGTGGCGTCATTGCTCGTGGAAATGTCATTGAAGAGCTTCGACTGCCAGCAAAGCCGCACGCTGTAGTAGGCGAGCAGCAGGCTCAATAAGCTCGCGAGCCCCAGGGCAAACAGCTCAAGACGCCTCAGCGCCGCACCGCGCAACCGCGCGGTCAACAGCGTGACGCGAATATGCTCGCCGCGTTTGAGCGTGTGCGCGAGCGCAAGAAAGCCGCTCGCCGCCATGAAGTAGCCCGCGTAAGCATCAGTGCCGCGCACATGAAAACCAAATTCCCGCCCCAGGATGGAGGTGAGCACCATCCCGAGAAGGGCCACCATGAAGAGCGCAGCCAGCGCGGCTGCGCCATCATAGAGGCGGTCTAGCGCCGATCGCATCAAAGCTTGCGGTAAGCGTCCACCAGCGCCTTACCCTCGGCGCCAGCCTTGTCGAGCCACTCCTTCAGCATGGTCTCGCCCACTTTCTGCATATCTGCTTTCAGCTGAGCCGACGGTGCAACGATATTCATGCCGTTCTTCTTCAGCAGCTCCAGAACTTCCAGGTTCTTGACCTTCGCGACCTCCCATCCGCGTGCTTCAGCAGCCGCCGCTGACTTGAGTACGGCATCGCGCACATTGGGTGCCAGCTTCTCGAAGGCTGCGCGGTTCATGATCACCGCATTCTTGGGGAGCCACGCCTGGGTGTCGTACCAGTACTTGATGTGCTCATAGGTCTTGGTGTCATACCCGGTTGAGCCTGAAGACATGTAGCTTTCCACCACGCCGGTGGCCATCGCCTGTGACAGCTCCGCCGCCTGCACCGTCACCGGCTGCGCACCCACCAGTTCGGCAATCCGCGCGGTGGCAGGGCTGTAGGCACGCCACTTCACACCTTTCAGGTCGGCTGCCGAAGCAATCGGCTTCTTCACATAAATGCCCTGCGGCGGCCATGGCACCGAGTAGAGCAGCATCATTCCCTGCTCACCGAGCTTCTTCTCGAGGAACGGACGCTGCGCTTTGTAGAGCTTGTTGGCCTGATCAAAGCTATCGGCAAGGAAGGGGAGCCCATCCGCGCCAAATAACTGCCATTCGTTCTGAAAATTGGCGAGCAGAATTTCGCCAGCCTGGGCCTGCCCGCCCTGCACCGCCCGCTTGATTTCAGGGGCCTTGAAGAGCGAGGCATTGGCATGCACGGTGATCTTGAGCGCGCCGCCGCTGGCTTTGTCCACCTCGTCGGCGAACTGCTGAATATTCTGGGTGTGATAGTTGCCCGCCGGATAGGCGGCAGGCAGGTCCCATTTAGTTTGGGCGGAGACGGTCGACGCGACGGCAAAGGCGGCCATCGCAAGCAGGAAACGTGGCTTCATCGGCAACTCCTGGTGAGTCCGGCAACTGCGTGCCGGCA